>JASLFS010000053.1 GCA_030150505.1 Vitreoscilla sp. | reverse complement strand
CTCGTATTTTCTGCCCCTGCTACTGCCTGAGAATTTGATTCTTTATTGGCATGTTTCTGCTCTTGATAAAGAACAGCTAAATTCATCACTTCTTTCAAAGCCTGCTCAGTAACATATTTTTCACTGGCCTGCTCAACCAGTGGACTGAGTTTCTTGCCAATTAATTTATCATATAAATTACCCAAATCGGTATTGCTTTCCACGCCCAGAAAGTTCTGAATTTGATCTTCCAATTGAACACTCAAATTTTTTTGTAACTCAGGATAATCAATATACGTTAGAAGCTCTTCCTTGTTTTTATCATCAACAGCACTTTTAATGTGATAAAGCGTTACAAAAGGCGAGGCGCCGATATACAAAATTGCAGCAATCAGCACCCCAACAATCAATTTAATCATTAACTTCATATATTCCCTCAGCCACGATATTCATTAACACTTTGGTTTAAAGCTTGCTCAATATCCTGCCAAATATCTTCAACATCTTCGATGCCAATCGAAAAACGCAATAAACCTTCTTTAATGCCAAGTTTTTCTTTAACGGCATGGCTCATTCCGCTGTGAGATTGGCTATAACTGTGATTTACCAAGCTTTCTACTCCGCCTAAACTGGCTGCCATTTGAAAAATATTAAAACTTTTAATAACTGTATTTGCTGCTGATATTGTATTATTTTTTAAATAAATGGATACAACGCCACCAAATCCTCGCATTTGTTTTTTAGCTAACTCATAATGCTCATGGCTTTTTAAACCAGGATAAAAAACTTTTTCAATAGCAGGATGATTTTCTAAACGCTCCGCAATGATTTGAGCATTGTATAAATGTCGATCCATGCGCACAGCCAATGTTTTAATTCCTCTTAAAACCAAGGCACAATCCATTGGCCCTGCGACTGCTCCACCATTCACCTGCAAATCAGCAATTTTTTGCGCAATGACTTCATCATTTGCAACAGCAATGCCCATTAAAACATCAGAATGACCACATAAATATTTGGTAGCGGAATGGATTAAAACATCGACACCAGCATCAAATGGATTCTGCAAATATGGTGTAGCAAATGTATTATCAATGCCAACCAATGCACCATGCTCATGAGCAATTTGAGTTAATGCGGCAACATCAACCAATCTTAATAATGGGTTGCTTGGCGTTTCTAACCAAACCAATTTAACAGTTTGGTCATTAACAATATTCTGTAAATTTTGGATATCAGTTAAATCAGCAAAAATAACATTAATGCCCCACTCTTGATAAGTGCTGGTTAATAAATCATATGATCCACCATAGATATCAGATACAGCAACCACTGTATCTCCTGGGCGTAGGATGCTTCTCCACACAACATCAATTGCCGCCATGCCACTACTAAAAGCAAAACCAGCCAATCCTTTTTCTAAATCAGCAACGGTATCTTCTAAAATTTTTCGGGTTGGATTTTGTAAACGAGAATAGCGAAAAGGAATTTTTTCGCCAATTTCTTTCATGGCAAACATACTGTTTTGATAAATAGGCGGCATTAAAGCTCGGTTATGTTCATCAACATCGTAGCTGCTATGAATGGCTTTTGTATTAAACTTCATTGCTTTTCCTTCGCATTATCAATAGATTTATAAATATATTACCGGAGCTATTTGCCAGCTTCAAAGTTCGTTTAATGCTAACTTTATCTAATTTTGTTATTTAATCACAAGCTATATTTCATAAAATATCATAATCATTTTCATTGTCATATTGAATCTTCTGATTATCGCGCTTACAATCTTTCTTTTGATTTATATCAAACTTTCAATGTCTTAGACATCCACTCTTTTTTTCTAATGATTATCTCTTGTCTATTGTATTCATTAGCATTGCGAGCTCGAACTTGCTCTTGTATACTCGCTTGCTAACTTTGGTAAATGATAAAGGTTCTTAAACATTATGCCTTCATCAATTTATCACTCTGATGAAACATAAAGGATTTTATTTTAATGAATGCCATTGCTGATGTTCAAAGTAGCGTCGATATTCGTAATTTAGCCATCAATCAGGTTGGCATCAAAGATTTGCGTTTTCCAATTGCCATTTCAACAGCAGATGGCATACAACAAACGGTTGCTTATCTAACCATGACTGTTTTCTTACCAGAACATCAAAAAGGGACTCATATGTCTCGTTTCGTTGCGCTAATGGAAGACAACCGTGAAGAGATTGATGCAGCGCAGCTTCGTAAGCTTACAGAAAAAATGATTTCGTTATTAGAATCTCATTCTGGCAAAATTACGTTAAAGTTCCCTTATTTTCGTCAAAAAACAGCACCTGTGTCTGGTATAAAAAGTTTATTAGATTATGATGTCACTTTAACTGGGGAAATCAAGCAAGGTACTTATTCATCACAATTACAAGTGATGATTCCTGTTACCAGTTTATGCCCATGTTCAAAACAGATTTCAGATTATGGTGCACACAACCAACGCTCACATGTTACGGTTAATTTAACAACCAACAGCGAAGTCAATGTTGAAGAAATCATTGATTGCGTCGAAGAACAAGCTTCTTGCCAATTATATGGTTTGTTAAAACGTCCTGATGAGAAATTTGTAACAGAACAGGCATATGATAATCCGAAATTTGTTGAGGATATGGTACGCGATGTTGCTGTTGCTTTAACCAAAGATGCTCGTATTAATGCTTTTACTGTTGAAAGTGAAAACTTCGAATCGATTCATAATCATTCAGCTTATGCATTAATCAGTTACCCTTAAAATAACAAGTCCTACTAACAGGGCTTGTTCAATACAACCCTACGGAAGAGAGGACATGATTAAACAAAAAATAGCGGGATTTTTTGCGTTTTTAATTAGTTGCTTATTTTTTCTACCTTTTGCGCAAGCACAAATAGATCCTAGTAGTTTACTGCCTGCTGAAGAGGCTTTTGTCCCTCAGGTTTTTAATAGCGAAAACGGTCTTTCGGTCAATTTTGATGTTGCCGATGGTTATTACTTGTATCAAAGCAAACTGGAATTCATCACCACTCCTAATCAGTTATTACAAGCACCACAGTTTAGTCAAGGGCTTGAAAAAGAGGATGAATTCTTTGGAAAACAGCTGGTTTATTATAATAGCGCCCAAATTAATCTGCCTTACCAAAGTCAATATTCAAATCCTTATCAGTTAAAAATTGTTTATCAAGGTTGTGCAGATGTGGGAATTTGTTACCCACCGACAGAAGTCATGGTCGATATTAATGGCCTAGGTCTGATGACCAAAGCTGCTGCGCCAAAAGGCTTTGATTTTAAATCTGGCTCATCTGGTTCTGAGCGCCCAACAAATAACAGCATTCCAGATAAAGGACAGTTTACTTTATCTTGGGATACTCTAAACGCCAATTTATTGGCGTTTTTTCTCGCAGGATTGGGATTAAGCTTTACTGCCTGTATGTACCCTTTACTACCCATTGTTTCTAGTATTGTGGTTGGTGATAAGAAAAATAGTAAATCCCGTGCATTTGCCCTATCGATGATTTATGTGCAAGGTTTGGCTTTAACCTATACCTTGGTCGGCGTCATTGCTGGCTTAACAGGTGCATTATTAACCGTTTGGCTACAACAAGCATGGGTTGTATTGTCGGCTTCTGCATTAATGATTATCTTATCATTGGGCATGTTTGGTGTTTTTACCATTCAATTGCCGAATCGTTTACAAGCTTATTTTCAAAACCAAAGTAGTAAATTATCAGGCGGCAAGATTGCTTCTGTTTTTGTCATGGGCATGATGTCTGCTTTAATTATTGGCCCTTGCGTAGCACCGCCTTTGGCTTTTGCGCTTGGCTACATTGGCACCACTGGAGATGGCACGTTAGGCGGTTTAGCGCTGTATGCTTTAGCATTAGGAACAGGTGCTCCTTTGGTCATTATTGGAACCTTTGGCGCCCATTTCTTGCCAAAAGCTGGTCATTGGATGAATGGGGTAAAATATTTCTTTGGCTGTATTTTATTGGCGGTTGCCGTTTATTTAGCAACTCCATTTATTCCTTATGCTGCCGCTCTTATCGCTTACTTCCTAATTATCCTCATACCAGGCTTATATTTAATTTATCGCCGTTTTAAACACCAGCAACATTGGATAGCAAGCATTTTGGGTATTGCTTTAAGCATTTTCAGTGTTTACTTCGTTACACAAGGTTTGCGTCATGAAACCACGGCTTTACACCATTTTTTAACACTGATTCCACCTAGCGAACAACAAAATGGTCATCACCGTTTACACAGCACAGAAGAAATTAATGCTGCTATAGACAAAGCTTTTCAGCAAGATTCGAATCAAGTGGTGTTAGTGGATTTTTATGCGGATTGGTGTGTGAGCTGTAAAGAAATGGAAGCAAAAACATTAAACCAAGCGGAAGTACAAGCTGTGATTGATATGGACCGATTCTTAACCATAGATGTCACTGAAAACAATCCTGATCATCAAGCATTGCTCAAGGAGTATGGTTTATTTGGTCCGCCTGGAATTTTTGTTTTGAAAGCCGATGGCTCTCGCAGCGATCCCTTATTGGGCTATGTTCCACCTAAAACATTTATTCAATGGTATCAACAACAAGTTGATTCTAAGCCTTAAATAAAAGGCTCCCTGAAACTTTCAGGGAGCCTTTCTTTATTTGAATACAAAACAACTCAATTACTTAGCTTGCCAAGTATCTTTTAATGTAACTGTTCTATTAAAGATTGGATTACCAACTTCATGATCATAGCGATCAGTCACAAAATAACCCAAACGTTCAAACTGGTAACGTGTTTCAGGAGCTAGCTCATTTGCAATCGGCTCAACCCACGCATCAATTTCTGTCATTGATTCAGTGTTTAAGAATTGGCAGAAATCAACATACTGACCATCTTCGCCACGAACCACATCAGGACGCTCAACAGTAAACAGTCGGTCATATAAACGTACAGTAGCAGGAACAGCATGCTCAGCAGATAACCAATGAATCACGCCTTTTACTTTGCGTCCTTCTGGTTTCTTGCCCAATGTATCATGATCAATACTGCATTTTAAACCCGTTACTCGACCATTCTCATCCAATGAAACCTCGTCACACTTAATAACATAACTGTAACGCAAACGCACTTCACCGCCTTCAATCAAGCGTTGGAAGCCTTTTGGTGGATTAATGGCAAAATCATCCGCATCAATATAAATAAAGCGGCTAATTGGAATTTCACGCTCACCCATTTCAGGATGATTAGGATGATATGGAGCAGAACGACCTTTGGTCACAGCTTCATCATAGTTTGTCAGTTCGATTTTAATTGGATTTAAAACAGCCATCATTCTTGGCGAACTATTTTCCAAATCCTCACGAACAGCACCTTCTAAAACGCTCATATCAACGATATTATCGCTTTTCGAAATACCCACTCGTTTACTAAACAAACGAATACCTGCTGGCGTATAACCACGGCGGCGCATACCAGATACAGTCGGCATACGAGGATCATCCCAACCCTTCACATGCCCTTCAACCACCAATTGATTCAATTTACGTTTAGAAGTAATAGCGTACAACAATTCCAAACGAGAGAATTCATACTGACGTGGATGACTAGGACTAGCGATATTATCCAAAACCCAATCGTACAATGGACGATGATTTTCAAATTCTAATGAACACAATGAATGCGTAATATTTTCAATCGCATCAGAAATAGCATGCGTGTAATCATACATTGGATAAATACACCATTTATCCCCAGTACGATGATGATGCACACGGCGAATACGATAGATAACAGGATCACGTAAATTTAAATTTGACGCAGCCATGTCAATTTTCAAACGCAAAGTTTTGCTGCCATCAGGAAACTCACCAGCGCGCATGCGTGTGAACAAATCCAAATTTTCTTCGATACTGCGATCACGATATGGACTATTTTTACCAGCTTCTTTTAAAGAACCACGATATTCACGCATTTCTTCAGCATCAAGCTCATCCACATAAGCCTTGCCATCTTTGATTAACCCAACAGCAAAATCATACAACTGTTCAAAGTAATCAGAAGCAAAATGCGGCTCACCTTCCCACTCAAATCCCAACCATTTCACATCTTCTTCAATGGCACGAACATATTCATCAGATTCTTTTTCAGGATTGGTATCATCAAAACGCAAATTGCATTTGCCATCGTAAATGTAAGCCAACCCAAAGTTTAAGCAAACACTTTTAG
The DNA here is from genome assembly GCA_030150505.1 of Vitreoscilla sp. Lineage (GTDB taxonomy): Bacteria > Pseudomonadota > Gammaproteobacteria > Burkholderiales > Neisseriaceae > JASLFS01. Next base: position 62,379 of record JASLFS010000053.1, on the reverse strand, counting down.
CGTGGCCAATATGCAAATAACCATTTGGCTCAGGAGGAAAACGAGTGTGAATACCCGAATGTTTACCACTGGCTAAATCTTCATCAATAATTGTGCGAATAAAATGATTATCCGCGAACTCATCTTTATTCATTGTCATGGCTTTGTAACCTAAAATTCAATGTATTTATTGTACCTGAGATTAACAAGAAATAACAAAAATGCCATGCTCTGTTAGCCTCTTTCCGCCAAATAAATGCTATTGACAACAAGCTAACAAATATTGAGTACCCAAACCCAGCAAAATTGCATTCTGAACAACATCACAAAAAATCACATCTTGCTAATAAATGAATTTTTTTTCTTAAGGAAAAGGCAATGAACTGGTTTATTCACTTAACCAAGCCATATAGATTTGTTATTTTCTAGCCGAGCGCTCATCTTAACTAAGCAATTTATACAATAACTTTTTTATATTACAAACAATAAGCCCATAATTATTTTCCCCCATATAAAAATCATTACTTAACATTTTAAAAAATAAATTTTTCTTAAATTGATATTTAATGCCCAATAATATAAAAATTTATTAAAAATAAATTACAAATAGAGATGATTTTTTAAAAAAGTTCTTCTATCATCAGTATCCAAACAGTCATTTTATAAACACAATAAATCAAAATCACCATAAGTGATTGGAGAAATAACAATGCGTTTTACAAAAAAAGCGGTTTTATTAGGCATTGCTTCTGCATTATTAATGGCCTGTTCTGAAAACAATGCTAACGATGCATCATCCCCGGCAGCTAATAACAATGAAAGCATTAAAAAAATTGCCATTACAGCCATCGTTGAACACCCTGCACTAGATGCTGTTCGTCATGGTTTAGAAGAAGAATTAAAAGCCAATGGCTATGAAAATGGCAAAAATGTACAAATTACCTTTCAAAGCGCACAAGGCAATACTGCAACAGCTGGACAAATTGCCAAAAAATTCATAGGCGACAAACCCGATGTCATTGTTGCCATCGGAACACCGAGCGCTCAACCCATTATTGCATCAACCAAAACCATTCCTGTTGTTTTTGCAGCAGTAACAGATCCAGTTGCAGCAAAATTGGTACCAAGCTGGGGGCCATCAAAAACCAACGTAACTGGCGTATCTGATATGTTGCCAATGGAACCACAAATTGAGTTGATGAAAAAAATTGTGCCTAATTTAAAAGAACTAGGTTTTGTATATAGCCCTGGCGAAATCAACGCAACTGTCATCATCAAAGAGCTTGAAAGCATTTTACCAAAACACAATATCACTTTGATTCCTGCTCCTGCTCAGCGCACAACTGATATTCCAGCAGCAGCACGCAGTTTAAATGGCAAAGTTCAAGCCATTTATAGCTCAACAGATAACAACGTGGTTTCAGCTTACGAATCACTTTACAAAGTTGGCGTTGAAAATAAAATTCCTTTGATTGCATCTGATCCAGATACAGCAAAACGCGGAGCTGTTGCTGTTCTTGGTGCAAATTACAATCAAATGGGACATCAAGCTGGACAAATAGTTATCAAAATTATAACTGGCACACCAGTTGGTGATATCGCACCAGAAAAAATGGACAAGCTAGATTTGGTAATCAACAAAAAATCCGCTCAGTTAATGAACGTTACCATCCCTGAAGATGTTCTTAAAGCAGCCAATGAAGTGATTGAATAAACTTTCAACCCCTTCTTTCCAGTTTAAGCCAACTTCACTAAAAGTTGGCTTATTTTATTCAAAACGTAAGATATTAAAGGTTCATATATGTCTTTAGAAGCCTTATTAGGAGCATGGGAAAGCGGCATGATATACGCTTTGGTAGCTCTTGGCGTATTCATCTCTTTTCGCATTCTTGATTTCCCTGACCTAACAGCAGATGGAAGTTTTCCTTTAGGTGGTGCCGTTTGTGCTGTTTGTTTAATCAACGGCTTCAATCCTTGGGTTGCAACGGGATTAGGAATGTTGGCTGGCTCAATGGCTGGCATAGTGACATCCTGGCTACATGTCAAATTGAATATTGAAAAACTATTGGCCAGCATTTTAGTCATGGTTGCTCTTTATTCTGTTAACTTACGCATCATGGGTGCGCCCAATATTCCGTTATTATCGGAAGCAACCGTATTTGATCCTTTTGTGAATCTTAAAACCCACAACCAACTTTGGGTACAAGCCATTTTAATTTGCGTGATTGCTTTTATTGCTAAATTTAGTTTAGATGCTTTTTTCAATACTCAAACAGGTTTAGCTGTGCGTGCAACAGGTGCAAACAACCGCATGGCAAAAGCACAAGGTGTTAAAACCAGCCTCATGATTATTTTAGGCATGGCTATTTCGAATGGTTTGATTGCTCTTGGTGGTGCATTGTTTGTACAAACACAAGGTGGTGCCGATATTGCTAGTGGTGTTGGTACCATTGTTATTGGTTTGGCTGCTGTGATTTTAGGTGAAACTATTTTGCCTGCAAAACGCATAATTTGGATTACTTTGGCAGTTATCATTGGCGCATTCTTGTATCGATTCTTTATTGCTCTGGCATTAAGCAATAATACTTTGCAGGGAATTGGGCTAGGTCCACAGGACTTAAACCTCATCAATGCAGTTCTGGTCATTTTTGCTTTAGTCTTGCCAAAAATAAAAAGTCGATTGCTTAAAAAAAGGAATAAGCCATGCTAAGTGCTGAGAATTTACAAATAACATTTAATCCAGGCACCCCCATTGAAAACCATGTTTTACGTGGCTTAAGTTTAACCATTCCTACTGGTCAATTTTTAACTGTTATTGGCAGTAATGGTGCTGGTAAATCAACATTTTTAAATGCCATTAGCGGTGATTTATTAGTTGATTCTGGAAAAATTTTAATCAATGAACTAGATGTCACTCGACAAGATGCTTCTAGACGCTCAGGCTCGGTTGCTCGTGTCTTTCAAGATCCACTTACTGGCACTTGTGCAAGCTTAAGCATTGAAGAGAATATGGCCATTGCCTATTCGCGAGGACAAAAGCGAAGTTTAAGAATGGCATTAAACAAAAACAATCGTGAATTGTTTCGTGAAAAATTATCCATTCTAAAACTGGGTTTAGAAAATCGTTTAAGTGACAGAATGGATTTATTGTCAGGTGGTCAGCGCCAAGCGGTGAGTTTAATCATGGCAACTTTACAACCATCAAAAATACTATTATTGGATGAACATACTGCAGCTTTGGATCCCAAAACAGCTGCATTTGTGATGGAATTAACCCTGCAAATTATTTCCGAAAATCAACTAACTGCCATGATGGTGACCCACTCCATGCGTCAAGCTTTGGACTTTGGCGAGCGAACAGTTATGTTGCACCAAGGGCAAGTTGTTTTGGATGTTGATGGGCAAAAAAGACAAAACATGGATGTACCTGATTTAATCCAAATGTTTGAATCCACACGCCATGAAAAACTGGCTGATGATTCTTTATTATTAGATTAATTATCAATGGGAATTTGTGAGTACTCTGCACCCCAAATTCCCATTTTTGATGCCTGAGCTTTATTTTCTGCCTCTCGATAAGAGCCATATATTTCTTTATCTATCGATGAAAAAGCATGCCCATTCTGAAGCATCTCAAGACCAATGTCTGTTACCTCAAAACACATACCATAGGTTGGATGAGCCAAACAAATCACGTGCCGCGATTGATTAGCATAGCTAATAATATCCGTCTAATTCTTTGAATTAGAAATATAAACCCATTGATTTAAAACCAAGTCAGCTAATGCCTTTTTAGACGCTTCCCAATGATGAGATTTTTTAGCAGGTGCGGTCACACCATCCAATGTAACTTTAACTGATATTGTTTCATTTTTGATGCAAGAGTAACTTTGACAATCATCCTCTTGGATTCTGATTTTCTGAGCACACCACTCATAACTTCAGAAACATAGCACCTCTCATCAGCATAAGAAGATAAGCTAAAGCCCAATAAAAAAGCACCACAAATTGTTTTTTTCAAAATATTCATGACTTATCCCGACCAGTTAATTTCGAATATAGGCTGCCTGAAAGCTTCAGGCAGCCTATCTTTTATCTTACTGACTAATAAACTGTAATTTCACTGTAATACTGGCCGTTTTCTTACGTGAAGTCGTATTAAATGCTCCACCATAAGTATAGTCGTCATCATCATTTTGACCTGTAATTTGAAAAACGCCCATATCACCTTTAACCAGTTGCCCTAATTTAGCATTGGCTTCTTTAGCAATATTATCTGCTCGCTGCTTCGCATTAGCAGAGGCTTGAGAAATCAATTCAAGTTTCAAATCTTCCAACTTACTGTAATAATAATTTGGATCTGAAGAACTCAATTCAATACCTTGGCTAATCAAATTAGAAATCTCTCGTGAAACAGCTTCAACCTTATCCAAATCAGCTGATTCCACTGTTACATTTTGCGATAACGTATAACCAGAAAAGCTACTATACGAACGTCCGTCACTGTCTGTATATTGGTTATAATCCTTTTCAATATTCACTGCTTCAAAAACAATTTCGTTGTCTTTAATACCGCTAGCCACTAAAAATTGCTTAATCTTCGCTTGATCGCTCTTTAGCTCTTCAGAAGCCGACTCCAGATCATTGCCCTGGCGACGAAATCCAGCTCGCCACTTCACAATATCAGCTTCAAAATTTTTATTGGCATTCCCTGTCACACTAATCACTTGATTGGTTTTAAACTTGTATTGATAAGCATTTCCCAATAACCAAGCCGAAAGCAATAAACTAATACCAACAATTGCCGCTACAACAATGTTATTTTTGTTCATTTCAAATCCTTAATTATTTTCTGCTGCTAATTTTTTAGCCAACGTTGCCAAACGTTTCCCCTGTTCAAAAGCCAACTTACGCTCATCATCGCTTAGCTCCGTATTTCCCTGAGAACCAGAAACATGTGTTACACCATAAGGGCTACCACCTGTTTGCGTATTGGTTAATTCTGGCAACCTAAATGGTAATCCCATCACAACCATGCCATGATGCATTAATGGCAGCATCATACTTAACAAAGTACTTTCTTGCCCACCGTGCATAGTGGTCGATGCCGAAAACACACAAGCTGGCTTGTTAATTAAACTACCAGACAGCCAAACAGCCACCGTGCCATCTAAAAAGTACTTCATGGCAGCAGCCATATTACCAAAGCGTGTTGAACTACCCAAAGCCAAACCTGCACAATCTTGTAGATCCGCTTCCGTAACATACGGTGCACCATCCGTAGGAATACTGGGTTGTGTTGCTTCACAAACAGCCGATACCTTAGGCACAGTCCTCAATACGGCATCGCAACCAGCAACACTTTCAACACCTTCGGCAATACAATGTGCCAAGTTTTTTGTTGACCCATGCAAACTGTAATAAAGTACTAATATTTTCAACATCCTGCATTCCTTGTTAATATAATGATTATTTAAGATATTGCGTATGCATTATGATTATAAATCCATACATACTTTATAAACGATTGAGAGCCTCGCTTAATGATTAATAAATTACCGATAAAAAAAATCCAAGGTAATCGTTTTTTACAATTTTTTCGATTCTTGATTTCCCGAGCTGAGCAACTTGATATTACAAGAGTTTCATCAAGCTTAACATTTACCACATTGTTAGCCATGGTGCCATTTTTTACCATCGCTTTAATTGTTATCTCTGCCTTCCCAATGTTCTCAGACATCACAGAAGGCTTCAATGACTTTATCACCAATACACTAATGCCAGATGCCAGTGCAAAAATTATTGGTGAATACGTTTACAGTTTCCGAGACAAAGCCAGCAATTTAACTGCAATTGGTATTATTGCGCTGGCCATCTCTGCGATTTTATTAATCATGACCATTGAGCGAACCTTTAACCAAATTTGGCAAGTTTCTCGCCCTCGCCCATTGGTAAAACGCCTACTCATTTACTGGGCTGTTTTAACATTAGGTCCAGTTGCTATCGGCGTAGCAACATCATCTTGGGCATTATTGCTCAAAGAATCCAACTTTGCCTTTTACTACCCAATTGCAGCCAAGCTTATCCAAATAGTTTCATCTATTATCTTCACCACATTTGCCCTATTTCTGCTCTATCGCTTTGTGCCATCGGCCTATGTACCAATGACACATGCACTAGTTGGCGCAGCCATTACCGCCATTATTCTAGAAACCATTCGCCGTGGTTTCACATATTATGTGAGCAACTTTAACAGCTATGAATTAATTTATGGCGCATTTGCTACCATACCCATTTTCTTATTGTGGTTAAACCTTTTGTGGCTCATTCTCTTACTAGGTGCAGTATTAACAGCTTCTTTATCCTACTGGAAAGGCTCAGTATTCCTATTTAAGAATAACCCAGCCAAAATCTATGAAGATGCCTTAACAACATTAATTTTATTGCATGAAGCACAAAACAAAAAAACTGCCATGCGAACACAAGATTTCCGTCAATATGTTGATTTAGGATTTGATGAAATTGGTGACTTATTAGAAAACCTCGCCAATTTAAACTATATCGAAGAATCCTCATCTGGCTGGATTCTTAAAACCAATGCAGCGAATATTAACATCGGCAAATTATTTGAAGAGTTTGTTTATTATCCAGAAGAAACAGCCCCTCAATATATCAATAAAAAAATAACCGAATTAATGCGCCCCGGCTTACAAAATTTAGATATGTCATTAATGCAATTTATCAAAGAAACAAACCAAACATAAAACAATATTATCCCGCTAGTTATCCTAAAACTAACGGGATTTTTTTAATCCGCTTTTAATCGCCATGAATAGGTTAGCCAATGCAACAAGACAAATTTCACCCTATCATTTCATAGCACTAAACAATCATTTACCTACAAAAAAATCCCCAAGTTACCTTGGGGATTTTTAATCTAACGAGATAAGAACAAACTATTATTTCTTATCTTCTTTAACTTCTTCAAAATCAGCATCAACAACATCATCCGATGCAGCTTTAGAATCGCCTTCAGCGCTAGCGCCACCAGCTTGCTGAGCTTCTTCTTGAGCTTGAGCGTACATCATTTCGCCCAATTTTTGGCTTGCAGTTGCCAAAGCTTCAGATTTAGCTTCGATAATCTCTTTATCTTCGCCTTTAATCACTTCTTCAGCTTCTTTAATCGCAGCTTCAATTGCTTCTTTTTCAGCAGCATCTAATTTATCACCGTAATCAGTCATTGATTTTTTAACTGAGTGAATTAAACCTTCTGCTTGGTTACGAGCTGTTACCAATTCAGTTAGTTTTTTATCTTCTTCTGCGTTTGCTTCCGCATCTTTTACCATGCGTTCGATTTCTTCTTCACTCAAACCACTTGAAGCTTGAATCGTAATATTGGCTTCTTTGCCTGTGCCTTTATCTTTAGCAGACACATTCAAGATACCATTTGCATCAATATCAAAAGTTACTTCAATTTGAGGCATGCCACGTGGAGCAGGAGCAATATCACCTAAGTTAAATTGACCCAAGCTTTTATTTGCAGAAGCTCTTTCACGTTCACCTTGCAACACATGAATAGTTACCGCACTTTGGTTATCTTCAGCAGTTGAGAACACTTGATTTGCTTTAGTTGGAATCGTTGTGTTTTTCTGAATCAATTTAGTCATAACACCACCCATTGTCTCAATACCCAATGACAATGGCGTTACATCTAATAACAATACATCACTACGGTCACCAGACAAAACCGCACCTTGAATAGCAGCACCAGCGGCAACAGCTTCATCAGGGTTAACGTCTTTACGTGGCTCTTTACCGAAGAAATCTTTCACAGCATCTTGTACTTTTGGCATACGTGTTTGACCACCAACCAAAATCACATCATCAATGTCGTTTACAGATAAACCAGCATCTTTCAATGCAACTTTACAAGGCTCAATTGAGCGTTGAATCAAATCTTCAACCAAGCTCTCAAATTTGGCACGGGTAATTTTGATTGCCAAGTGCTTAGGACCTGTTGCATCCATCGTAATATATGGCAAGTTGATTTCAGTTTGCTGACCGCTAGACAATTCAATCTTCGCTTTTTCAGCAGCTTCTTTCAAGCGTTGCAATGCCATAACGTCTTTTTTCAAATCAATGCCTTGTTCTTTTTGGAACTCGCCAATGATGTAATCAATTAAACGTTGGTCAAAGTCTTCACCACCTAAGAATGTATCACCGTTGGTAGCCAATACTTCAAATTGTTTATCGCCATCAACATCAGCGATTTCAATGATTGAAATATCAAAAGTACCACCACCTAAGTCATACACTGCAATTTTACGATCGCCTTTTTCGGCTTTATCCATACCGAAAGCCAAAGCAGCAGCAGTTGGTTCGTTAATAATGCGTTTAACGTCCAAACCTGCAATGCGTCCAGCATCTTTAGTTGCTTGACGTTGGCTATCATTAAAGTAAGCAGGAACAGTAATTACTGCTTCAGTTACTTCTTCACCCAAATAATCTTCAGCTGCTTTTTTCAAGCGACGTAGAATTTCTGCTGAAATTTGAGGAGCAGATAATTCTTTACCTTGTGCTTTAATCCAAGCATCGCCATTGCTAGCTTTAACAATTTCAAAAGGCATTAAATCAATGTCTTTTTGAACTTCTTTATCTTCAAAACGGCGACCAATCAAACGTTTTGCAGCATAAATAGTATTTGTTGGGTTAGTAACAGCTTGGCGCTTTGCTGGCGCACCAACCAATACTTCACCGCCATCTAAATAAGCAATGACTGAAGGTGTTGTACGTGCACCTTCTGCGTTTTCAATAATTTTAGCCTGACCATTTTCAGAAATAGCCAAACAAGAGTTTGTTGTACCTAAGTCGATACCAATTACTTTTGCCATATTCAATACACTCCTAAATTCTATAGGTGAATATTCACCACTAATCTTTGAGTTTTAAATAAGGTCAACTGTAAAATTTTCAAGTCTTACTCGCCAATTTTTTATTTTTTTAGAAACCAAGACTTAAGATAAAAATATATACAGTGACTTATTAACCAATCAGTTCTATGTTTTCTATATCTGGTATTAATGCTATTTTTCAAGTACCCAAATAACATTTTTAATCTATTTGGCAATAATCAATTGAATCACATTGACTTTTACAAAAAACAGCTTGCTCATTACCCAGTGAAAAAACTCATTGAAACCAACTATTTTAATAATTTTCGCTCATAAACAGCTTGCGCCAAAGTTCCTGCATCAACATACTCAAGCTCCCCACCTAAAGGCATGCCTCGAGCCAATCTTGTTACTTGATAAGGTAAATCCTTCAAAAGCTCAGATAAAACATAAGCAGTGGCATCGCCTTCTGCTGTAAAATTGGTCGCAATAATGATTTCTTCAACCGCACTATTTTTCAATCGCTCAACCAATTTATCCAAAGCAATATGGCTTAAATCCATATTTTGTACAGGATTTACCTGCCCCATCAAAACAAAATACAAACCATCATGGCAATTTGCAGATTCCATGCTGGCAATATCAATGGGCATTTGTACAATCATCAATGATTTATGCTGTCTTGCTGTATCAGCACAAATATTACAAATATCTTCTTCACAAAATGTATTACATAATCGGCAATGTTTTACTTGCCGCAAAGCGCCTTGCAAAGCATCAAGCAAATCCTCTGCTCCTTCACGATTATGCTGTAATAAGTGATATGCCATGCGCTGAGCAGTTTTTGGACCAACATTGGGTAATGCTTTTAACGCATTAGCCAATTTTGCCAATGCATCAGGTGTTTTTAACATAACGGATACTGTTTAATAAAAAAGAATGAAAAAGAGTTTAGCATGCTTTTATTATTGCTGATAAACCAGCTAAATAATAAAAATAGCAAGATAAAACAATACACAAAATGCTATGATAATCCAATATCGATTTAACTTAGTAACCGAAATGAATAACTTCCTAAAACAGACTCCTAAAATTATTTTAATCTTGGTTGGCTTGAACATTCTATTTTTTGCTTTTAGCCAATTAGATAATCAATGGCTAACAACCATGGCATTGTATTTTTTCCAAAACAGCCGCTTCCAAGCTTGGCAACTCATCAGCCACATGTTCATGCATGGTGGCCTCATGCATTTATTTTTTAATATGTTTGCCTTGATTTCTTTTGGCTCTGCTATTGTCTATTTATGGGGAAGTAAACGATTTATTATTTTCTACTTCGCCTGCGGATTAGGCGCAGCCATCTTACATACTCTGGTTAATTGGTACTTTTTCCAATCAAATGCCGACATCCTTTTACAACATGGTTATAGTCTTAAAGATATCGTCGATATTCTCAACCAAGAACAATTTTATAATGCTTGGCAGCAAATCTTAAGTGCTGAAAATTTAGAACAAATGCTATCGAGCTTTATTGTTCCTGTTGTTGGTGCTTCTGGTGCAATTTATGGCTTACTCATTGCATTTGCCATGCTTTTTCCCAATGCAGAACTAATGTTTATCTTTATTCCAGCTCCAATTAAAGCAAAAATATTAGTGCCAATTATTTTGGCAATTGACTTAATTGGTGGCTTTACTGGTGGCATCAGCCTATTTGGTAGTGGTTCTGGCATTGCTCATTTTGCACACTTAGGTGGTGCAATCACTGGCTTTTTATTAAGCTATTTCTGGATGAAGCAAGGCATTATTTCCAAACCACACAATATTTATGGCGATGATAATTAATTAAATGCCTACAAAAAAAGCCGCATTTTGCGGCTTTTTTTATTAGTTAACGTTCATATTAACTTCTGTATTCAGCATTGATTTTCACATAATCATACGAAAAATCGCAGGTATAAATATTGGCTTGTGCACTGCCTCGATTCAAAACAACCCGAACCAATATTTCAGCTTGAGCCATAATCCTATCTCCATCTGCTTCTAGATATGATTTTGCTCTACCGCCTTTTTCTGCAACCAAAACATCACCCAAATACATTTGAACATTATCAACATCCAAATCTTCAACACCAGCATAACCAACCGCACATAATAATCGACCTAAATTAGGATCACTAGCAAAAAATGCCGTTTTAACCAATGGCGAGCGTGCAATCGCATAACCAACTTGCTTGGCTTCAGCTTTATCTTTAGCACCTTCTACTGCTACGGTAATAAACTTGGTTGCTCCTTCGCCATCGCGAACAATTGCTTGCGCCAATTCTAATGCCAAATCAGTCACTGCAGCCTTTATCAACTGATATGCCTTGCTATTAATATCCGTGATAGGCTCCATTGATACTTTATTCGTTGCAATCAACATAAAACTATCATTTGTACTGGTATCGCCATCAACCGTAATACTGTTAAACGTATCATCCGCCACTGCTTTAACCATTTGCTGCAAAGCAACTTGCCCAATGGCTGCATCTGTAGCAATGAAACCCAACATGGTTGCCATATTCGGATGAATCATGCCCGAACCTTTTGCCATACCAGTAATATTAATCTTCTGGCCATCAATCACTAACTCACGGCTAGCTGCTTTGGCAATCGTATCTGTTGTCATAATAGCTGCTGCTGCAACATCCCAATGCACAGGCTTCAAAGATTTAACCGCTTGCTGAATTTTTTCAGCAGGCAAGGGCTCTAATATAACCCCAGTTGAAAAAGGCAAAACTTGTCCAACTTCACAATCCACTTGCGAAGCAACTGCTTGGCAAACATTCAAAGCCCGTTCTCGACCATCGTAGCCCGTACCAGCGTTAGCATTTCCCGTATTCACAACCAAAGCTCGAATAGAATCCCCTGTTGCCAAGTGCTGCTGGCAAACCACCACTGGCGCAGCACAAAATTTATTTCTCGTGAATACACCTGCAATGTGATTTTTTGGATTCAACACCATTACGGTAACATCATTGTGATCCGCTTTTTTAATACCTGCCTGCCCAACATACAACTGCACGCCGTCAATGCTTAATAAATCTTTGGCGTTTGGTTCTTGCAAATTTACTGCCATGTTCTCTCTCCCTTAGCAAACCAACATTGCTTATATCATATAAATATTCACCCAATATTACACCGCTATCTTAAAAATATATACCCATTCCATGAACAAGATTTTAAATAACAATCTACATTTTTTAAGATACAAAATAATTTAACAACCACCAGTAACTTTTGGTTTAATAACCATATTTATTGATAATAATAAATATTATCTAACTGAATTTGAATTATATTAACGAATAATTTTCTCAACAAAGGCTAAGAAAAAGATGGCGAAAACAATATTTACCGCAACGGCAACATCCAATGAAAAACTACAAGTACATTGCCAATCTCGCAATTTTAATATGTTACTAGATGAACCAACTGACCTAGGAGGTGACAATAAAGGCATGAATCCAGTAGAAGCATTATTGTGTTCATTAGGCGCTTGTAAAGTCATTGTGGCTAAGTCGTTCGCACGTTTACAAGGCATTCAGCTAAATAGTATTCGAATTGATTTATCAGGAGAATTAGATCCTGATGGATTTATGGGAAAAAATCCCCATGCCAAAATAGGTTTTTCTCAAATTACCAGCCAATTTTTTATTGATGCTGATAATACTGATGATGAAATCAATTCCTTTGTCGAGTTTATTAATGAGCATTGTCCCGTACAAGACAGTTTAGCATTCGCACCCAATCTCATTACTGAAATCCACCGCTTATAAAACAAAAAAAGCTTGTTTGAAAAAACAAGCTTTTTTAACTCTTTTAATATTAAGCGTTAACAACCAATGTTTTAGCCAACATATCTTGCAAGGTACTACGATTATTTTGTTCCAGAAAAATCATCACCAATAAGGCAATGTAAACACCTAATTGTGCAAGCAATCCCAATAATGGAATAATGCCAACCAAGCTAACCAATAGCCAAAACACAAACTCTCTTAGCAAAACATATCCAACGAAGCCAGGGTTTTCGCCATTCAGAGTCACTACTTTAATTTTTAATAGCTTTTTACCGATTGATTGACCATCTTTGACCATAAAAACAATCTGTAAGACCAATAAAATCAAACCCAATATAGCCGAAATACCGACACCACCCATCATGCTACTGATTGCATCTTCATCTATCCCACTGGGCATTTGATTATCCAGAGTACTAATCAACAGTGGCCACATTGATACATACATAGGAATAGCAACCAAAACACTTAAAATCTGATTGATAAGAAACGCCCCTATTCTTTTCCATGGCGAAGCTAGCTCCACTACTGGCTCATTGCTATTTGGTGCCCATTGTGTTTCAGGTGCTTGATAAACTTGGCGAAAATCTTCCATTTTTGTCCTTTAATGTCATGTGTTTAATCAACTTCAATGATGATTATTTTTTGAGTTACTTCTGCCCCAAAAAATCAATTAATACAAATCACTATTGCTTTATAACAATCTTTTTATACTTTTCAATAACTAATCAAAAAAATAAGCATTGAATCCATCATAATATAAAAATGAAATCCCTTCTACAGTGCTTGCCAGTTCAAACAAGTGCATCTATTATTAATCATTTACTATTAAACTAAACAAGTCGGATATTTTGAGGAGTAATACTGTGAAAGTTGGTTTTATTGGTTGGCGAGGAATGGTGGGCTCTGTATTAATGCAAAGAATGCAAGAAGAGCAAGACTTCAACAACATTCCGGAAGCGTTTTTCTTTACCACTTCTAGTGTTGGTAAATCAGCTCCAGATTATGGCCAAGCTGCTAAAACCTTATTAGATGCAAACGATATTAATGAATTAGCAAAAATGGATATCATCGTGACCTGCCAAGGTGGCGATTATACGAAATCAGTTTTCCAACCATTGCGTGACAGTGGCTGGAATGGTTACTGGATTGATGCTGCATCTAGTTTACGCATGGAAGACAATTCAATTATCGTTTTGGATCCTGTTAACCGTGATGTTATTGATGCTGGCTTAAAGAACGGTGTTAAAAACTATGTTGGTGGTAACTGTACTGTTTCTTTAATGTTAATGGCATTAGGTGGCCTATTCCAAAATGATTTGGTTGAATGGGCAACCAGCATGACCTACCAAGCTGCTTCAGGTGCTGGCGCTAAAAACATGCGTGAATTAATCAGCAGCATGGGAGCCATCGAAAACAAAGTAACCACTGAATTAGCTGACCCAGCCAGTGCTATTTTAGACATTGACCGTAAAGTTTCTGACTTTTTGCGCAGTGATGAATTCCCTTGCCAAAATTTTGGTGTGCCATTAGCTGGTAGCTTGATTCCTTGGATTGATTCAGACTTAGGCAATGGTCAATCAAAAGAAGAATGGAAAGGCGGCGTTGAAACCAATAAAATCCTGGGTTCAAGCCATGACCCTATCGTGATTGACGGTTTATGTGTTCGCGTTGGCGCAATGCGTTGCCATAGCCAAGCATTAACCATCAAATTGAAAAAAGACTTGCCAGTTGCTGAAATTGAAAAAATCTTAGCGCAAGCAAATGATTGGGTTAAAGTCATTCCAAATGAAAAAGAAGCATCGATGCAAGAGTTAACACCAGCAAAAGTAACTGGCACTTTGTCAGTACCTGTTGGTCGTATTCGTAAAATGGGCATGGGTGGCCAATACATCAGTGCATTTACTGTTGGTGACCAATTGCTATGGGGCGCTGCAGAACCATTGCGTCGCATGCTAAATATTATTTTGGCTCAAAAATAAAAAATGACGATAAAAAAACTGGCTTAGAATATAAGCCAGTTTTTTCAATGCAAATCAACACAAATTCAATATTGTTTAATTCGTAGCAAACCATTTATCATGAATTTTCTGGTACTCACCATTCTCTTTAATCGCAGCTAAACCAGCATTAACTTTCTCACGCAAATCATCGGTACGCCCTTTTCTGAAAGCAAAGCCATAATTTTCTTTTTCAAAATCTGGATCAACAATGGTTCTAAATTTAGCATTGGGATTGTTGGTAACAAAATTCTGAATAACACCATTATCACCCACCGTAGCTTCCACGCCACCAGCTTGCAACTCTTTAAGCGCCAATGGCATATTTTCAAATCGTTTAATATTTTTACTATCTTGTCCTTGCAGTTTCTGCATAACCAAATCGCCAGTAGTGCCATTTTGAACAGAAACCAAACGATTTTTTAAATCAGCAAAACTATTAATAGCCTGACCTTTTGCTCCCACAACAATCATTTGTGTCGCTTCAAAATAAGGCTCAGAAAAATCCATAATTTTTTGGCGTTCGTCAGTTATCGTCACACTAGAAGAAACAATATCGGCATCACCTTGATTTAACTTAGCAAAAATGCCTTCCCATGGCTGATTACGGTAGTTAAAACTTAAACTTTGATTTTCTGCAATCGCAGCTAGAACATCTTTAGAGAAACCAATTACATTGCCTTGATCGTCTTGAAACTCAAACGGCGCATAAGCAGCATCAAATGCGATTTCATATGTTTTATCAGCCCCATTATTTGCCGCTGAACCTACTTCTGAAGAACTTTTCTCACCACCACATGCGCTCAAACCCACGGCTGCCATCACCAAAGCAACACTCAAATATTTTTTTGAAAATCTCATGTTATTCCTCTTTTCATTTCGCCAGAATTGTCGTTTATCTCTTTATATGAACACCAGCAATTAACTTAGTAATAAGTTAATAAAAAAATGCATACGATTCAAATGCTTTTTATTACTGTATATGAAAAAACCATGCCATCAAAGCACAATTTAACCTAAATAGAAGATGCCAAAAAAAGGCCAAAAAAATTGTATTCTCTCTTTACTAGCTTCATTCACACAATATTGCTAGCTTTGTATTATTCGTAACCGTTAAGCCCAAAAATAAGCCATAATTTAACCAAATTCAGCAGCAATATTAACAGCCTGAATCATTCAAAATACTAAAAATCCATTTTCATATCCAGTATGTTTTATTTCACATCAAGCACCATTTCTCTTGATAACAACCACCCCACTACCAGTTTTATTGAATAAATATAAAATATTTATTCTCTGATTATGAACCAACTTAACTTGCCATCTATCGTCTATTTCTAAAGCTCATGGCATAATCATCTATCGATTACCAACTTAGCCACGAGCCCATTTGCTATGCTCTATTTACATCAATCTAACCAGTTAGAAGTTTTGGCTTCCTCATTGGCAACCATTCATGCAAATGCACCATTATCAGGCGCATTTGCAGCAGAAAATATTGTGGTTCAAAGCCAAGGAATGCGCCGTTATTTGAATCGTTTTTTAGCTGAAAAAAATGGCATTGCTGCTAATTTACAATTTAGCTTACCAGCTGGATTTAGCTGGCGATTGATGCAAAAAGTGATGCCAAATTTATCAGCTTTAAATCCATTTTCCCCACAAGTATTGCAATGGCGCTTAATGAAAACCTTAAGCCATCCTGATTTTCAAGCTCAACATCCAATGGCTTGGGAACAGTTACAGCCTTATTTGAGCAGCAATCCAAATGCTTTATATGATTTAAGTGGGCAATTAGCCGATATTTTTGACCAATATTTGGTTTATCGTCCTCACTGGCTAGATGCTTGGCAACAAGGTAATTTATTGGATTTGGGTAAAGATGAAGCTTGGCAGCAAGCTTTGTGGCTTAGTTTAGCAAACAGCAGTCATCAAGAAACACCTCATCGTGCGCAATTATGGCAAAACTTGCTCACTGGATTAAATGAAAATCACCTCCCTGAGCGCATTAGTATTTTTGGCGTAGCTGCCATGGCTCCAATGTACTTGGAACTTTTCCAAACCATTGCAAAACACATTGATGTGCATATTTTCGCCTTAAATCCTTGCCAAGATTATTGGTATCAATTGCAAGAACCTGAGCAGATTTTGCACAACAATGACGATGAAAATTTAAATACCAACATTCATCAATTAATTGGTCACCCATTATTGGCATCACTGGGAAAACAAGGTCGTGATTTTTTAAATAGCTTAACCAGTGAAGCTAATTTGGCATATTCCGCTGAATTATTTCAGCAACCAGAACAAAAGAGTTTATTAAGGCAACTGCAAAGCGATATCTTGACATTGCAATCGCCACAAGCTTCCGAAGCAAGTTTGGCATCTTTGCATGATGGCTCCATTATGATTCATGGTGCACACAGCCCTTTGCGTGAATTGCAAATTCTCAAAGACCAATTGTTATCGTTACTTGAAAAAAATCCCGATTGGCAAGCACATGATATTGCCGTTTTAACGCCGAAAATCGAACCTTATACACCGTTTATTGAGGCCATTTTTGGTGAACATGCGCCAGATGGTGTGAGCTTACCTTATAGCGTCGCTGACGTTAAAATCAGTCAAAAACAACCTTTTTTAAGTGGTATTGAGAGTTTATTAGAACTTTTACAAAGTCGATTTGAAATCAAACAGGCTTTTCCTTTGCTGGATAATCCTTGTGTTTTAAATCGTTTCGAGCTGACTTTAGACGATGTTCCTTGTATTTTAGATGCTCTTGAAAATCTGAATATTCGCTGGGGTTTAGATGAGAATATGCGTCAACGATTTGGCGGCAAATCCAATCATTTCACTTGGTCACAAGGCTTGGAACGCTTGGCTTTGGGCTTAGTTTTGCCTTCAGAAGGTCATTTGTCTGAAACTTGGCAACATACCGCTCCGTTATCCACTCCATTAGAACAGCTGCCCATTTACACGCAATGGCTGCAATTATGGGATACGTTAAATCATTATTATAGGCTATTCCAGCAACCGACTACCGTGGAGCAATGGGCTGAGCGTTTACAACAATTGAGCTTGGATTGCTTATTACCAGCGGAAACTGATACCGCAGCCAGCGCCAATTGGAGTAAGGCTTTAGCGGATTGGGTTTCGGAAGCAAAGTGCGCTCAACTAACGGAAGAGCTGCCTTTTAATGTGGTGGCAAAACATGTTAATCAATTTTTAAGCAGCAGCAGCGAAGCAGGTTTTTTACGCCAAGGCATTACTTTTTGTAGCATGATTCCAATGCGCAGTTTGCCATTTAAAGTCATTTGTTTATTGGGCTTAAATGACGGTAGTTATCCTCGAAACTTTAGTAAACCTGAGTTTGATTTAATCAACCAACATCCTGCCAAAGGTGACCGCTCTCACCGAGATGATGACCGCTATTTATTTTTAGAATCCATCATTAGTGCCAGAGAAACTTTATATTTATCATTTTTGGGAAAAAGTCAGGATAAAAATGATGATATGGCTGCTTCCCCTCTTTTGCATGAGTTGATTGATGTTGTAGCAAGCATGACTGGGCAAGGCACAACGAGCTTATGGGCAAGCTGGGTTAAACAGCATCCATTACAGGCATTTTCTAAGCGTTATTATCAGGAAAACAGTGATATTTATAGTTACCGCACGGATTATGCTGCCGCTCTTAATCAGCCAATTAAAAATAACCCAGAATTTTTAATACAGCCGTTAGCTATTAGAAATGAGAAATTTCATTTAAACATTCAAAGCTTCATTCAATTCTGGAAAAATCCAGTGCGCTATTGGCTTAAAAATCAATTGGGCTGGAATAATCAATACCTACAAGGCACCTTAGAAGAAACCGAGCCTTTTGTGGTTGAGAATGCAACCACTGTTTATGATGCTTTGTACGAAGCAAAAAGACAGCATCTTAATTTTGAAAAAGTTAGTCAGCATTTAGCAGCAAAAAACATTTGGCCAGATGGGTATTTGGCTGAACATTGGCAGCGTTATTATGTTTCTGAAATCAAAAACTTACCTCAAGCATGGTTTAACAATCAGCATTTACCGCCACAAACCATTCAATACCAATATGAGGATATAACCTTAGTAGGCAGTTTAAAAAGCCTATATAGCAATGGTTTGATGTTTTACCAAGATAAAAAAATGAATAGCACTGATAAGGTGGAAATATTGCTGGAACATCTGATTACTTGTGCTTGTTATCAGCCGACAAAAGGCTTAATTATCTGGCCGCCTGAGCCGCAAGAATTAGCACCCATTGAACAAAAAACAGCACAAAAAATACTCAATGAATGCTTGAATTTATGGAAAATCGGACAAAGCCAACCATTGCCATTTTTTGCCAGAACCAGTTTAGGTGCTGCTAAAGAATGGGGGGAATGTATTCAAAAAAATATTGATCCTAAAGAACCTGAAAATTTTGCAAAAATTTTAAGCACCGCACGGGGGCTTTTAGAAGGCAACAAAATGAGCATTGGGCAAAAAGATTATGAAGAAGTGGCTTTGGTATTTGGCGAAAAAGACAGTGATAGCTTAGTCAATTTACCTTTATTTCAATATGCAATTGAACATATTTGGCAGCCTTTATATGAATGTATGAAACCCGTTGAGCATGATGAGTTAGAAAAGGAAATGCCATGAGTAAAATGCTAGCTTTTAATGCGCTAACCGTGCCAGTAAAAGGTGTTAATTTAATCGAAGCTTCGGCAGGAACAGGAAAAACCTACAGCATTGCAGCGTTATTTTTACGCTTGGTGCTCATTGAGCACATTGGAGTTGACCGCATTTTAGTGGTCACATTTACCAAAGCCGCAACTGCTGAATTAAAAAACCGTTTGCGGGCTCGTTTGGAAAGTGCATTTCAAATTTTACGCCTAGCGATGGAATATCAAGAACAGCATCAAGGCGATATAAATAGGCTCCCTGAAAGGTTAGCTGAATTGCTCAAAAATGAAGCATTTTTTGCTGATTATGGTCCTGATTTTGATGATACTGATTATTTAATTAAAGCCAACGAACAAGAAGATTTACCACGCTTGTGCTTGCGTTTACAGGCAGCCTTAAATCAATTTGATCATGCTACCATTTATACCATCCACAGTTATTGCCAACGCTTGTTACAAGACTATGCTTTTTTGTGCCAATCCCCTTTTCAAACCGAGCTCAATGAAGACAACTTAGAAGCATTTAATGTCTTAGCTGCTGATTTTTGGCGCCAACATGTGATTCACAATCCAGCCTTAAGCGAATGCGTTTTCCAAGCGTCTTTAACACCTAGCAATATTTTCCCATCGATTCGCCGTTTTATTAATCGCCCTTATATTATTCAAGATGTACCTACGCCACCTGATATTAAAACGGCAAAAAAAGCATTAGACGATATTTGGCAAATTATTGCGGATAAGCTCCCCAAGCTTTATGCGCTTTTTACGCAATATCCATCTAGTAATTTCAACGGCAACTCGATGAATCAGCAAAATTACTGCAAAACAGTTTTTGAGCCATTGTTGCAATACCAACAAAAAGCCTTAAATGACACATTATGTAAAAAGCTGGCTAATTTTTCAGAAGAATCATTTCGAAAACGCATTACAAAAAAAGGGCCAGCTACTTTTGAAGATTTAGCAGAGTTAACCATTTTATCTGAGCTAGCGGAAGCATATAACAACGTTATTCATTGCCAAGATCAAATGATTGAAAAGCTGCATTTTGATTTACTCAATTACATTAATGAAGCTTGGCAACAAGAAAAAAAATCCAATAGCCAACGTGGCTTTGATGATTTATTGGTGGATGTCTATCAAGCTTTACAACATGAAACATATGGCGAAGTTTTATCTCAAAGCATTGCCAAAAAATGGCAAGTTGCCTTAATTGATGAATTCCAAGACACCGACCCATTACAATATCAAATTTTCCAACAAAGTTTTATTGCCAATGACATTCCGATTTTCTTAGTTGGAGATCCCAAGCAAGCCATCTACCGTTTTCGTGGTGCCGATATTCATGCCTACTTACAAGCTGCCAAAGATGCCCAACACCAATATACATTAGCAACTAACTTCCGCAGCCATAAGCAGCTCGTTAAAAGCATTGCCTATTTGTTTACGCAAAAAAACAATCCTTTTATCATGGATGACATTCCCTATATTGACGTACAAGCCCATAGGCAAGACAGTACATTATCTGATGGAAAAGAAGCTATTTTACTCAATTGGCTCAATCAAGCTGATGAGGATAAATTAAATAAAGACGTCGCTCGTGCCCGCTCTGCAGAAGCATCCGCAAACCAAATTGCCGATTTACTGCAACAAGGGCAACAAAATAAATTGCTATTTAAAGGCAAGCCGCTGGTAGCGAGTGACATTGCCATTTTGGTACGCAGTCACAATGAGGGAAAAGAAATCCGCCAAGCACTAGCTGGTAAAAATATAGCCAGTGTGATGATTAGCAATGATTCTGTTTTTGCTAGCCAAGAAGCTCAAGCAGCAATTAGCTTATTGAACTGGTGGCTAAACCCCAATAAAACACAGCTGTTACGGCATATTTTAATGGGGCCATTATTTTCATTCAAAGCAGATGAAATTTTGGCTTTAAATGAAAATGAAGCTGCCTTATCGCAATGGATTTCAATTGGACAATCTGCGCAAGAAATTTGGTTTAACAACAGTATTTTCTCCGCCTATCAATTTTTCTCTGATGGCCAAAATCTAGAATCTCATTTACTTAGCCAAAAACTCGAACGGACATTAACCAATATTCATCAGGTTTTTGAATTGTTGGCAGAAGAGTCATTGCAGCATGACCACCCAGAATCATTATTAACTTGGCTAGAAAAACAAGTTCATGCTGCACAAAATCAACTAAGCCATGATGGCGCTCAATTGCGCTTAGAAAGTGATGACAGCTTAATCCAAATTGTCACCATGCATGCTTCAAAAGGACTGCAATATCCCATCGTTTTCTGCCCATTCATTTGGGATCATCGTAAATATACGACAGAGAACTTTGCCTTAATTCACGACAATAACAATCAAGCCATTTTAAAAGGCAAAGAACATTTATCAAAAGAAGAACATGATGCACTGAGCCAAAACCAGCTTAGTGAAGATTTGCGGCTGTTATATGTGGCATTAACCCGTGCAGAAGAACGTTTGTACCTAAACCTTGCGCATGGAACTTTTTCGCAAAACTCAATATTAACTTACCTACTTCATGGCAAACCTGAAGATACGCCAGAACAAGTTGAGCACAGCTGGGGTAAAAAAGCCGTAGCCGCCCAACAATATAAAATGTGGGATGACTGGATTAAGAACCAAACCCAAGAACACAGTATTGCTTGGGTTGATGATATTCAGCCCATCGATAAAATGCATTTTCAAGCAGAAGCTGAACATTACACCAGCAGAATATGGGAAAAACGACCATTCAAATGGATTAAAAACACCAGTTTTACTGCATTAACTAGGCAATCAAGCTTAGCCAATCGTGCTTTGCACAACACTGAAAATAGTGATGAAATTACACCGACACTGGATGCCGCGGAAATTGCGACCAATATCATATTGCCAGAACCAAATACATCGACAGCCAACGAATGGGATATTTTTCATTTTCCCAAAGGGGCGCATGCTGGCTTATGCCTACATGAAATACTGGAAAAATTAAATTTCTCAGAAAATGCTGAGCAACAAGCTGAAAATTTATTATTACCAACCCTCAACCGCTATGGCTTTGATGAAAAATGGTTAAAAGCTGTTACTGAAATGAGCAATATAGCAAGATTACTCAATCTCAACGGTTTTTCATTATCCAACTTACCAAAACAGCAAATGCTCCCTGAAATGGGCTTTGTCATTCGCACCGAATCATTGTCTTGGCAACATTTTAAAAATTATTTATCGCAATCTAATTTACCAAGCTTGCTCATTGATGCCATTGATAAGCTCAACTTTTACGATGTCGATGGTTTTTTAAATGGCTTTATTGACATGACTTGTAGCCATGAAGACGGTCACGTAACCATTATTGACTATAAATCCAACCACCTTGGGATGAATGTTCAGGATTATCACGAAGAAGCTTTAAATCTTGCCATGGCAGAACATCATTATTATTTACAAGCTTTGCTTTACGCTGTCGCCGTTAAACGCTATTTTGCCATTAGGCAAATCAGCCTAGAAACCATCCACATAAAATATCTATTTTTACGAGGATTGGAGCACCCTGAAAGCCAAGGAATTTGGCGATGGGATATTAATGCCACAGACTTGGATAATTTATTAATCTAAAGCAAACGTACTAATAATGACATAGTCAAAACAAGGACTTTACGGTATAGTCTTCAAGGAAACAGTAGGAGAAAAAAATGCGCAAACCAGAAGAATTCATCTTTGCGATTGTTGGTATTTTATGGGTTATTTTAACATTTTTTGCATCTAAATATTTTAATGCACCCACCCAAACAGCTATTTTAATTAGCGCACTAACCATTATCTGGTGTTTTGTCGCTTTTAAAATTTGGCAAAAAGCTTGGTTGGGCTATGTTTGGCCTGTATTTTTGGGATTGTTAGTAATGTGCTGGTGGCCAATTTTTGATTGGCAAGTTTTAACACCAATGGGTTCATCTGAATCAGTATTATTAGTTAAACCATGGTATGCAACATGGATGTTCAAGGGCATTATTGCTGCGTTACCAGTTGTCATTGGCTACGGAATTTCTTGGAAAGTCCACCACAGTAAAAAACGCACCGATCTTTACAACACAACACCTTAATTTTTTGATAATAAAAACAAAGCCTGATGATTTTAATCAGGCTTTGTTTTACTATCTATCACACCCCATCTTGATTTTTTGATACAATCTATTACAAAATAGAAATAACTATTAAAAATAGATTTAGCATGGTATCTTACCTCTTATATCTAATCGACCCTTTCTCAATAAAAGAGCGAATATGTCCAACGAAAAAACCAAAACCACTCCTAAAGAAGAAAAAAGCAAAGCATTAAGTGCAGCACTTGCTCAAATTGAAAAACAATTTGGCAAAGGCTCTATCATGAAAATGGATGGCAGCCAAAAAGATGAAAGCTTAGAAGTCATCTCTACAGGCTCATTAGGCTTAGACTTAGCTTTAGGCGTTGGCGGTTTACCTCGTGGTCGTATCGTAGAGATTTTCGGACCAGAATCTTCAGGTAAAACGACCTTGTGTTTAGAGTCTATTGCTCAATGCCAAAAAGCAGGTGGCACTTGTGCATTTATTGATGCTGAAAATGCATTTGACCCTATTTATGCTCGTAAATTAGGTGTAAAAGTTGAAGACTTATTGGTTTCTCAACCGGATACCGGCGAACAAGCATTAGAAATTTGCGATATGTTGGTTCGTTCAGGCAGCGTGGACATGGTAGTCATTGACTCAGTTGCAGCGCTAGTACCAAAAGCGGAAATCGAAGGTGAAATGGGTGATGCCCACGTTGGTTTACAAGCCCGTTTAATGAGCCAAGCATTGCGTAAACTAACTGGCAATATCAAAAAAACCAATACTTTGGTTATCTTTATTAACCAAATTCGCATGAAAATTGGTGTTATGTTTGGTAGCCCAGAAACAACTACTGGCGGTAATGCATTAAAATTCTACTCTTCAGTACGTTTGGATATTCGCCGTATCGGTCAAATCAAAAAAGGCGATGAAATCTTAGGTAATGAAACTCGCATTAAAGTCATTAAAAATAAAGTAGCGCCTCCATTTCGCCAAGCTGAATTTGATATTTTATATGGCGAAGGAATTAGCTTTGAAGGAGAAGTCATTGACCTAGGTGTCAAATTTGGTTTCATCCAGAAAGCTGGTGCCTGGTATAGCTACAATGAACAAAAAATTGGTCAAGGTAAAGACAACACTCGAATTTGGCTAAAAGAAAATCCTCAAATAGCAGCTGAAATTGACCAAAAAATTCGCGATGAAGTCGGTGTCAAAGTCGAAATAACTGAAGGTCAACTGGATGAAACTGATGGCGATGAGCCAAAAGAAAAATAATCCAGATAGAACACAAAAAAGCTGCTAGATAATCACTCTAGCAGCTTTTTTTATATGCAAAACTTTAAAACACAAACAAAATAATATGCTTTAATATTTAAAATATCGCTATAAAGGTGAAATATGATTTCTCTAGCTCAATATCAGCAACAAAAAGCAGAAGGCTACAACCGAATCCCTTTGGTGCAAGAATTATTAGCTGATTTAGATACACCGCTATCAATGTATCTAAAATTAGCCAATCAACCTTTCAGTTACCTACTAGAATCCGTTGTAGGTGGAGAACGCTTTGGGCGTTACTCCTTCGTTGGCTTGCCCTGCCATACCTATATTCAAATACAACAAAACAATATTAAGCATTTTGAAAACCACCAGCTGATTCATGAAGAAGAAGGTGATCCTTTAAGTTACATTGAAAACTTTCAAGCAACTTTCAAAGCACCCAATATCGCTGATTTACCTCGCTTTACTGGTGGTCTAGTTGGCTATTTTGGCTACGAATCCATTCAATTTTTTGAGCCTCATTTGGTACAAAAAAACAAAAACAATCCAGCCCAAACGCCCGATATCTTTTTAATGCTTTCTCAAGAGCTGGCAGTGATTGACAACTTATCAGGCAAAGTCAGCTTAATTGTCTATGCCAATGCTGAAGATGAAAATGGCTACGACAAAGCAAAAGCTCGCTTAAAAGAACTTCGTATCCAATTACGGCAAAATGTCAGCGTACCATTATCCCTTGGAAGCGAGCACACCGAAGCAACCAGCGAAGTGGGTAAAGAAACTTTCAAAGGATTTGTTCATCAAATCAAAGATTACATTTTAGCTGGCGACTGCATGCAAGTTGTTCCTTCACAGGGCATGAGCATGCCTTTTCATGACAGCCCACTGAGTCTATATCGGGCTCTGAGAACGCTAAATCCATCGCCATATATGTTTTTTTACCATTTTGGCGATTTCCATGTGGTTGGCTCCTCTCCTGAAATTTTAGTTCGTAAAGAACAAAATCAAGTTATCGTCCGTCCGATAGCTGGAACCCGACTACGGGGCAAAACAATTGAAGAGGATTTGCTACTAGAACAAGATTTGCTTAACGATGAAAAAGAAATTGCAGAACACGTTATGTTAATTGATCTGGGCAGAAATGATGTAGGTCGTGTTTGTCAGGTAGGAACAATCAAAGTAAAAGACAAAATGGTCATTGAACGCTATTCACATGTGATGCATATCGTGTCTCATGTTGAAGGGACAGCAAAACCCAATACCACCAATATGCAAATATTAGCAGCAACCTTCCCCGCTGGAACATTATCTGGAGCTCCCAAAATTAGGGCAATGGAAATCATTGAGGAATTAGAACCAAGTAAACGGGGAATTTATGGCGGAGCTGTTGGTTATTTAGGCTTTAACGATGATATGGATTTCGCTATCGCCATACGAACTGCTATTATTCGTCATAATACTTTATACGTACAAAGTGGTGCTGGTGTTGTTGCAGATTCAAACCCTGAAGCTGAATGGCAAGAAACTCAAAACAAAGCAAAAGCAGTCATTACTGCAGCACATATGGTACAAGCTGGTTTAGATGTGTGATTAACTAACAAGGAGATAGATATGAACCCACCTTATTCATTAGAATTATTACATGAACCCAGTGAAGACATCAGCCAACCACCATTATTATTTCTACATGGTATTTTCACCGGGGCATGGTGCTGGCATAATTACCTGCCTTGGTTCTCCAAGCGTGGATTTGATGCTTGGGCTGTCAGCTTCCGTGGACATGGTCAAAGTGAAGGGCATGAAAATATTTATCAGTTTTCATTAAATGACTATGCTGATGATGTAAACTGGGCAATTGAACAAATTATCCAAACAACAGGAAAAGAACCCATCGTTATTGGTCATTCCATGGGTGGTTTAGTTCTCCAAAAAGTAATGACAACAACGCAATTAGCTGGTGCAATATTAATGTGTGCAGTTCCGCCACAAGGATTGATTCCACTGGCGATGGGTGGTTTTTATAGACACCCATTTATTACCGCTACCATGGGCAAAACATACGCATTTAATCAACCATTACCTGCCAGTATGTTCCAAGAGGCACTATTTCATCAGCCTAAGACTTTAGCAAAACTAAATGATTATGCTAACAAGATGAATCCAGAGTCATATCGACTAATTATGGACTTAATAATGGGCACTCCATTTGCACCATGGTTTAAAAAAGATTGCCCTATCGCAATCATTGGTGCACGAGAAGATGTTTTAGTTGCTCCAGAAGTGGTTAGCCTCACTTCCATGAGCTATAATCAGCCCATACATTGGATGGCAAACGTGGGGCATGCTGCAATGTTAGAAGAAGAATGGCAACCTAGTGCACAAGTTGTGTTTAATGCAATAGAAGAACTGATTGCTAAAAATCATTAAATGAATGAACAAAATAAGCGGATTAATTAAATATGGCAACCAAAACCAACAATACTTTTTATTGCGCCAAGTGTCCACACTGTCAGCATCAACAAATGACTTCGTATCAAGAACTAGCCAATCAGCAAGGTAGCATTACATGCGGAAATTGTGAAAAGGTATTTGGTGCCCGTGGTAATTTAATTAAGCCCAATAAAGCTAATCAACCAACAAAAGTGACCGTTGATGCTCATAATGATTTGCCCTCTCCAATTCAAACAGCGAATCCCACTGAAAAATTATTGAGAAAAGCCAAAGAAAAACAATCTCAGCTAGCTGATGATGTGCATGTTAAAACACAACAGTCCGTAAAACTTCCAAAACAGGGAATTTTACTCAATCAGCTACTCAAAAAAAATCTTGAGAAAAACACTGAGATTGCCATTATTGATACAGTAGATGACAATCAGCCTAGCAATACAGCAACAAACATTGTACAAAAATATTTGGATACGTCCCTCACTCAAAAACCTGTTTTTGAGCTATCTGAACCCGAACAAAAAAGCACACAAATTCATAATACTTTTGTCTTCATTGAGGAAGTTAAAGATAAAACCCATCCAGATTCTCACAATCAAGAGTTGGTTTACACATTAGAGCAAGACTATAGCAACCCCATTCCTGCCAACCAAATGACAGGAGCTCAGCAAAAAATAACCACTGAAATAAATTGGACAATTGCGTCTGTAACAGCCCTAATCGTCTTAATATTGCAAGTGTTATACATTGTTCTATAAAAATTTTTATTCGGTATTATGATGCAAAATATACTGCCACATTTCGTTAATGCCTTTCGAGAAGCAACGCCTTATATTCATTACTTTAAAGATAAAACCATTGTTTTAGCATTAAGTAGCCAAGTCATTGCTTCACCTGCATTCCTCACCTTAGCACAAGATATCAACCTACTCGCCAGTTTAGGCGTGAGGTTGGTGCTAGTACATGGTGTTCGGCAGTACGTAAACCGCTTAATGCAGCAATCAGGTTTAACCATTCAATACCATGCTGGGCGACGAATCACAGATAATATTACGTTAGAAAAAGCCAAACAAGCTTGTGGCATGGTAAGGTTTGACGTGGAATCAGCTCTTTCAATGGGTATGCCACATACGCCATCAAATAGCATGCGCATAAAAATAGCATCTGGAAATTTCATATCAGCTCGCCCTTTAGGTGTTATCGATGGCGTTGATATGCAATACGCAGGTCGGGTTCGAAAGGTTGACCACAAAAGCATAGAAACACTGCTTAATGCTGGCAATGTTGTTTTAATCAGCCCCTTAGGTCACTCTTTAAGTGGCTATAATTACAATCTGGCACTAGAAGAAGTCGCTGCTGATGTTGCCGTTGCATTACAAGCTGAAAAATTAGTTTTTGCGAGCCCAGATGCTGGCGTTCTCAATGAAAATGGCGAGCTTATTAGCACTTTAACAACCAATGAAGTGGAAGAGTTAGAAGCTACCACGCCACAATCTATTGGTGTTACTCGTCGTTTATCAGCCATCAAAAAAGCACTGCAATACAATGTTCACCGTGCTCATTTAATTTCTGGCTTAGATGATGGTGCTTTACTTAAGGAATTGTTTACACGCGATGGTGTTGGCACATCTTTTGCTAAATCGTCTTTCCTCAAGTTTGAAAAAGCCACTGCAGATGATATTTCTGATATCGTTCGCTTAATCAAACCATTGGAAGAACAAGGTATTCTGATTCCACGCAGCATTGCTTACCTTGAAAACCACATCCATGAATTTAGCTTGCTAAAAAATGACCAGCAAATATGCGGCTGTGTTGCATTAAAATATTATGATGAGCACAATACAGCAGAATTAGCCTGTTTAGTTGTCGCTCCAGAGGCACAAGCAGGTGGTTATGGTGATGTAATGCTAGAACATGTTTTAAAAATAGCAAAACAAAATCAACTGAACAATATTTTCTGTTTATCAACTCAAACAGGTGATTGGTTTATAGAACGAGGTTTCTTGCCAAGCAATACACAAATCTTGCCGCCTGAGCGCTTACACAGCTATCAAGAAAATAAACGCCAATCTAAAATTTTCAACTATCCCTTAAAAGTCTGTGATGCAGTACCCAATTAACACTTTATCCTTTACAATAAAACACAGATAAAATTTATACTTCATTACCATACCAAAAGGACACAGAATATGACACGCATGGTTAAATGTGTAAAACTGGGCAAAGAAGCCCCAGGACTAAAATTTGCACCATTGCCAAATGCCTTAGGGCAACGTATTTTTGAAAATATTTCTCAAGAAGCATGGGATGGCTGGCTAAGCTACCAAACCATGTTAATCAATGAGAATCGTTTAAGCCTAGCAGATGCTCGTGCTCGCCAATATATTGCCCAACAAATGGAAAATTACTTTTTTGGCGAAGGTGTAGATGGCATTAGCGGCTTTACGCCACCAACAGAATAAATAATGAAGGCTGCTTTTCAGGCAGCCTTTTTTATCATTTCTTGATTACAACAAGGTTCTTATATTTCATCTATCCACTCAAAACAATAGCAAGGTAAAACATGGAAGCCAAAGAAAAATTCATTTGCAGGGAAATTAGCCTACTCGCTTTTAATCGCCGCGTTCTTGCTCAAGCACAAAATGACAATATTCCTTTATTAGAACGCTTGCGGTTTTTGTGCATTGTTTCATCCAATCTAGATGAGTTTTTTGAAGTTCGCATGGCTTGGCTCAAAAATCAACATAAGCTAAACCCCAACTTATTGCTAATGAATGGTGACTTACCTTACCAAGTCATCCAAAATGTTACCCAAAAAGCCCATCGCCTAATCAGTGACCAATATCATATATTTAATAATGAACTTGTTCCGTTATTGCGCCAAGAAGGCATTTATTTTTACCATCGCCACGAGTGGAGCCAAGAACAAAGCGATTGGATAGAAGAATACTTTAAACGTGAAGTCTATCCTGTTCTCACCCCTATTGGCCTTGACCCATCACACCCATTTCCAAGACCATTAAATAAATCTTTAAACTTCGCCGTTGAATTAGATGGCAAAGATGCTTTTGGCCGCGCCTCAGGCATGGCGATTGTCCAAGCTCCTCGTATCTTACCTCGTGTTGTCGCCCTACCCAGTGAGTTATGCGATGGCAATACTGGCTTTGTTTTTTTATCATCAATCGTACACTCTCATGTTAATACCTTATTCAGAGGTATGAAAGTGAAAGGTTGTCATCAATTCCGCTTAACCCGAGACAGTGAATTAACGGTAGATGAAGAAGACTTAAAAGATTTAAGAACGGCTATTCAAGGGGAACTTCATGACAGACAATACGGTAAAGGCGTTCGCTTAGAAGTTGCAACCAACTGCCCAAACCACGTAAGTGATTTTCTATTAGCACATTTTAACCTAAGCGAATCAGAATTATATCAAGTGAATGGTCCTGTCAATTTAGTCCGCTTAATGTCAGTCATTGACATGGTTGAACGACCTGATTTGAAATACCAACCATTTTTACCATCGCTTCCAAAAGCATTACAAACCAGCCGTGGCCTCTTTGATGTATTACGCAAAGAAGATGTTTTGCTACACCACCCTTATCAATCTTTCCAACCAGTAATGAACTTCATTGAAGATGCTGCCACTGATCCTAATGTCGTGGCCATCAAAATGACCATTTACCGAACTGGTGCCAATTCCGACTTGGTGAAATCCTTACTGGCTGCAACGTTAGCTGGCAAACAAGTGACCGTCGTTGTGGAATTAAGAGCACGATTTGATGAAGAAACCAACGTTAACTGGGCAAGAAAACTTGAACAAGTTGGTGCTCACGTGGTTTATGGCGTATTTGGCTACAAAGTACATGCCAAAATGGCATTGGTTGTTCGCAAAGAAGATGGCCAACTAAAAAGCTATGCTCATCTAGGCACTGGCAATTATCACCAGAGCACTTCTAGATTTTATACTGACTTAGGCATCATGACTTCTGATGAAAAAATCACATCAGATGTCAATCAACTCTTCATGGAAATCACTGGTTTAGGACAGCCAAGTAAGCTATCGCGCTTATACCAAAGCCCATTCACGTTATACAATATGTTATTAAGCAATATTGATAGTGAAATTACAGCTGCAAAAAATGGACAAAAAGCATTAATTATCGCCAAAATGAATTCATTGCTTGAGCCAACCATTATCGAAAAATTATATGAAGCAAGCCAAGCTGGAGTTAAAATTCAACTGATTGTCCGTGGAATGTGTGCTTTACGAGCAGGCGTTCCCGGTTTATCGGAGAATATTTCAGTTTATTCTATTGTTGGTCGTTTATTAGAACATTCACGCGTTTTCTACTTTTATCACAATCAAGAAGAAAAAGTATTTATTTCTAGTGCCGACTGGATGGGACGAAACTTCTTCCGCCGCATTGAAACCTGTACACCTATCTTACAGCCAGCCTTAAAAGAACGTGTCATTCGAGAAACGCTGAGCTTAGCACTAGAAGATAATTGCCAAGCATGGAAAATGCTCGAAAATGGTAGCTATGAAAAACTAACGGCAGCTGAAAACCAACCTCACATTAGTTTGCAAAATACTTTAATCAATGAATACACAGATTCGCATGTGTAACTTCACTTGGCTTAAATAAAAATAAGCGGCAAATCATGCCGCTTATTTTTTATTCACCAGTTATCGTTGTTTGACATTGCAAAGTCGGCACTAACGGTTGATAACGCAAGCACGCTGCATAAGCTGGTGCTTGTAGCCCATCAAAAATCGCCTGTTTGCCAATATCTCGACGGTAAGAAGCAATGTATTTAGGATAATAGTGCCAAGTATATTCTGACCATTTTATTGCATCCTCAACTTGCCCCGCATGCATTTTATACAATGCCAACTTAAACGCTTGGCTACCAAATGGACGATATCCAGCAGTATCTTCGGCAATTTTTACTT
Organism: Vitreoscilla sp.; assembly: GCA_030150505.1. Classification (GTDB taxonomy): domain Bacteria; phylum Pseudomonadota; class Gammaproteobacteria; order Burkholderiales; family Neisseriaceae; genus JASLFS01. The sequence goes on along the minus strand of JASLFS010000053.1, from coordinate 30,210 downwards.
CCCAATCCTCAACTTGAGCTGTTTTAGCTGGGTTCAAATGGCGCATTAACAAATTTTTCGCATAATAAGAAATCAAATACTCATGCTCAGCCAATCTTTTTAGCTTCATTGTTTTCTCAGCTCGCTCAGCAATCGTGTCCGCTTTTCTAGCAGAAAAGCCCAACATTGTTTGATATGCGAATCCTAACCGAATCAATTCCAATAAAGCCAACCCAGCCAAAGCAATAACGAACCATGAACAAAATAAACGTCTTTTCGACTCTTTCAGCCCATCATTTAAATTCAAATGATTAGAGAAGCTTAATAAAATGACAAACGGCACCAAAAAGTATGTATACCACAAAGGATACTCAAGCAAACTATGGCATAAAGTGACCAACGCCAAAGCAGCAACAAAAATATAATGGGGATTACTTCGCTGGAAAATTAATTTACAAAAACAATATGCCATGGCCACAACAACCAATAGCATTCCAACTAATCCTGTTTCAGCCAAAAGCTGTAAAATCAAATTATGGCTATGTGTGTATAAAACACCAGTACGCCCACGGTTATCAAAATCAGGCAAACCATCAATCATAAAGCCTTGCACAGAATAACTGCCCCAACCATGCCCAAATAATGGTGCTGATTGGAAAATCAGCCATGCTTTTTTCCATTCATATTGCCTTGAACTATCAATTGCCGAACCATCAATAGCACGATCTAAACCACCTTTAAACTCCCACCCAAACCAATCTAACACATGGCTTAAAAATGCTTGGCTCAGCAAAACCCAAACCATAGCCAACAACAAAATAACCCATGCTGTGCGATTTTGTTTTTGCGTAAAAATAGCAAATACACTCAAAACCATAACCAATATGGCATATAACGTAATAGAACGAGAAGCAACCAAGCCCAAACTAATGCCCAACCACACGATTAATGCAATGCCAATAGCAATGGGTACTTTACGCATTGCCAATAAATAACTTGCAGCAATCACCCCCCAAGTCATGTAATGCCCTAAATGGTTTCGTTGTCCTAGTTGACCATAAATATTGGTAATGTTTTTGGCTTTCATAATTAAACCAGCAAAAACATTTTCAACCCTAGCAAATTGAACCCACATTACAAAACTTTCCAGCAATGTTCCCAATACTAAAGCCGATGCAATTATTGTCAAAACCACTTCAATTCTCCAATTAGACAATAACCCTTGCATCGCAAAAGCCAACAAGGCTACAACCCATAATATTGCAACGGTTAAATGCACCTGGCTTTGCCAAGGAAGTTGCAATAACCATGCTTGCAAAAGCAAATAGACAGAAAACAGTAAAATTGCCCACGTTAAAAAAGGAATTTTTACATAGCCATAACCCATCACCACAATGGAAATAACCAATAACAGAGCCAGCGCCATTGTCGTACTTTCAATATAAAAACTACTCAATGGGCCAACACGGTAATTCATCACAAAAGGAACAATAAACAAAGCCATCAGCAAGGTGATGGCTATAAATTGTGTAATATAAAATAAACGCTGCTTACCGAACACTTTGTTCACTCGTTTCTTGTTTTGAAGCTGTTTTTTTAGAATAAATTAAGCAGCCTATAAAAAATATTAGGCATAAACCAACAGTAATAGAAGCTAAAACTGAACTTAGCCAATCTTTATCAAAAACCCGCATCACTGCTTCAGCAAAATAAAATAAAATAACCAAACTGCTATATTGATAAGTATAACGTCGACCTTTTAATATACCTGATAACAACAAACACAAAGGTACAACCTTTAAGACCAACCATGAGCCTCCACTGCGTAATGGAGCCCACCAAAGCTCCCATCCTAACGTGATAATAATCAAACTAATCAACGCAAAGGACGTCATGTAACGTACTTTTTTAAGCATGGCTTTCAAAGGCAAAGCATTGCCTTCATTCTGACTACTCATCATGACTCATTTCATCATCTTCTATTTCTAAAGGCTTCACACGAACCCAACGGCAAATAACCAGACCAAATTCATATAAAACAATCAATGGCACGGCAAGCATAATTTGGGAAATAATATCAGGCGGTGTAATAACAGCTGCAATCACAAATGCACCCACAATCACATAAGGACGAGCGGCTTTAAGCTGCTCTTGCGTTACCACGCCCATGCGGTTTAATACGATAACCACAATCGGCACTTCAAATGTCACCCCGAATGCAATAAACATTCCTAAGATAAAAGACAAATATTTATCAATATCGGTTGCCATCACCACGCCTTCTGGCGTCATTCCTGCTAAAAACTTAAAGATAGTTGGGAAAACAAGAAAATACGCGAACGCCATGCCTGCAAAAAACAGCAACATGGAAGAGGAAACCAATGGGAAAACCAATCTTTTTTCGTGTTTATACATTGCTGGAGCAACAAAAGCCCAGATTTGATATAAGGTATTTGGCAATGACGCCAAAAAGGCAACCATTAATGTTACTTTCAATGGAACGAAAAAAGGGGCAATAACATCAATTGCCTGCATTTGATTGCCATCAGGCAATGCCTGCATCAATGGCTGAGCCACAAAAGAATATAACTGTTTGCTAAATGGTGCTAACACCAAAAAACAGATTAATAACCCGAATAAAATACGCATCAATCGTGTGCGTAATTCTAATAAATGTTCGATTAATGGTTGTGAAGTTTGATCCATTCTCATCCACTTTAGTTATGGTAACGACGTCTTACCCTTAATTTTGGGTTAACAAATGGTTTTGAACGGCGTTGTCTTTTTACCTGACGTGACTTTTGCACCAATGACAAATCATGCTCACCAATTCTCTGCTGAGCTTGAATCCATTCTCGCTCTTCAGCAAAATCATCAACTGTGCGCATTGGTGGTAAATTTTTCCAAGCATCCCGCCCAACATCAACACCAACTTGCTGCTGCATTTGGCTCAACTCATTTTCCATTAAATTCAAAGAAGATTGCATTTCTGCGCGCATGGCATTAGCAGCCGATTCGATATCTTCTTTAATCTTATTTAATTCGACATTGTTGATTTCTTGATTGAGCTCATTTTTGACGTTACTGACAAAACTTTGAATGCGACCAATCCACTGCCCTAAAGTTCTTGCGACTTTGGGCAGGCGTTCAGGACCTAAAACGATTAAAGCGATTACAGCAAATAATAATATTTTGCCAAAGCTTAATTCAAACATAAACTGGCTTTAACTTTTTGATTCTGGTTCGTCTTTTTTCTCTGCTAGCTCTGCTTTTTTTTCAGCTTCCGAGCCTTCGTTTAATCCTTGTTTAAAATCGTGAACAGCTGTTCCCAAATCTTTACCAACATTGCGTAATTTTTTGGTACCAAAAACCAACACTACGACCAATAAAACGATTAACCAATGCCAAATAGAAAACGTACCCATTGTTGTTCTGCCTTTATGCTTGTGGACGACCTAAAATATGAATGTGTATATGGAAAACTTCTTGTCCACCACCAACACCAGTATTTACAAGCGTTTTAAAACCATGCTCTAAACCATGTTCATGAGCTATTTTAGGAACTTGTAACATCATTTTACCTAATAACGCCTCATCTACTTCAGTTGTATGCGCTAAAGTTTCAATGTGCTTTTTAGGGATTAATAAAATATGAACTGGAGCCGCAGGATTAATATCTTTAAATGCCATCATTTCATCATTTTCAAAAACGATTTCAGAAGGCAACTGCTTCTCAATAATTTTACAAAAAATACAATCGCTCATCATTTATCCTTATTCATCATTATTCTTGCGGGCGTGATGCTTTTTCATCCAAGCCTGAAATGTTTTGACGACGGCATAATTCCATCACCACATCTTCCGGGCGTAAACCATGAAAATTTAGCAATACAAGTGTATGAAACCAAACATCAGCTACTTCTTTAACCAAGTGCAGTTTATCACCATCTTTTGATGCCATTAAAACTTCACCAGCTTCTTCAATGACTTTTTTTAAGATGGCATCTTCGCCTTTGTGCAAAAGTTGTGAAACATAAGAAGACTCTGCTGCAGCTTGGCGACGAGCTTCTAATGTATCCCCAATTTCTACTAAAACATTACCCGCTAATAAACGGGCTTTATCATCCATGTTATTTGCCATAAATATCTGCCTCATTTTTCAAAATGGCATCAGTGATTTCCCACTGCCCATTTTGATATTCTCTATAAAAGCAACTTTCACGCCCAGTATGACAAGCTATGTCCCCATGCTGTTTAATCATGAGTAATATGGCATCGCCATCACAATCTAAATGCACCGAAGACACATCTTGCACATGCCCAGACTCTTCGCCTTTAAACCATAGTTTCTGTCTAGAACGACTAAAATAATGTGCTTTACCTGTGGATAACGTTTTTTCCAAAGCTTCTGCGTTCATCCAAGCAACCATTAATATTCGTTTACTGATTTCATCTTGCGCAATTGCACAAACCAAACCTTTTCCATTCCATTTAATAGCATCTAAAGCTGTCATGGCATTTCCTTTATAGTCGAACTTCAATGCCAGCAGCTTTCATTGCTTCTTTTGCTTCTTGAATGCTAACTTCGCCAAAATGGAAAATACTTGCTGCTAAAACAGCATCTGCTTTACCTTCTAAAACACCGTCAACCAAATGCTGAACATTACCAACGCCACCTGAAGCAACCACTGGAATATCCACTGCTTCGCTAACTGCACGAGTAAGAGGTAAATTAAAACCAATTTTAGTGCCATCACGATCCATACTGGTTAATAAAATTTCCCCAGCACCACGCTTTTGCATTTCTTTTGCCCATTCAACAGCATCTAAACCAGTTGCATTACGACCACCATGGGTAAACACTTCCCAACGTGAATTATCTTCATTAACTGCTTTAGCATCAATCGCCACAACAATGGCTTGTGAGCCAAAAAATGAGCTGGCTTCATTAACCAAATCGGGATTGGTAATTGCTGCTGTGTTAATGCTAACTTTATCAGCCCCTGCATTTAACAAGCGGCGAACATCCGCCACGCTGCGTACACCACCACCAACCGTTAATGGAATAAAAACTTGGCTAGCAACCGCTTCTATGACATGTAATATCGTATCTCGATTGTCTGAACTGGCTGTAATATCCAAGAAAGTGATTTCATCTGCACCTTCATCATTATAGCGTTTTGCTATTTCTACTGGATCGCCTGCATCTCTTAAAGAAACGAAGTTAATGCCTTTTACAACTCGTCCATTATCAACATCCAAACATGGAATAATGCGCTTTGCTAACATGATTTTATTCTCTATTCTCAATACCAAGTTTTATTTTTTTGATAACTTGGTTCATCATCAATATCTACTTTCATTTCTCTTAATTCATACTCGACATTTTTATTAAAAATGCGATACAGCATGATAAGTAAACCTGTGAGTAACATTAATGCTGAGTAGACAAACCAGCCAATCATATCGCTATAGGATAAGTAATTCATAGCAAATAAAACATTACTAAATAACCAAATAGTGACGAAACTGAGCATCAATAGGGATAGCTTCTTAAGTTTTCTTGAGGCAAAAACAGCCCAGCTTGGAGCTAGAATCATGAAAAGCAGAAGTAACTGTACTTCAGGTTTATTAAAAGTAGATGAAAAAATTTCTACGAATGCAGCCCAATACCCACCGTCTAGCTGTGGGTTATGGCTATATATATCTAATGCTTGGCGCCAGAGCATTAACATAAAAGAGATAATGGTTAGCGCCAGTGTTAATAACACTTTCATTTACTTAATTCATCTGCTAGTTGTTGTGCTTCTTGTAAATCAATACTGCCTTCGTAAATTGCACGACCAGTAATAACGCCTTCAACACCGCTGCTTTGAATATCGCACAAAGCATGGATATCATCTAAGTTGGTTAAACCGCCAGATGCGATCACAGGTATAGAAATGGCTTCAGCTAGCTTTTGAGTTGCTTCAATATTCACGCCACTCATCATGCCATCTCGGCCAATGTCAGTGTAAATAATGCTTTCTGCGCCATAATCTGCAAATCGCTGACCCAATTCAACAACATTGTATTGAGTTAGTTTTGCCCAACCATCAATGGCAACTTGTCCATCTTTTGCATCAAGCCCAACAATAATCTGTCCTGGGAATGCATCACATGCATCATGCAAAAACTGGGGATTTTTTACCGCTGCAGTACCAATAATGACATATTTCAAGCCTAAATCTAGGTATTTTTCAATGGTTTCAAGGTTTCTGATACCACCACCTAATTGAACAGGTATGTCGTTTGATACTTCGGCTAGAATTTCTTTAATGGCACCGAAATTTTTAGGCTTGCCGGCAAATGCGCCATCTAAATCGACTAAATGTAGGCGACGAGCACCTTGTTCTACCCAATGCAATGCCATTTCCACCGGACGATCCGAGAAAACAGTTGCATCCTCCATTAAACCTTGTCGTAGACGAACACATTGACCTTCTTTTAAATCAATTGCTGGAATTAATAACATTTTATCTAAACCAAATCTAACTAAATGACAAAAGACGCATTACCAAACAGCAAAGCGCCGATTATTTATACTAATATGAACCTTCATTATAAACGAATCATTATGTTTTTAAAGCTAAAATCATGACAAAAAAATTCCAGCTAGAATAATTGAGTAAGTTCTATAACAATTCAATATTTTGTATTTTACCAATTCAAAAAATTTCTTAATAAAATCAAACCTGATGTATGGCTTTTCTCTGGGTGAAATTGAGCGGCAAAAACATTATCCTTACCGACCACGCAAGCAAAAGAATCAGGATATTCTGTTGTTGCCAATACAATATCTCGGTTTTTTGGAGCAAAATAATAACTGTGCACATAATAGAATCTCGAAGCTTGCTCGATATCTTGAAACATCGGATGTTTTTGTTCTTGATAAACATTATTCCAACCCATGTGCGGCACTTTTAAATGATTGTTTTTTTGATCGTATAAAGATGATGAAAAACGTTTCACTTCTCCATCAAACCAACCCAATCCTTTGGTATTGCCCTCTTCGCTGCTTTCAAATAATAGCTGTGCACCCACACAAATTCCTAAAAAAGGTTTGTCTTTTAAAGATTCAGTAATTACATCGGCTAAACCACTTTGATTCAAGGCTTTCATGCAATCAGGCATGGCTCCTTGTCCGGGGAAAATCACTTTATCCGCAGCTAAAACTTCTTCTGGTTTATTGGTTAAAAATACTTCTGTTGCGTTATTAGCATGCTGACAGGCTGCCTGAACGGATTTAAAAACTGAATGCAAATTTCCCATTCCATAATCAACAATAGCTACTTTCACAGTAATTTTCCTTTGTTTTGTTTAATTGTTATTGAACGCAATAATAGATATTAATCTGAATTGCCAGTCAAGAAAATAATTTTTTCAACATTTGCTAGCCATTGGTTTGGTTAATTTAAATTACATGCTACTTTTTAAACATACTTTCATCTTCAATGGTAAAAATTTTTGCCACAAAAAAAGCCGCTATCAAGCGGCTTCTTATTATGACTTTCGAGTTATGCAGTCAATGTACCTTTGGTAGATGGCATCATTCCTGCCATTCTCTCATCGTACTCTACTGCCATTCTAAGCGCTCTTCCCAATGCTTTAAAAATCGTTTCTGCTTGGTGGTGTGCATTAATGCCGCGCAAGTTATCAATGTGCAAAGTAATCATGCCATGATTCACTAAACCATTAAAAAACTCAATAAACAAATCAACATCAAAGTTACCAATTAAAGCACGAGTAAATTCAACGTTATAAGTCAAGCCAGGGCGTCCTGATAAATCCAATACAACACGACTTAAAGCTTCATCTAAAGGAACATAACTATGACCATAACGACGAATACCAGCTTTATCACCTAAAGCTTGTTTTAAGGCTTGACCCAAAGTAATGCCAATATCTTCAACCGTATGATGCGCATCAATGTACAAATCGCCTTTTGCATGCACTTCCAAATCAATCAAGCCATGACGGCAAATTTGATCCAGCATATGATCTAAGAAAGGCACACCAGTATCAAAGATACCAATGCCTTTACCATCTAAATTAAGTGTTAAAGTAATTTGAGTTTCTGTGGTATTACGAGTAACGCTGACTTGACGCATAATTATTTAATTTCCATACAATGCTTGAAAAACATCTAACACTGCCTGATTGTCTTCAGGCAGCCCTATTGTAATACGCACGCACTGATCCAACAGCGAGTGCATGCCATGTAAGTTCTTGATTAAAATATTGTGTTCCAACAACATATCATACAGCTTTTGGGCATCAGGGACACGCAAAGTTAAAAAATTTGCCTCAGATGCAAAACTTTCAACCTGATTATAAGCTTTTAATGCTGTGCGCATTCGTTCACGTTCAGATTTAAGCTTATCAATATTACCCATAATAAATTGAGAATATTTTGTTGCGAACTTCGCCGTAGCCACACTTAATTGATTCATATTATACGGCGGCATAATTTTCTGTAATTGCTGCATGATATCTTGATGCCCAGCAGCAAAACCCATCCGAATACCAGCGAAGCCAATTTTACTCAATGTTTTCAAAACCACCAGATTATTAACCTCACCAGCTTGTTCTGCAAAACTATCAGAAGCAAATGCCCCGTAAGCTTGGTCAATCACAACAATTCCCTTGGCTGCCTGTAAAATGGCCTCAACCTGTTTTCTTTCAAAACGACCGCCGGTTGGGTTATTAGGATACGCTAGGAAAATAATTGCAGGCTGATGCTCATGAATCGCGGCTAAAACCGCTTCTAAATTCAAAGTAAAATCAGCATTCAGCGACACACCAATATGCTCTACGCCATAAATATCGGCATTGCGCTGATACATCACAAAGCTTGGCTCAACACTTAACATTTTTGCACCTGGCTTAGCGACCAAAAGTGTCAAGGATTGAATCAGCTCATCGGAGCCATTTCCCAAAACAATTTGAGCTTGAGCATTTACATTTAATTGTTGATGAATAATTTCACGGATACCGCAACTGATTGGATTGACATACTGATTTAAAGGAACGTTGCTAAGTATTTTAGCCAGTTCTTGCTTGAGTTCTTCTGAATATTCATAGGGACTTTCCATTGCATCTAATTTGACATATTCCTTCGGGACGTCTGAAATGTCATATTCAGACATTGACTTAATGTCCTCACGAATAAAGCTAAGCGCATCCATTTCTCACTCCTTATGTTTTCTCTTTTGGATCATTCTTGCCCAATTAACCAAATACAGTTAATCAGTTTTTTATGGTTTTATTTTAAATCAATGTAGCATATAAATATTACACCGACCACAAGTTCTCATTGTGCAATTGCAAACAAACTATTCACAAAACATAAGCTTTAAATCAACAAAAATAAAAAAAGCCACTAATTAAAAGTGGCTTTTCAATAGCTTAATTATTCAGATACCAACGAAATCATGGTTTTTAATAATAACAAAACACCCAAAAGTATCATAATAGTACTTAGCACCCGAACAACCATTATTTGCCGATATCCAGTCAAATATCGTCGAAGCTTACCAGCCATAACACCAGCTAAATACATAATGCCAAAATCACAAACCAACCAACAAGCCATTAGCAATAAAGCAGCTTGCCACAGTGCCAAGGCAGGATCGACAAATTGGGGAAGAAATAAAATAAAGAATAATAAATCTTTGGGGTTGCTTAAGCCTGTTAAAAAAGCTTCTTTGAAAAACTGAGGTTCAACCACATTGGCTTCAGTAGCCTGATCATGAGGCATCACTCTTTTAGACAATCGCCAATTTTTAACACCCAAGGAAATTAAATATGAACCACCGATTAAAGACAGATACGGCAGAAAAGACTGAGGAATAAACTGCGCCACGCCAAATAAAGCCAACGCGATTAAAATTAAAGCAGCGCTCACACCACCGGCTGCATTGCGAACAATTGCTTTAGGTCCATAGTTCAAACTATGTGTAATCATTAAAAATAAATTAGGGCCTGGAGTGGCAATTAATACAATAACCGCCACAACATACCCTAGTAATAACAAAACGTCCATGAATGAAATAACTTTCTCTTTTTTTCCTCTAATCTACAAGCAGTATGCCACTAATTAGATATTTATTAAAAAGATTATTTATTTCAATTATGGATATTTAATCCACCAATAATGGATTTAACTTACCATCAGCCATCCGCCAATATAGGTCAAATTTTAATGCCAATTGCTCATCATGCGTTACCACAACCAAAGCGGCATTCATCTCTTTTTGCAACTCCAACATTAAACCCATAATGTGATCTGCATTTTTTCTGTCTAAATTACCAGTTGGCTCGTCCGCTAATAAACAAGCAGGATTCATCACCAATGCACGAGCAATGGCAGCACGTTGTCTTTCACCACCCGATAACTCACTTGGGCGGTGCAACATTCTGTGCTCCAAACCAACTTTCTTTAAGATGGCTTCAGCCCTTTGCTGCGATTCCTGTTTGCTTTTCTTAGCAATTAGTAAAGGCATCATCACATTTTCCAATGCAGAAAACTCAGGCATTAAATGATGAAACTGATAAATAAATCCCAAATGTTGATTGCGTAATTTACCCAATGCTTTTTGACTTAAATCCTGAATACGATGATTCATTAGCATTAAATTGCCGCTGCTAGGTGTATCCAAACCGCCTAACAAATGCAATAAAGTTGATTTACCACTTCCAGAGGCACCAACAATACTAATCCCCTGTCCTGCTTTCACTTCCAAGCTCAAGTGATCAATCACATCAACTTTAAGCTGCCCATCTTGATAGCTTTTACAAACATCTTCGCAGCTTAAAACCACTAAATTTTCATTATTCATAGCGCAAAGCCTCCGCTGGCTGAGTTTTCGCAGCACGATAGCTAGGGAAAATAGTTGCCAAAAATGACAAAACCAATGCCACAGCAGCCACAGCAATCACATCCACCAATTTCACATCAGAAGGCAAATAATCTAAGAAATAAACTTGTGATGAAATAATTTTCAAACCAAATGTTCTTTCAAAGAAATCCAATACTCGACCCACATTCATGGCCAACGGCACGCCAATTGCCACGCCAATAAAAACACCTAAAAAGCCAACCACCGAACCTTGCACCATAAAGATTTTCATAATCCCTGCTGGCGACATGCCCAATGTTCTTAAAATGGCAATATCAGCTTGTTTTTCCGTAACGGCCATAACCAATGACGAAATTAAATTCAAAGAAGCCACAAAAATAATGACGCTTAAAATAATAAACATCATCTTTTTCTCCAAAGCAACGGCTTCAAAGTAACTGCGATTTTGGAAAGTCCAATCTCGTGCCCAAATTTGATGACGCAAATTATCTGGAATAATCTTGCTGGTTAAATCTGGTGCATTCTGAGGATCGGCCAATTTCAAACGAATACCAGTCACATTATCGCCCATGCGATACAAAACTTGCGCATCTTTTAAGTCGATTAAGGCTAGATTATTGTCTACTTCATACACCTTGGTTTTAACCAAGCCAACAACAGTAAACTGCTTTAATCTTGGTACCATACCTGCTGGCGTGACATTTCCTTCCGGCGTAATAACCGTCACTTTCTCACCAACATTCACATCTAAAACCGTTGCTAGATCTTCCCCTAGGACAATATTAAATTCTCCTGGCTTTAAATCTGTTAATTTGCCAGCGGTCATTTGCTTGCCAAAGTCGACCACATTGTCTTCCAATACGGGATCGATACCACGCATTGGGACACCACGCACTTCGCCAGAACTCGTTAACAAAGCCTGATCAACAATAAAAGGCGCACTGGCTAAAACACCGGCTTTTCCTTTGACCATTTCCTGTAAATTCTGCCACGGTTCATTATCAGAATCGTAATAACCAATTTCCAAATGAGGTGCTACATTTAGTAGCTGTCCACGAATCTCCTTTTGAAATCCGCTCATCACCCCCAATACAATAATCAGTGCCATTACGCCAATTGCAATGCCGACAACAGCAAATGCACCGATAACCGATACAAAGCCATTGCGCTTTTTGGCGCGCAAACCCCTAAGTCCAATCCAAGCTTCTAAAAATCCCATAGTTTGTTATTTCTCTTGGTTCGTTGCTCAATTCCATACAAATGAGCTGTGCATTATACCCTTAGTGAATGATTAATTAGGCTTAATTTTCGTTTACAAACATAAATAACCTTCCTTTTAAACCCATTTATGTAAAAGAAACATGATTCAAACTGCGAAATTTTTGATTTTAAGCTACAATATTCGGCTTCATTAAAGGTTTTGATCATGTCTAAAAAAACTAAAGAACAACTTGAAATCAATAAATTACACAAAAGACTGCGCCACCAAGTAGGCGCTGCGATCAACGACTTCAATATGATTGAAGATGGCGATAAAGTGATGGTGTGTTTATCGGGAGGCAAAGATAGCTACGCCTTACTTGATATTTTGATGCAATTACAAAAATCTGCTCCCATTCATTTCGAGTTAATTGCAATCAACTTAGACCAAAAACAACCTGGTTTCCCTGAGCATATTTTGCCTGAATATTTAAAAAATATTGGCGTGCCTTTTAAAATCATCGAAGAAGATACTTATAGCGTTGTTAAACGTGTTATTGGCGAAGGAAAAACCACTTGTGGTTTATGCAGCCGCTTGCGTCGTGGCGTGCTTTATCGTGTTGCTAAAGAATTGGGTGCAACTAAAATTGCCTTGGGACACCACCGTGATGACATATTAGAAACATTGTTCTTAAATATGTTTTATGGTGGCAAATTAAAAGCCATGCCTCCTAAACTATTGTCGGACAATGGTGAGCACATGGTTATCCGACCTTTGGCTTATGTTAAAGAAAAAGATTTAATTCAATTTGCAGCGGTTAAAGAGTTCCCTATTATTCCTTGTAATTTATGTGGCTCACAACCTAACTTACAGCGCCAAGTCATTAAAGAAATGTTAAACACTTGGGACCAACAATTCCCTGGGCGCATTGAAAGCATGTTTAGTGCATTACAAAATGTGGTTCCATCTCATTTGGCTGATAACCAATTATTTGATTTTGCAAACTTAGCAATGGGAGATGTCCTTCCTGCTGGTGGTGATACTGCTTTTGATAAAGAAAACTTTAATGCACCAAAACCATTAGAAAACGATGAAGAATCAGCACCAGCAACCATTGGTAAAGTGATTAGCATTTTAGATAACCGCTCATAAAATTCATTAATAAGGAAGCCGACAATGCGACATCCCTATCAGCGTTTACGTCCTAGTACTGAATTGCCAGAAGTTGGCATTTCAGAAGAAGGCAACATTCGCTCATTACATCTTGGTAGCGCAACCATTCAAAGCTCAATGAATTTAGATGACCCAACCGAATTGGTTCTATCTTATAGCCGAGCAATGATGGCTTGGCTGCTTTTTAAAAATGCAGAAGATGCCAAGCATATTACACAAATTGGTTTAGGCGGCGGTTCTTTTGCACGCTGGATCGATGCCTATTTACCAGACAGTGAACAATTAATTATTGAAATCAATCCTTCTGTTATTAATATCGCTAAATCCATGTTTGAGATTCCATTTGAAAGCGAAAATTTTCAAATTATTGAAGCGGATGGCGCCGAATATATCAAAGTACTGCGTGGCAGCACCGATGTGATTATGGTTGATGGATTTGATGATACGCAAATCATTGATGCTTTGGTGGAAGAAGCTTTTTTTGCCAATTGCTTAAATGCATTAAACGATCAAGGTATTTTTATTACTAATTGGTGGAGTGGCGATAAACGTTATGATCACTTTATTGAGCGATTAAAAAACATCTTTCCGTATGTGATTGAAGTTCCAGCAGAAAGCCATGGCAATATTGCAGTAATGGCACTAAAAGAAATGCCAAATACGGTATTAGAAACAATCAAAAAAAGAGCTCAGCAATTAAATAGCCAATACAACATAGATTTTTTACCGTCATTCTATGAAATCAAAGCCCACAATCCAAATAATAATAAAAAGCTTTTCTTAACCACTTAAAATCAGCATTAATGATTGCTTAACTTAGGAAACACAATCATGAAATGGGTATTATTTTTATCAATTGTTTTTATTATCTACCAAATCTTAGTTTGGATTAGCCACCGTGCATTAAAATTCACTATCGCGCCATGGCTGCCTGAAAAATGGCACAAAAACTTTGCCATCGGCTTTTGGCTCCTATCGGAAGCGATTATTTTTTTAGGTCTTTGGCGGTTTTGGATTCATGGTATTAAAATTGCGGCAAGCTACTTAATCCTACTGCTCTATATCAGCATGATAGCGATAGTGGGCAAAGTTATTTTGCTTATTTGCCAACGATTGCTTTCTCAACAAGCCAGCAACCGACTGCAAAAAAATCTACGAATTTTCTGCCCTATCTTACTCATTGGCATCATGGGCTATGGCATTTACGCTGCTTATACGCCTGTTGTTCAACATTACAGCATCACCGTTGATAAACCAATGCTTAAACCTGTACGCATTGCATTAGCTAGCGACACGCACTTAGGATTGCTCGTTGGCAAGAAACAGTTAACCAAATTACAACAAATTGTTAATCATGAAAATGCGGATATTTTAGTTTTAGCTGGTGACATCATGGATGATAATGTAATCGAATATCATCGATTAAACCTAGAAAATGAGTTTTCTAAACTACATGCTCCACTCGGTGTTTATGCCGTTATGGGGAACCATGATAAATTTTCCCACGACAGTATCAGCCAAGCCCTCAATCAAACGCCCATTCATTTACTCCAAGATGATATCGTGCAGATTGATTCAACCATTAATATCATTGGTCGACTAGATGCTCGCTATAAAAATCGAGCGACAACAGCCTCATTGGTCAATAAAATTAATAATCCCCACCCTATTTTACTCATTGACCACCAGCCCAATGAAATCAAAACCAATGCATTAACCGATATTGATATCCAAATGTCTGGCCATGCTCATGGTGGACAAATTTTCCCTGCCACACTGATTGGTAAAGTGATCCACTATCTGGATTATGGCTATTTACAAGAAAACAATAAACATTTTTTCGTGACTTCTGGTTTTGGATTCTGGGCCATTCCGTTGAGAATTGGCACACAAAGTGAAGTGATGATTATTGATATAAATCCAAGTAAAGTAGCTAGTCAAACACAACACTGATATGCTAGCTTTATATATTCATAACAGACATTACCCTTTAGGATTATAGATACAATGAAAAAAACAATACTTTCATTGTTGGTTACCAGCTCTCTAGCATTAGCTGCTTGCCAACAAGCTGCAGAACCTACAGCAGTTAAACTAGATACACCAGCACAAAAGTTTTCTTATAGCTTAGGCTTTCAACAAGGCAGCAGCTTTCCTACAGAACTAGTTTCAGATATTGATATCAATGCGCTGACTCAAGGTTTAAAAGATGGTTTGGCTAAAAAAGACCCTCAATTAACTGAAAAAGAGTTAAATGAAGCGGCAGAAACCATCATGAAACAGCTCCAAGAGAAAATGGCAAAAACCCAAGAAGCAGCCACAGCTGAAGGTAAAAAATTCCTAGAAGAAAATACCAAACGAGAAGGTGTTACAACCACCCAATCTGGTTTGCAATATGAAGTGATAACCAAAGCTGAAGGCAAACAAGCCAAAGCCAGCGATACTGTCACTGTTCATTACAAAGGCACACTACTTAATGGTAATGAATTTGATAGCTCATACAAACGCAATGAGCCTGCTACTTTCCCATTAAGCAATGTTATTCAAGGTTGGCAAGAAGGCATTCCTTTGATGAAAGTTGGCGAGAAATTTAAATTCTATATCCCGAGCAATTTGGCTTATGGTGCGCAAAGCCCATCTCCTGATATTCCAGCAAATTCAGTTCTTGTTTTTGAAGTAGAACTTCTCAATATCGATTCTAAATAATCCTCATAACAGGTCACACAATGTGACCTGTTTGTTTTGGTGCATATAACTTATCAAAATAAGGTTTTTAGTCTACACTGATTCTAAATAAAATAAGATTAAGCACATCACAAGGAACATTTAATGAGTTATTTCCAACGCCATGTTTTTATCTGTACCAATGCTCGTCAAGATGCTTGCAAAAAAAGCTGCAATGACAATGGCGAAGGTTCAGCTGCTGCTAAATTTCTCAAAAATGAAATTGCTAAAAGGGCTTTAAATGGCAAAGGTCGTATTCGTGTTAGCCAATCAGGATGCTTAGGACGATGCAATGATGGCCCAGCTTTGGTTATCTATCCAGAAGGTCATTGGTACACTTATCATAATGAACAAGATTTACTTGCCATCTTAGAAGAAGATTTAGTCAATCAGCGTTGCGCTGATCATTTAAAATTAGATAAAAATTAATCAATAGGTAACTGAAAGAATGCTAGGTCCTAAACCTTTTATGATTCACGGTCCAGTTGGACAATTAGAAACGTTATACATACCAGCAAAAGGCACTGAAATTGGCATTGCTGTCATTAACCATCCAAACCCAACACAAGGCGGCACAAACACCAACAAAGTGATTCAAACAGCCGCAAAATCACTGGCTAACTTGGGTTTTCACTGCTACTTGCCCAACCTTCGTGGCGTAGGAAATAGTGATGGTGAGCATGATTATGGCAAAGGTGAGGTTGATGATGTTTTAGCAGTCATTCATCATGCAAAAAGTTTGCATCCGAATTTGCCAAAACTAGCCATCGCAGGCTTTTCATTTGGTGGTTATGTAACAACATTTGCGGCACAACGCGTTAATGCTGATCATGTTTTACTCATTGGCCCTGCTGTTGGCATTTACACTACTCCTGCGCCTGAACTGCCTCACCCAGAAAGAGCATTCATTATTCAAGGTGAAGTAGATGATGTTGTACCACTAAAACTTGTTACCACTTGGTCATTGCCTCAAAAATTACCTGTTTTGGTTATTCCTGATGCTGGGCATTTTTTCCATGGGCGCCTGATTGAATTAGGCAAATGCATTGAACGTTATTTTTTACAATAAGGCGATGACGATGAATCAACCTTGGGCTGACAAACAAGAGAAACGCGAAGCATATGAATTATTGCTTAAGCAATTAAGTGCGCTGATTGATCATGAAAGCAATATGATTGCCAACTTAAGCAATTCATCAGCCTTGCTCAATGATTTCTTACCCAATACTATTTTTGCTGGCTATTATTTATTCGATGGCCATCAATTGGTTTTGGGTCCCTTTCAAGGCAAAGTCAGCTGTGTTCGCATTGATATGGGCAAAGGCGTTTGTGGTGAAGCTGCATTAACTGGCAAAACCATTATCGTGGATGATGTTCACCAAATTCAAAATTACATCTCTTGCGATAACCGTGCACAATCGGAAATTGTCGTTCCAATCCTTCGCCAAGATAAGTTATTAGGTGTATTGGATATTGATGCCAGTGTTGTGAATGCTTACGATACCATTGATCAAATATATTTAGAAAAATTTGTGGATATTCTTATTCAACATACTTATTTCACGAAATAAGAAATAAAAAAGCTGCAATGAAGCAGCTTTTTTTATTACTCATTAACTCAAAAAAACCAACCAGTATCTTGCAAGACTTTAATCCTATAATTCAAAATACAAGCACGGGAAGAATAGAATACGCCAACACCAGCACCCAGTCCGTAAGCAGCACCTTGTGGCAAGAAAAGAGCAACAACCATACAAGCTAAACTAATTCCAAAAGCAATTAATGCTTGTTTTGGCATGCCTTTAACTAAAAAATAAATCCAACCAAAAAAAAATGCCCAAATATTGAAACCAATTCCAAATCGCTCTCCAAATGAAAGCTCTTTAAACTTAGGTAGCTGAATGCCACCCGCTTTTTCAACATTGCGAAATTTACGCTTCCAGCTTTCAGAAACATTTAAATTATCAATAACCTGCTTACTGCCTTCGCTTTGACTCTCAGGCGCATCATAAATATTCTTAGTATCCATACCGTACCTTGATTAGTATTGTTTTATTTAATATTCTTTTAGAATATTTAACATAATTATATACCATCACGACAAACAAAAAAAATTTCTTTTTAAAAATCAATAAATTATTTAATTAGCAGATATTAAGAATACAAAAAAGCGGCCAATCAAATATTAACCGCTTTTTGTACAACAACTTATATAATTACTGATTTTTTTGTACGGCTTCCACAATATCCATACCAAATAGTTTTTCTACGTCTTGATCATCAAATACATATTTTTGCTGACAAAAATCGCAGCCAATTTCAATACTTCCTTCTTCTGCAATAACATTGCCAACTTCTTCGCCGCCCAACAATAACAACATACTTCCAACTTTTTCTGTCGAGCAAGTACATGCAAATTCAATCGAATCACCTTCAAAAACACGCAACTGGTATTCATGAAATAAACGATACAATAAATCGTGAGCAGGCAAAGTTAAAAGTTCATGGGCTGAAGTAGTTTGCGCTAAAGCAATGATGGTTTCCCATGCATCTTCTTCAACCTCTTCCTCTGGTAATCTTTGCAACAATAATCCTGAAGAACACTCATCATTTGCCGATAATTGAATAAATGTATCCAGCTGCTCTGATTTACCCATGTAATTCATCAGCATTTGTGCAATAGAATCACCTTCTAAAGCAACCACGCCTTGCCATGGCTCACCATCTTTTGCCTGAATAGTCATCACAAACATACCGCCATCGCCTAGCAAAGTTCGTAAATCCATATCATCACTAATAGCAACTTCTTCATCCCAGCGAGCCGTTGCACGACAAGTATTATCGCTAGTTGCTTCAACAACCAACATTTTCAGGGAGCCTTTGCCCTGAACTTGCAAAATTAAATCGCCATCAAATTTTAAATTACTCGCCAATAAAATGCCTGCGGCCAATAATTCGCCCAACGCTTGCTCGATGGCTTTAGGATATTGTTTTTGTGAACGAATATGTTGCCATACATTATCTAGCTGAACATGAATACCACGAACAGGTAATTCATCAAATAAAAAACGTAATCGCTCATTGGCAATAGCAGCTGCTGTCATTAAAAATCCTTCATGTCATTTTACAAAAACCACCGCAATGATAAAACATTGACATTGGTTTTCTTTTCATAATCATTATAATGAGGGTAATTATAGATTTTTAAAGCTCTGGAGCTCAAAGAATGTGTCAATTACTGGGTATGAATTGCAACACACCAACCGATATTGTTTTCTCTTTTGAAGGCTTCCGCCGCCGTGGAGGTGTTACTGACGTTCATGCGGATGGATTTGGCATTGCCTTTTTCGAAGGCAAAGGTGTGCGTATTTATCAAGATGACTTACCTAGCGCCTCTTCTCCCATTGCCGATTTAATTAAAACTTATCAAATTAAATCCAAAAATGTTTTGGCACACATTCGCAAAGCAACACAAGGGCAAGTTTCATTGGCCAACACTCACCCTTTTATGCGTGAATTGTGGGGAGAATATTGGCTGTTTGCCCACAACGGCCATTTACAAAATACAGAAGAATTGTTTAAAAAGAACCAACATCAATATTACCGAGCGGTTGGAACAACCGATTCAGAGCAAGCCTTCTGTTATATATTAGAGCAACTTCGCCAAAAATTCCCAAGCAAACCCAGCCAAGAAGAATTGTTTCAAGAAATAAAAAACTTAACCTACCATATTCGCTCAGCGGGGATTTTTAACTTTGTTTTAACCAATGGTCAATGGATGATTGCACATGCTAGCACGCTATTGCACTACATCATCCGTGAAGCCCCATTTGGTGAAGCAAAATTATTAGATGATGATATTAATATTGATTTTGCAGCAGTCACCACCCCAACAGACAGAGTTGCTGTGATTGCAACATTGCCGCTAACCAGCAATGAAAACTGGTTACAACTGGCACAAAATGAATTATTGATGTTTCAAGAAGGCCATATCATCGCTCAAGATCATCCTC
Source organism: Vitreoscilla sp. (assembly GCA_030150505.1). Taxonomy (GTDB): domain Bacteria; phylum Pseudomonadota; class Gammaproteobacteria; order Burkholderiales; family Neisseriaceae; genus JASLFS01. Next base: position 10,219 of record JASLFS010000053.1, on the reverse strand, counting down.
AACCCAAACTATTTTTGAGCGTAGAAGATGCACTTGCCATGGCCAGAGCAGTTGGCGCAGCAGCCAGTTCCGTTGTATAAATTTTAATCAATATTATTTTATACATCATTATCAAATAGATAGGCAACTTACCCACACATTATCCTCATGCCTATGCGAGCAATGTGTGGAATAGATTCCACAATCACCGTCTTTTTGACTATTTTTTAATCAGCAAAAATAATATCTAATAAATCAACATATTAAGTCACATATCCACAATTTATCCAACCACTTCATCAAGCTTTATTAGGATAAATAAGAATATTTATTACAAAACATATTTTGCAGCCATTATTTTTAATCCCATTAAAGCAAAATGATTAAAGCCATCAAATTTATCAAAATTTCGCCTATTTTTTAATCAAATACATTTATCCTTGTTATTTCAACATATTAGATAATCTATCCACAAGTTATCAGCAAAGGCATCACCCTAACCTGTGAATCGTTACTAAAAATACCCATATTATTAATATAATTTTAAAAATCAAATGGATAATTCAAAATAACTTTAAATTGACTAAAATTTAATCAATAAAATAAAATCATTAAAATTCATTATCTTATCGTATTTATTAACAACTTATTCCACTTCCTAAACACCAATATTGTGCAATTCTCCCCAAACATAATTTCATTTCCAGACCCAATCAATAACTCAGAGATATTCATCTGGAAGATTTATTGCTAGAATAAGTACTTAATTTTCTCAACCTAAGGTTACATTACATGAAATGCCCATTTTGCCAACATGATGAAACACAAGTGCTGGATTCAAGGGTCGTTGAGGAAACCAATAGTATTCGTCGCCGCAGACGTTGCTTATCATGCAATAAACGCTTTAATACGTTTGAAACCGCAGAAATTCGCATGCCACAAATCTTAAAAAATACTGGTGTGCGTACTTCTTTTGATGAGCAAAAACTACGAACAAGCTTAGAACGGGCGTTACACAAACGCCCTGTTAAAGTTGAAGTCATTGATGTAGCCGTCAATGCCATTCAAAAAAAATTACGTTTACTGGGTGAACGAGAAGTTCCAACTACGCTTATCGGTGAAATGGCAATGGCTGAATTAGCAAAGATTGATGACGTGGCTTATGTCCGCTTTGCTTCGGTATACCGTAGTTTTAATGATGTTTCCGAGTTTATGAAGATTATTGCCACAATCTCTGAAACAGATGATATACAAGATAAGAAATCTCATTAACAACTTAACTTTTAAGATCAATATTATGAATAAAAAATTTTACTTAACACTGATTATGAGTGCCGCTTTAACATTAACCGCTTGCCAAGATAAAGTCGCATCTTCTGTTGATGATGGCAGCATTGAAAATGCATCTGAAGTTGAAACGCAACCAGCGCAAGCTTTAGTTAGTAGCGATGGTCGTATTGAAATCAACACCAAAGGCGACTTTGTGGATGTATTGGATCAAACAGAAGCCATCTTGAAAGACTTGCCTAAAGAAAACGTAACACTATTACAGCAAGATGAAGCACAAGATATTCTAATTTACAGTGCTAACTTAGGCAAAGTAAAAGAAGATGCCAATGCTTACTTAAGTAAACTCAGTGAAACATTAAAAAGCGATACCAATCTAAATAATGCTCAAATCAGCGACATTGCAGATAATCGCCTTGTTTATAGCTTCAGCCAAGGTAGCAATGAAGAATTGTTAAATGAATCATGCGTGAATGCCATTGTTAGCGATGATATTTTACTAACTTGTGCCTTAAGTAGCACAGAATCAACTGCTAACTTAGCCAATCATTTAGAAGCAATTAATATTAAATAATATGCTTTTTTCTGACTTTGACATTAACATGATGCAGCAAGCTTTACAGCTTGCTGCTTTTGGTAAAAATACCACTTCTCCAAATCCAAGAGTTGGTTGCGTTATCACACAAGGCAGCAATATTGTTGGGCAAGGTTTTCATGTACAAGCAGGTTCTCCACATGCTGAAGTCCATGCTCTGCGTCAAGCAGCTCACTTAGCTAAGGGAGCAACAGCGTACGTTACATTAGAACCTTGTTCTCACTTTGGCAAAACACCTCCTTGTGCACAAGCCTTGGTGAATTTAGGTGTTAAGCAAGTCATCATTGCCATGACGGATCCCAATCCCTTAGTTGCTGGCAATGGCATCAAGTTATTAGAACAAGCTGGCATTCTCGTTAAAACTGGTTTACTGGAAACAGAAGCTCGTGAGTTAAATCGTGGTTTCTTATCCAGAATCGAGCGAAAACGACCTTTTGTGAAAGTTAAAATTGCCAGTAGCTTAGATGGCAAAACTGCTTTAGCCAATGGCGCTAGCAAGTGGATAACTGGGCAAGATGCCAGAAATGATGTGCAATTAGAGCGTGCTTGTAGTTGTGCAGTCCTAACTGGCATTGAAACCATTATTGCAGATAATCCACAGCTTAATGTACGGCTTGAAAACACATTGAGACAACCTTTGCGTGTGATTTTAGATAGTCAGTTACGGATTAATTTATCTAGCCAAATTTTGCAAGATAATCAACCAGTTTTAATTGTGACCCAACATCATCATGCCGAGAAAATAACAGCTTTAAAAGCATTGGGTGCGGATGTTTTAATACAAAACAATGCTGCTTCAAATCGCATTGATTTACCTTTGCTCTTAACCGAACTTGCTCATCGCCAAATTGGCGAACTGATGATTGAAGCTGGAGCAACTTTAAGCAGCGCTTTCTTAGCAGAAAACTTGGTTGATGAGCTCATCTGGTACCAAGCACCGAAAATCTTAGGTGCAGATGCAAGGCCAGCCATTAACTTACCTGCCGCAGCTTCTGTATTAGAAGAACAAAGCGTTTGGAAAACATCATCAATCAGCACGATTGGTCACGATATTAAATGGGTTTTACGGTACCAAAGTAAACATGAGTGAATTTTTAGTAGAAGATACAACATTGATTGGTGTTAAGCTATTGACACCAATCATTCATCAAGATGATCGTGGATATTTTTATGAACAATGGCAATTAACACGCTATAAAGAGCATTTACCTGCCGATTTTCATGTTCATCAAAGCAATGTCTCTCATTCAAAACAGCATGTTTTACGTGGTTTGCATTTACAAGTGAAACATTCACAGGCTAAACTGATTGAAGTTTTGTCAGGTGAAATTTTTGATGTGGTTGTCGATGTGAATCCCAATTCGCCAACTTTTACAAAGTGGCAGGCATTTCACTTATCATCACAACGACATCAGCAATTATTTATCCCCAAAGGTTATGCACATGGCTTTTTGACGTTAAGCCAAACTGCAACCATCCTATACCATTGTGATGCACCTTATGTACCAGCACATGAGCGGACAATACAATGGAATGACATCACTTTAAACATCAAATGGCCGTGTCAAACGCCCATTCTCTCTAACAAAGATAACGCTGGTATGAATTTACAGGAGTATATTAAATGCGAGTATTAATTACAGGTTCGCGCGGACAAGTCGGTCGTAGCTTAAGAGATAGGCTGCCTGAAGAGTGGGAGCTAATTGCGACAGATTCTAAAACTTTAGATATTACTGATGCCGATAAAGTAAATACCATGATAACCAGTTTCCAACCTGACGTTATCATCAATACCGCAGCATATACGAATGTTGAACAAGCAGAAAAAGACCATGAATTGGCTTTTGCTGTGAATGCATTAGGCGTTAAAAACATTGCCAAAGCAGCACAAAAAAATGGTGCTCGATTTATTCACCTATCAACTGATTATGTTTTTGATGGCAACAAAAATGGCGAATACACAGAAGATGACTTCCCTAATCCCATCAATGCTTACGGACAATCTAAATTAGCAGGCGAATTATTAGCATTGGCCAATTGTGGTAATACATTAATTATTCGTACCTCTTCTATTTTTAGTGAATATGGCAATAACTTTGTTAAGCAAATCATTGAAAAAGCCAGAAACAATGAAACCATCAATATCAATACCGATGGCAAAGCACGTCCAACTTATGCTGGTGATTTAGCCAATGTTATTATTCAACACATTGAAAAAAAACCAACCCTCAGCGGCATTATTCACGTTGGTGGCGATGAAGCATTAACTTGGTACGATTTTGCTCGATTAATTCTCGATAATTTGAGCTCAAGTGTTCAATTAACGCACCATATTGATGAAAATCCAACAGTAAAACGCCCAGCCAACAGTACTTTGCAAGTCAGAGAAGGTTTTGAATCTTTGCAAAGCTTAAAGCAGCACGTTCAATCCATTACTGATCAGTAAAAAAACGCTATTTGCCAGAGATATTCATTAAATTAGAATATAGGCTTTTCCGCTTTTTTTTAAAAAACACCATGCTACATAACCATAATGAGTTCATACTCATTATGGTTTATAGTTTATAATTATGTTCATTTTCCGTTTATTGATTGTTAGATAAATATCATGTCAAACCACACCATGTCATTAGGCGATTTAATCGCTAAGTTTCACTCTCATCAAGCCACAATTGGAATTATCGGATTGGGTTATGTCGGGCTGCCATTGTTGCTGCGTTATACCGAGGTGGGTTTTAATGTACTGGGTTTTGATATTGACCAGAAAAAAGTCGATGCTTTGAATCACGGGCAAAGTTATATTGAGCACATCTGTGCAAATAAAATTCAAGCTGCCCAAAATAAATTCAAAGCAACCACTGATTTTAGCCAAATTAGCCAATGCGATGCGCTTATTCTATGCGTGCCCACACCATTAAACCAATACCGTGAACCAGATTTAAGCTTTGTTTTAGATACAACAGATAGCTTAAAACCTTATTTTCGCGCAGGACAAGTGCTTTCTTTGGAAAGTACAACCTATCCAGGCACCACAGAAGAAGAATTATTACCTCGCATTGAAGAACAAGGCTTAACAGTTGGACAAGATTTCTACCTTGTTTATTCGCCTGAGCGCGAAGATCCAGGCAATCCAAATTTTGAAACGCGCACTATACCAAAAGTGGTTGGTGGTCACACATCTGCCTGTTTAGATATTGGCGTGGCGTTATACAGTGAAGTGATTGATAAAGTGGTTCCAGTTAGCTCAACCAAAGCTGCTGAAATGACAAAACTATTAGAAAACATTCATCGTGCTGTCAATATTGGCTTGGCCAATGAAATGAAAATCGTCGCAGACAAAATGGGCGTGGATATTTATGAAGTTATCCATGCTGCAGCCAGCAAACCTTTTGGCTTTGTGCCTTATTATCCAGGCCCTGGTATTGGCGGACACTGCATTCCAATTGACCCATTCTACTTAACCTGGAAAGCACGCGAATATGGCGTGAACACTCGTTTTATTGAATTGGCGGGGGAAATTAACTCCAGTATGCCTGATTATGTGGTTAATAAAACGGCATTGGCACTGAATGACCAATGTAAATCACTTAAAAACAGCAATATCTTGATTTTAGGAATCGCTTACAAAAAGAATGTAGATGACATGCGTGAAAGTCCATCTGTCTTCATTATGGAAAAATTGCAGGCATTGGGTGCCAATGTTGCTTACAGCGATCCGCACGTTCCTGTTTTCCCTGAAATGCGTGAACATCATTTTGATTTAAGCAGCGTGGCTTTAAATCCAGAAACCATTGCCAGTTTCGACTGTGTTTTATTGGCGACTGATCATCAAAAATTTGATTATGAACTCATTGAAAAACATGCTCAATTAATCGTTGATACGCGCGGGAAATTTAATAAAAACTTGAATCATGTAGTAAAAGCTTAAGGATTAGGCATGTTTGAAACCATTCAGAACCGTAAAATTAAAGTTGCTTTAGTGGGTTGTGGTCGAATTGCCAACAACCATTTTGGCGCCATAGAAAAACACGCTAGCGAATTAGATTTGGTTGCAATTTGCGATACAGATTCAAATGCATTATTAGCGGCTCATGAAAAAACAGGTGCTAAGCCATTTAAATCATTAAGCGCCATGTTAAAAGAAACCGATGCTGATATGGTTATTTTAACCACGCCATCAGGTTCACATCCAGAACAAGCCATCGAATGTTTTCAAGCTGGCTTTCATGTTTTAACCGAAAAACCAATGGCTACACGTTATGCTGACGGCGTTGCCATGGTTAAAGCTGCTGATAAAGCCAATAAACGCTTATTTGTTGTTAAACAAAATCGATTAAATGCAACCTTACAATTGTTAAAACGTGCGGTGGCTGAAAAACGTTTTGGCAATATCAATATGGTTCATTTAAATGTTTTTTGGACTCGCCCACAAGATTACTATGATCAAGGCTCATGGCGCGGTACTTGGGAATTAGATGGTGGTGCATTCATGAATCAAGCCAGCCATTATGTTGACTTGATGGAATGGTTAATTGGCCCTGTACAAGATGTTCAAGCCATGATTTCAACTCATCGGGATATTGAAGCCGAAGACACTGGCGTGGTTAATATTCGCTGGCGAAATGGTGCATTAGGGTCAATGGCGGTAACCATGTGCACTTATCCAAAAAATTATGAAGGTTCAATGACTATTTTGGGTGACAAAGGCACTGTTCGTGTTGGCGGAGTGGCTGTTAATGACATCCAAACGTGGGATTTTGAAGACGAAAAAGACTACGATGCAGCGGTCAAAGAAGCCAACTACGAAACCACTTCTGTTTATGGTTTTGGTCATCCCCTTTATTATAAAAATGTTGTGGATGTTTTGCGTGGCGATGCAGAACCAATAACCGATGGTCGTGAAGGTTTAAAATCGCTGGAGCTATTAATTGCCATTTATTTGGCAGCTCGTGATAACAAAACTGTTTCTTTGCCTTTGATGTACTAATTCTCAATATCTATCAATATAGCAAGGCAATCAGCCTTGCTATTATTATTTGAATCCATGCCCCCTTCTCAACATAAAACACGCTTAGATATACAAGGCTTTCGAGCCCTCGCAGTCTTATCAGTCATGATTTTCCATGCTAACGCTGCATGGCTTCCAGCTGGTTTTTTAGGTGTCGATATTTTCTTTGTTATATCGGGCTATATTATTACAAGCCTGATTCACACAAAAACAACTTTTAGCTTGAAGCAGTTTTATCTCGCACGCATTAAAAGAATTTTACCTGCCTATTTTTTCTTACTGATTTCAGGCAGCCTAGTTGCCAGTATTCTTTTTACACCACAAGATTTTTCATCATTTTTCGCTAGCTTTCAGGCAGCCTTAATATTTGCCAGTAATCAATATTTTATGGGTTTTGGAGATTATTTTGCTCCAAACACCAGCGAACAACCCTTGCTGCATACATGGTCACTCGCCATTGAAATGCAATTTTATTTATTACTGCCCCTTTTATTAGTCACCATACCGAGAAAATATTGGCTCAGCGCCCTATTAATCATCTCGACTAGCTTATTAATTTGGAACTTCTCATTACAAACATTAACAACAACACAAGAACAGTATTTTTCATTATTAAGCCGCATTCCTGAGTTTTTAATCGGTGCTATTTTTGCTCTATTGCCATTTTCTGTGAAACAAAAACATCCGCAATGGCTAAGCATAAGTGCCATTGTGATGATTATTATTGGCTTTCTGATAATCAGGGAAAGCAACTTTCCAAATTGGATGGTTATTCTCCCCTGTTTTGCCATTGGCTTATTGCTCATTAGCCCACAGGCAAAAATAAATCATCTCTTTGCCCATCCTTTATTGGTTTGGATTGGCAATATTTCCTACTCTTTGTACCTATGGCACTGGGTTATTTTGGCATTTATTCGCTACATCAACGGACAATATTTATTGTCTTCTTTCGATGTTGCCATTTATATAACCCTTTCTTTTGTAGCAGCAACATTATCTTATTACACCATAGAAAATCCCATTCGCAAGTTCTCACAACTTAAAGCATTAAGCATCGCAGCCACGCTAGGCACGACCGCAGCCATGTTGATATTCGCCTTACCACTCATCAATCAACAAGTTGTTCCAGCAGTACCATTATCGTTCACACGCTATGCCGATAATAATCAAATATGTCATGGTAAAATGTTAAAGAATTGCTTACAAGGCGATTTAAGCTCTACTAATCAACCTATTTTAGTGATTGGAGATTCCCATGCTGCACAACTTAATTTGGCTTTAAGCACAGCAGGAAAATCCATCAATCAATCATTTAAAATCGTAACAGCCAGTAGCTGTGTTCCCATTTCAGGTTTTCCAATTTCCAACCTAGCAAACTGGGCTAAAAAACCATGCCAGCAGCAAATTAAAAATCTTGAAAAACAATTGCCCCAATACCACACCATTATTTTAGCGGGTATGTGGTCACATCATATTCATGACCAACATTTCCAAACAGCTTTAAAACAGTTTTTAAATAGCAGCCTTGAACGCCATCAAAAAATCATTGTTATGGCGCAAATTCCAATGTTCGATAACAATATCGCTCGGCTCAATAGAATCAACCAACTTGGTTTTCACTTCAGGGCGAAATCAAACCAAGAATGGCAACAAAGCAATCAATACATGCAACAAACCAGCAACCATTATCCTAATGTTATTTGGTTAAATTTTGAACAAGCCAGCCTTTTCCAAACGACTCCGTTTTACAAGGGCGAGCTTATTTATTATGATAGTCATCACCTCAATGAAATTGGTGCAAAAGCTTATGGAAAAACCATTTCCGATGCTTTGCAACAAATTTTACAGCCTAAACAACCATAAGGTTAAACATGAATTACACCCAGCATGAATCAGCAATTGTTGATGATGGTGCACAAATTGGCACAGGTTGCAGAATTTGGCATTTTGTTCACATTTGCTCAGGAGCCAAAATCGGTCAGAACTGCTCTTTCGGACAAAATGTTTTTGTGGGTAATCGTGTCAACATTGGCAATGAATGCAAAATTCAGAACAATGTTTCTGTATACGACAATGTCACGCTTGAAGATGGGGTTTTTTGTGGACCAAGCATGGTTTTTACCAATGTGTATAACCCACGTTCTCTCATCAGCCGCAAAGATGAATACCGAACAACATTGGTAAAAAAAGGTGCTACCCTTGGAGCCAATTGCACCATTGTTTGTGGTACAACCATTGGTCAATTTGCCTTTGTTGGTGCAGGTGCCGTTGTCAACAAAAATGTGCCTGATTACGCTTTAATGGTTGGCGTTCCAGCAAAACAAATTGGTTGGATGAGCGAATATGGCGAGCAGCTTGATTTGCCTTTAAATGGTGAAGCAATAGCAACTTGCCCCCATTCAGGACTACAATATCAACTTTCAGGCAGCGTTGTTACGCGCCTAAATTAATTAAGAAGTCATACCATGGAATTTATTGATTTAAAAGCACAACAACAACGCATTAAAACACAAATCGACGCCAATATTCAGCAAGTTTTAGCGCATGGAAAATACATTTTAGGCCCAGAAGTCAACGAGCTAGAAGAAAAATTAGCCAACTATGTCGATGCTCAATATTGCATTAGCTGCGCAAATGGTACCGATGCTTTACAAATTGCCTTAATGGCACTGAACATTGGTCCTGGAGATGAAGTAATTACACCAGGATTCACTTATATTGCCACGGCTGAAACTGTTGCTTTATTAGGCGCAAAACCAGTTTATGTTGATATTCATGAAGATACCTACAACTTAAATGCCCAATTACTAGAAGCGGCTATTACCCCAAAAACAAAAGCCATTATTCCCGTTTCACTATATGGTCAATGTGCGGATTATGATGCCATTAATGCCATTGCACAAAAACATAATCTGCCAGTTATTGAAGATGCAGCACAAAGCTTTGGTGCCAGTTATAAAGGTCGTAAATCAGGCAATTTAACCACCATTGCTTGCACCAGCTTCTTCCCAAGCAAGCCTCTTGGCTGTTATGGCGATGGCGGTGCTATTTTTACCAATGATGAAGAATTGGCCAAAACCATTCGTCAAATTGCTCGTCATGGACAAGATCGCCGTTATCATCATATTCGTGTCGGCGTAAATAGCCGCTTAGATACCATCCAAGCTGCAATCTTACTGCCTAAACTGGCTATTTTAGATAGCGAAATGCAATTGCGTCAGCAAGTAGCAAAACAATATGAAACAGCCCTTCATGCTGCCAACTTGTCTGCACCAATCATCGAAAGCCATAACATCAGTGCGTATGCTCAATACACCGTTCGAGTTAAAAACCGTGATGCTGTCCAAGAG
>JASLFS010000028.1 GCA_030150505.1 Vitreoscilla sp. | reverse complement strand
AGTAATCTCAGTATCTTCCTGATCGATCAGCAGTTCTTCATACAGTTTTTCACCTGGACGCAAGCCAGAATACTGGATTTCGATATCGCCGCTAGCAGATCCAGACTCACGCACTTTTAATCCGCTTAAAGCCACCATTTGTCGCGCCAAGTCCTGAATGCGCACAGGCTCACCCATATCCAGCAAGAAAACGTCTCCGCCCTGCCCCAGTGCGCCTGCTTGAATCACCAGCTGTGAAGCTTCAGGAATGGTCATAAAATAGCGGGTCACATCCGGATGAGTTACCGTAATCGGTCCGCCTTTGGCGATTTGCTGCTTAAATAATGGCACGACTGAACCGGATGACCCCAAAACATTCCCAAAGCGGACAATGCTGATTTGGGTCTGATCTTGCGCTTCCGCCATGGCTTGACAATACAACTCTGCCATACGTTTAGACGCCCCCATGACATTGGTCGGACGCACGGCTTTATCGGTAGAAATAAGCACAAAGGTTTCTACTCCTGTTTTGACTGCTGCATTTAAGCTAAATGCCGTCCCAATCGCGTTATTTTTCAAACCTGCCAATGGGTTACATTCTACCAAGGGCACGTGTTTGTAGGCAGCTGCATGGTACACGGTTTGAATTGCATACTGTTCCATCACCCTTTCTAGTTTGGCCTGATCAAGCACTGACCCTAAAATCGGGATAATCGTGACATCGCTATTTAAGCGTAATTCTTTGTCAATGCTATACAACGCAAATTCGGTCAGTTCATAAATCACCAAGGCTTTGGGTTTATTTTTGACAATTTGGCGACACAGTTCAGAACCAATGGAACCACCCGCGCCTGTGACCAAGACTATTTTGTTTTGAATATTTTTAGCCAACAGTTCGGGTACTGGCGGCACAGGGTCACGCCCGAGCAAGTCAATAATATCGACTTCCTGAATATCCGATACGCGAATTTCACCATCGACCAGTTTGGTCAGTCCTGGAATTTCGGTAATTTTAATATGTGCAGGTTCTAAAAATTTGACGATCTCGCTTTTACGCATGCGCCCGACAGAAGGCAACGCAATCAAAATTTCATCAATATGCTTTTTCGGCATGACTTTTAATGCTGTTTCTGCATCATAGACTTTTAAACGTCCTAATTGCTGCCCTGTGAGTGAGGGATCATCATCAATAAACAACACAGGTAAGTGTTCATCGGAATTGTATAGCGCTGCTGCAATTTGCTGTCCTGCATTGCCTGCACCATAAATCGCTACACGTTTTTTTTGTACATCGGCCTGTAAATAAGAACGCACGATAAAGCGAATAAAACCGCGGCTAAACCAAACCCATGCGAACATGAGAAATCCGAACATGAGCGGAATAGAGGTTGGGATAAAGGCATCGGTAAAGTAAGCCAGCGCATACAACCCTGCCACAGTCAAAGAAGTACCCAACCCCAATTTGACCATAAACAGTTCGCTGTAGGTGCGCACAATAAAACGATACACCCCAAAAATAAACAGCAATACAACGGCAATCACACTTGCCCATACCGAACCAAAAGCCAAGTTGGGCACCACTTCTGCGCCTAAATCAAACTGGCGGATGGCATAACATAGCCAAAGCAAGACAGGAAATACACAAAAGTCCAGCACCATTAAAAATGCAAGTTTGACTAAGCGGGGAGATTCTACAGCAGGTTCGATAATGGATTTCATAAATATACAATTATTAATATTTGAATTTTAAAACACCGTATTACTTTAATGCAGAATACAGGTTCCAACCTCTAAAAATGAATGTGCGGCGATAGTTTGACCACCTGCGACTTTTACCCCCACGCTTAAATGGGCAAATTGCTCAATGACCACATCATGATCTAATAATGTACCAATATTTAAAATTACACCATCGTTGATCACAGTTTTACGACTAATTACACACCCTGCCATCACACTCACCCCTAGACCGATGTCAGCTGTTGGACTCACAACTGTTTTAGGATGAATCACCGAAGTCAATTCTATACCCAAGGCTCGCAAGGTCTGTTGCCATTGCTGCCGTAATGTATTATTACCTACTGCCACAATCGCTTGAAGCTGCGTATTCTGCAACTGATTTAAATTGGCAATATTTGTCACAATGTTATATTCCGCCACATGCTGTGTTGCAGGCCAACGGTCATCGGCAAACATAATCTCTTGCCATTGTCCACTCAGTTCTGCAGCTTCTGCAACAGCTAAACCGTATCCACCTGCACCTAGAATTAACAAGCTGGGTTTATTAAGCATCGGGATGACCTGCCTTGAATTTTATAGCCACAATTAACAATGGTATATAGGCAATCAGTACTGCCAATTCAGGGTACGCCCATGCTTGTGTAACCGTTATATAAGCGATAGGAAATAACCACAATAGGTTAATCGCAGCAACCGCCAACGTCACGAGGGTATGACTCTCGCATTTACGCGATAAAATTTGATAGCTATGGCTTCGATGTGCATCATACATTTTATAGCCACTCAACACGCGTTTAATGAGGGTATATGTTGCATCGACCACAAATACACCTAGACAAATGATCCACGCACAAAACAGGGCTAAATTTTCTTTGAGGGCGATGAGCGCCAAAATACCCAAAGTGAGGCCGAGAAATCCGCTACAGGCATCGCCCATGAAAATTTTAGCCTTGGGAAAGTTCCACAGTAAAAAGCCAAATACACAGGCTGCCAATAACCAAAGTATGTCTGAGTTTAATGTGGTATTGAGTACATAATACAAAATGGCCATACTAACGACAGTAGTAATGGCTTCGACACTGGCAATGCCGTTAATTCCATCCATAAAGTTGTATAGATTGAGCAACCATACCAAAAATAACACTGCAATAATATTGGCGAGAAAGCCAAGTTGCAGACCATTAAAAGCTGTAACTTCGCTAAAGCCACCCAAGCTGATCACCACGCCAATGGCCACCAAGAAATGTACGGCTAAACGCAGCATGGAGTTAATATGTCCATGGTCATCTAAAAAACCAAGTAAAGCGATAACAAAACCTGCAGCCATGAGGGTTAAACCTATATGTACTGTCAGCTGCTGGCTATACATTAAAATAATCAAAGCCAATAAGTAGCTACATACGACCGCAACACCGCCACCTCGCGGCGTAGGTACACTGTGAGAACTACGTTCATTGGGATTGTCTATAATATTTTTCTTTAGGGCGTAATGCCGCATATAACCTGTGAATAGTAATGTCAGTATAAAAAATACGATGCTCAGTGCAAAAATTGACATACGTGAATTACTCTTTCATTTTTAAATAGTTTCGGCCTGCTTGTAGCATGGCTTGCTGGGTAGTAAGAGGGGCTGTCCAACCCAACAACTTCTGAGCTTTGGTCGTATCGACTTCTAGTGACTCAAATAACTGCTCATAGAGTTTAGATTTGCCAATACATGCTGCTCCTAATTTCATAAGCGGTTGTGGGAGATAAATAAAACGTGCTGGTTTTCCCATGCCCTGCTTTAAGTATTGCACCAGCTCACGTGTAGAAATACGACTTTGATCTGCTACTAGAAATGTTTGATTGGCTGCATTTGGATGTTCAATACAGGTTTGAATAAAGTCTACCAAATTTTCAAGTGCAACAAAGCTACGTTTATTTTTTGTGCCTGCAAAAGGCAAAGGCAGATTGGTTGCAACCAATTTAAGCAGTCGAGCAAAGTTACCCGGTGCATGCGCCGCATAAACTAATGGGGGACGTATAATGACTAATTCTGTATCCGACCCAGCAAGTAGTTTTTTAAGTTCTTGTTCGGCTTCGAGTTTAGAAACCGCATAATCTGCATGAGGTTGGGGCAGGGCATCTTCTGTAAATGGCTGCTGTAATGTTACTGAACCATTTACACCGATAGAACTCATAAATATAAAGCGTTTTACTTTTTTGTCTAAAGCCTGACGAGCTAATTGTAAAGTGCCTTCTACATTCACTTTTCGAAATTCGCTCAATGGGTCTGTTGTTTGTTCATTTAGAATATGAGCGCGCCCTGCTAAATGAATAATGACGTCTATATTGGCAGGTAAGTCAGCTTCAAAAATATTTGAAGTAATTTTTTGTTCTATATTTTCTGGTAGAGTATCAGATTCTGTACGTATTAAAGCGATAATCTGGTATACACAGCTCAGCTTTTCCACCAATGCATTACCAACAAAACCTGTAGTACCTGTTATTAAAATTTTCAAAACACTTTCATCCAATTTGATTAATGATACCAATTAATTTTGTAGCTAATTTTTTGTAATCATAATTAGATACAGCTGCATCTCTACCATTATCGCCCATAGCCTTACGAGAAGTATTATCAAGCTTATACAATTCTAAAATTGCTTTTGATATAAGATCTGGCTTTTCAGCTGGGATTGTTATTCCTGCTTTATACTGTTCTATTGGCTGAAAAGTTGAAGAACTTGCATAAATAATGGGTTTACCACTAGCCAAATATTCAGGTAATTTTGTCAAAGAACTACCATACTTATAAAGATTAATGTCCAAAAATCCAACATAACAAGCTGAAAAATTTCTTAATAAACTAGGAACTTGTTTCTTAGTTACACTATCTAAAAATAAGACATTAGAACATCCTAGTTTATCAGCATAATCAACTAAATCTTGCTTCTCTTTACCAGATCCTACAATCATCAAAACAATGTTTTCATTTTCTTTTAATAGAGAACCAGCTTCGATAAATGATTTCAATGCATTTGCATGACCTAAAGTTCCAGCATAGCCAATAATAAATTTATCACTTGGAATCAAATTTTCAATGTTTTTATCCAATTTAATAGGATCTGAGAACTCAGATATTGAAAAACCATTTGGAATCCAATCAAATTTATTTTCTTGAACCCCATACTTCTTAATATAATTAATGGCATATGGCCAATTTGAAATAATATGATCACATTCTAAATATGCCTTCTTTTCCAACATAGCTAAATACATGATAAAAGGATGATATTTAGATATCCCCATTTCAATTAAAGTCAATGGCCATAAATCTCTTATATCAAATATAATCTTACATCCAATTTTTTTAGATAAAATTGATGCACCAGCATAACCAACTAATGAAGGAGATGAATATATAATTATATCTGGTCTATCTTCAAATTTATGATCTAAAGATGTTAAAATTCTTCTAAATTGAAATTCAGAATATAATCTTTCTAACTTACTATGCGCATTTTCATAGTCTTTAGTTTTTAACCAAATAAAAGAGAATCCTTCAATTTTTTCTTCTAGAATATTTTTTGATCCCAATTCTGGTTTATTTTTCAATAGATGATGATTAGCAGATGAAAATAATTTTACTTGGTGTCCCATTTCAGCCATTTCTTTGGCAAGATAATACCAACGCCCACCAAATCCTGTTTTTAACGTACTAGCATATTGATTAATAATCCAAATATTCATTAAATTTCACCTTTAAATATTTCGTTCTTTATTATAAATAACTTTACTCAAGACTTCCCAAGCTTTATCTGCACTATATTGATTACGCATTAATTCAATATTACTACGAAGCGAAAAAATATTATTAGGGTTTTGAATCAAATCAACTGCCTTATCTACAAATGCATTTGGATCATTAAAGTCTACAATATAACCAGTTTCATTATTTTTAACGAATTCATTAGCATTTATCCAATTCGTTACCAATACAGGTATGCCTACAATATATGAATCTAATATAGTTCCAGGAAATCCTTCTGTATAATATTTAGTTGGAAATAATGTAATATCATAATCACTAAGAATACTATATACATCTATCGGTTCCACTATACCCTTATAATTTATTTTAGAATCTTTAATTTTTAAAAGAAACTCGTCCTTATAATCTTCAAAGATAGGACCATAAACATCAATAGAAAAATTATCTATATTTAGTTCATTTAACTTTTTTTCTAAATTAAATAGAGTATCCACACCTTTCATTGGATGAACACGAGCCATAAAAACCATATTTATATGTGTTTTATTCTTATCTATATCTTTTAATTTAGGTAGATCTATGACTCTAAAATTATGTAATTTATGTACATTATTAAAACTATATTGTTTCAGATTATTATATAGATCATTAGTTTCGACATAGATTCCTGAAATATTTTTTAACATAAGTCGATGTATAGGTTTATTTTTTAAAAATTTGAATAACCACCCACCAACTACTAAATAGTTAAGATCAGCTTTAAAAATTACGGATAAAATAAAAACAATAGGAAATAAATATTTGAGATTATTATGTGCAGGCAAGTAAAAAATTTTATCTGCTACAATGATCTTCCAAATCATTTTTAAAATATTAAGTCTAGACTTTTTAAAAGATTGAGTGTCAAAATAATCTAAATCCTCAGTACAGTTACTCTGAATTACTGAATATACATCTCTAGTTTTTATAGTCTGACCATCTATTTGATTGGTGACGTATCCAAAATAACCTAAAACCAATATTTTCATAAAATTACTTTCTGTATTTAATAACTTTAGCTGGATTACCACCAACAACTGCGTATGGTTCTACATCTTTAGTAACAATAGAACCAGCACCAACAATTGCACCATCACCTACTTTAACACCTGGCAAAATAATTACTCGTGTACCAATCCAAACATTATCCCCAATTACAACACGCTTCGGTGCACTATTGCCTTGTATATTCATAGGAATATTTATAGAAGAAAAATTATGTGAATTGGTGAGAATGATGACTTCAGGTCCCATCATGACGTCATTGCCAATTTTTAGAGGACCTCGTATATAGCAATTTACACCTATACCTGAATTATCACCAATCTCAATATTTTTACCTGTTCCAAAATTAGCACCTTTTTCGACATTGATATTTTTTCCGTGACTATCAAAAAGTCGACCTGCTATAAAAGATCTTATTAGACGAAAAATCTTAAAATAACGATTATTAGTCTCAGGCAAATGTTTGGCAAACAAATAGTACATTAATAGATATAAAATTTTCATTAATCTTGATCTCTTGATAATAGCCTTAAATATCTGGAGACGATTTGATTTTTGTCAAAAATCTCTGAAGCCATCTCTCTATTTTTCTGACCTAAGAAATGCAAATCACCTTCACAACTATCTATGAGCAATTTTATTTTTTCTGAAATATCATTTGCATTATAAGGATCAAATACATATTTTTGATCGATAAGTAATTTAATATCAGATACATCAGAACAGATTATTGCCTTTTGCATGACCATTGCTTCGCAAACCACATTAGGTAAGCCTTCATAAAAACTAAATAGTCCAAGTGCATCTGCTTCATTTACTTTAGATGCAATTTCTATAGTAGGCTCATGAAAAATAAAAATTTTTTCCAAACCATAAGCTTTAATTTTTCTAAAAGCTTTTTCTTTAGAATCATCCTTACTTGTACCACCATACCAATTAATAATGATTTGATCTTTATATGTTTCATCTAGTAAATGGATCGACTCTACTAGACCATTTAAGTTTTTTAAATATTGATGACTTGCAACGACAGTAAGGTTAAATTTTCCATTTTTTCGATAGATATAGTGATCTTTATTGAACTGCCACTTATTTAAATCAATTAAATTATAAATCACTGATAATTTTTTGTCTGAAATAAATGGGTTAATTTTTTTAACCATTTTTATATTTTCATAAGAATTTGCCACTACAGAAGAAGCAAACAAATGAAACCATCTATACATTTTTAGTTTAAATGATTTAAAAATATTTGGATTTGCACTACGCTCACCTACAAGTAATTTCCATTTTCTATAAGGAAAACCTGAGAGAGTAGAAATAAAATTTGCAGCCTCAAGAAATGACAAAACCGCATCATATTTACCATCTCTAATAGCTTTACGCATTTTTAAAATACGTTTTAAATAATTATTTTCGATTACTTCAATAACCTGAATATCTGATTTTTTTAAAATATCATAATAAAAAGGATCTGAGTGATACACTAAAAATTCAACCACATGCCCTTTTTCTTTAAACTCTAAAGCTAAATTAACAATTTGACGCTGTGCCCCACCTGAACCTAGGCTATCAATTACACATAAAATATTCATAAAAAGTCCTCTTCTTAAATTTTAATCAGTAAATACATTAAGATGAGAAAAAAGTAGAAGCAAAATGCAAATATAATAGTTTTTTGAAAATTCTTGTAAGTGACAAAATTTTCTTTAATATAAACATATAATAAAAAGATAAATGGATAAAATCCAATTAATCTTCTTAATGTCATATTTGCAGTATTAGCCAACAAAAATATCAAACATATTACAAGTAGAACTTTTAACTCTTTCTTTAATAGAAATATTTTTCTTTCCAGAATAAGCCACTTAATTAGCGAAAAGAATACAATAAACCAAAAAAATGAATAAACTATCTGTAAAAATCCATGAAAATTTTGATAAATATTATTTGTAAAAGATATATTTAACCAAGAAGGAAAAGGTTGAATTTGTGAAACAAAAACAATTGCAACTTGCTTTATAAAAGGCGGAAGAATATATAAATTTTTACCAAGAGAATTCTCATTATTTTGAACAGCATCATTTGTTAATTCTGTATAACTATTTAAAGAAAGTAAAAGCATGTCCATCTTTGATATAAACATCAAAGAAATCAACATCAACATGACAACACTGAAAATTAATAGAAAAACCTTATTTTTACGAAATACATTTACACCCATATATGCTGTTAACAATGAAAATAATAAACCATGTTCGAATCTTAATTCTAATACCAACCAATTACATAAGATCATTAAGATCATTTTGTAAATTGATCTATTTTTGACACTATCTAAAACAAAGTAAATACCACAAATATAAAAAAATGCAATTGCAATATCTCTGATTAAATTATATCCATAAAAATTAAAAACAGAGAAAAACATAAAAATTAATGTATATAAATATGCTTTCTTATAATCAACATAAAGACTTAATATTTTATAAACAATAACTGAACCCAATATAGAGAATAATGCCGTCCCTAAAAATTGTAGCAATAAATGATTACCATCAAAATAATTATGTGCAATTGATGCGATTGATGATATATAAAATACATATAACCCATATTCAATATACACTCTATCAACAAAACTGTCTCTATAGTTTTCTTTTATCGATAAATATTGATTTGATTCTGCTATTAAAAAGAATTTATATTCATCACGCCAATCTTGAGTAAATATACTCCAATCTTCCTGATAACCTAAAAAATAATTAACACTAAGAAGCACGTAAAAGAAAAATACCCAATTGAAAACTTTTATCTCTGATAAATTCTGTCCTTTATTAGAAATAAAATAGCAAAATATGTTACCAAATATAAAAACAAATAATGAAAAAACCAAAGTAGCCCATGAATCTGTGAAAAAGAAAACAGATATAGAAACTATACCTGCAAGAACAAATGAAAGGCTTAAACTATTTGTCTTATTCATAATAAATTCGAAGTCACTACTTTATTAATCATTTTTAATATCTTTGATTAGATTATCAATCATCCAACTTTGAGGATTAAATTGTATTTCTTTCCAATTCAGCTGCTCATCCCAATATCCTCTACAGTTATCATAAGCTTGAACAGAGAAACCATAACTAATTTCTACAATCAATGGTTTACCATCTACAGAAAAAATAAAATCAAATGCTGTACATTGTGATTTTATTTTTTGATGAACCTCAAAAGCAATTTTTAAACATTCGCGATCAATATCATCTGTATAATCAATCTCTCCACTACCTGAAGCTCTAAAATCATTTTCTCTAACTAGACGTTTAATAGCAAAGGCCTTGTCACCAATAACAATTACACGAATGTCGGAATTATTATCTGGCATAAAATCTTGAAAATAAATGTAACCTGATTCTTTAGGTTGTTTTTTAGCAAATTTAGGAATGATAAAAATTCGAGCGATGCCCTTTAAAACACCTAAAAAAGTATCCTTACCTTTTTTAAATTTATTATATCGTTCTTTAAAATATTCTAAGCGGTCAAACTGCGAGAAGCCTAGACCAAAAGCCTTATTGATTAAGGTAACTGCTTGTGAATAATCTCTTACCAAACTTACATTGGATGCTCCTGCACCACCTTTAAGCTTAAAAACCTTAGGATAAGATGTATTTTTTGCCCAATCCAAGGCTTGTATTTTATCATAAAACACATAACTTGGAACTAAAGGTGCCGCGATTGCTTCTAACAAATATTTTTGCGCAACTTTATCATCGAAGTGCCATCCTGTTTTAAAATCTGGAAAAACTTTAACTCCAGCATGTTCTAGAGCAAATAATATTCTTTTAGCTGTTAGCACATCTTTATATTGTGCATGATGATGGTGCCACATAAAAATATCGCAGTCTTTTAACTGCTGAATAATATTAGTATCGAAGGCGTTAACAATTTTATAATCGATATTTTTTTCTTCACAATATTTAATCCAACGTTCAGAAAAACTATTTGTATTGGGATGGATCGCAATTTTCATTTTTCTAAAATACTCCGTTGAATATGTTTAGCTTTATACATAATAGATAAACCTAAAATGGCTCGTGTTGATGTAATTGTAATAGCTGCACCTAAAAAACTATAAAAATAGATTAATGGGAAACAAGCTAGAAAACCGATAATCGAACTGCTTATAGTAATATTTCTTAATAGTTTTTCATAACCATGAATGATCAAATAATTAAGGCCATATGTATTACTAAGAGTAAGAAATATTAAAGAACAAGCCATTATTTGTAAGACTAATATTGAGTCGTAAAATTCTGGTGTAAAGAAAAATTTAATAATAAACGGTGCTAATATAATTAGGAAAAAAGCGCCACAAACTGTCACTATAATATTTATTTTTTCATAAATATTATGTGCATTTGATTTTCTTGATAAAAAAGGAAAAAATACACGCGAAATAATTCCAATAAACTGCTGAGCAATATTAGCAAACTTAGTTCCTGCATCTAATAAACCATTAGCTACACTGCCCCCCAAAAAACCTAAAAGGACGGATGAGAAACTATTATAAAAGTTAGGCACAATATTATTAATAAATACATCTTGACTATTTTTTAATGTTAATAAGATTTCTTTCTTTTGAGGCGCGAATATTTTTACTTTCCATTTAACAGTAATTAAATAAAAAGATACTAGACCTACTAGAATTGAACCTAAACTTAGAAACAAGGGCTGTAAAATGAAATCTGATTTTTCTTTAACAAAGATAAAAATACAAAGCGTAAATACTAATTTAGAGATTAAATCAAAAATTGTAATAAATTTCATTTTTTCTATTGCTTGAAAGAACCAATCCGCAAATAAAATTTTGGCTGGTACCAGCATAAATGTTATAAACAACAATATTTGATTTTCTTTTAAATAAGGAATAAATTCGATAAGAATATAAAGTAATACAAATGAAATAGAAGCAAGTAAAATTTTAGCCCATAAGACATTAGAAAAAATCTCAGAAATTTTTTCTAAATTATCTCTATTACGTGCAACATCACGTGTAGCAGTGTAACTAAAACCCCAATCAGTAATTGTTTGAAACCAAACGATCACTGCTGCTGCAAATGCTATTTTTCCAAAGCCTTCTACACCGATCACTCGAGCCAAATAAGGAATCGTTAATAATGGAAAGATATAGCCAGCAATTTGCATGATCATGAGATAACCAAAATTACTTGCTACAGCCTTTCCATCTTTACTAGCACTTAAACGATTTTTAAATGCTTTTACTTTATGTAACATCTTTATTTACTAAAATTAATATACCAAGGCATTGCTAAATCAATTCCTTGTGAAATAACAAAATTAGGGTTATAACTAAGCAGATTTTTAATTTTTTCAATACTTGCTTGAGAATGGCGTACATCACCTGCTCTAAAATCACGATATACAGGTTGTTTTGAATAAATCACACCATTTGCATTTAATGATTCTTTAATCGCATTAAACAAATCATTTAACGTAGTACGGTCACCTACAGCTACGTTATAGACTTGGTTTTTAGCTTCATCGGATGCAGTTGCCGCTAAAATATTGGCTTGAATCGTATTTTCAATAAAACAGAAATCTCGGCTGGTTTCACCATCGCCATTGATGAAGACATCATCGCCCGCAATCATGGCTGCTGTCCACTTCGGAATCACCGCAGCATATGCACCATTGGGATCTTGACGTTGACCAAAGACATTAAAATAACGCAAACCGATCGTTTTAAATTGATACGTACGGGCAAAAACATCAGCGTATAGTTCATTCACATATTTGGTGACTGCATACGGTGATAATGGATTTCCGATATTTTCTTCTACCTTTGGTAAGGCTGGGTGGTCACCATAAGTTGAACTGCTGGCGGCATAGGTAAAGCTTGAAACTTTGGCATCACGCGCAGCGGTGAGCATATTCAAGAAACCGCTGATATTAGCTGCATTGGTGGTAATCGGGTCAGCAATGGAACGCGGTACAGAACCTAAAGCAGCTTGGTGCAATACATAATCCACGCCTGCACATGCCATCTGGCAGTCTTCAAAATTACGGATATCCCCTTCATGAAACTTGAAGTTTACCCATTGTTCAGGTGTCACCAAACTCTGCACTTCATCCAGATTATATTGATGACCTGTAGCAAAGTTATCTAGCCCCACCACATTTTGATTAAGTTTTAATAGGGTTTCTAAAAGGTTAGAGCCAATAAAGCCTGCAACTCCTGTGACTAACCAAGTTTTAGGAT
Source organism: Vitreoscilla sp. (assembly GCA_030150505.1). Lineage (GTDB taxonomy): Bacteria > Pseudomonadota > Gammaproteobacteria > Burkholderiales > Neisseriaceae > JASLFS01. Next base: position 482 of record JASLFS010000028.1, on the reverse strand, counting down.
TTTGCTTTAATTGCTCACATACAGTTTGATATTGGCTCATGCTTATAGTCCCTATAAATTACAGACGAATGTCAGATTCTGATTGGTCAAGTACGTATTTTAGGTCATAAAGTACATGTGCAGACTTACCAAGTGCGCGAATTGCATCTACCCCCATAACTTTAAACTGCTCATGTGCTACAGCTAAAATTACCGCATCATATTGGCCATTTTTTAGACGAGAAACAGGTGTAATGCCATATTCATGTTCAGCTTCTGCACTGTCCACCCAAGGGTCATAAACATCAGTTTGTATATGATATTCTTGCAACTCATGCACGATATCGATAATTTTGGTATTTCGAATATCAGGACAGTTTTCTTTAAAACTTAGGCCAAGCACTAGAACTTTTGCGCCTTCTACCTGAATTTTCTTTTTGATCATCCCTTTAACAAGCTGTGTCACCACATAAGCGCCCATTCCGTCATTTAAACGGCGCCCA
>JASLFS010000014.1 GCA_030150505.1 Vitreoscilla sp. | reverse complement strand
TAAACCATCAAAATATTGATACACTTATACATAGCATACAACCATTTTATGATACTTCAATATCCAAACAAATTTATTTAGATGTATATAGAAAAGAATTATCTCAGACATGGAGCCAATATAGATATAGAATATCCAAAGCGAATAAAGTCCCTTTGAATACACATATTGATAAAAATACAAAAAAACAGTTAACCGCGATTCAAAAACGCTTAGGTATGAATTTAGAAGATACGATAGAGTTTATAATTAGCAAAACATACAATTCTAATACTTGAATCTGCCTACATAAAAAACATCAATAATTATTGTGTTGCTACTTACGTTGCTACTAGTAAAAGCATTCCATTTTAAATATAGAAAAAACAATAGATTGAACAATAAAATACACCCCTGTCGGCGAGGCCAAACTATAAAATCTAAGTAATAAACCACAATCAACAGACATACACAAAAGCCTTTAACCATAAGGCTTTTTTTGTATCTTACTGCCTTGCACTATCAACTACAATACACGCAATAACACTTGAGACAACAACATTTTGGGGGTATCAAATGAAAAAACCCTAAAATAGCCATTTTTCAATACCCCATAAAAAGAGGATATACCCCCCAAGAAACAAGCGAAATAATGCCAAAACACTTATAAACCAAGGCTATAATGGTTCAAAAAATATGAAACGACAAAAGAAACAAGGTTCCATTTAAATAAGGAACTGGTATCTATATTTCTCTTTTAGTTAAAAATCCAACATCTAAAGTACATAGGAAAATATGCCTTTATGACCTACACTCATATAAAAAGCCTTTTAAAAAGAAAAGAAACCAAATATCGTAATTCCATAACCAATAAGTAACATACAACATCAACTAGAAATAAAATAGCCACATAATTATTATGTGGCTATTTCTTTACATTAACTTTAATCATCTTCAGATATTATTGTAAATAGTTGCTGAAGTAAGGGATCCTTTGAATAATGTGGTGATTTATTTAATATAGCAATCAACTTCTTAATAAAGTCCTTCTTACGGTTATATCTATTTATTTTAGCATTTAATGCATTTGTTCTATTTAGAGAATCCATCTGTAACTGATTCTTTGCGTATGCTAAATCAGCATTCTCGAATTCCAATAAATTAATTTTTTCTATTAGCTCATCTATCGCTATTAAAGCTTCCTGATAGCTTATGTCCTGTTGTTGCTGCTGAGGCGCTTCAGGAGCTGAATTATAGTTGGAAAACATTTGATAAAGTCTATTATTAGCATAATCATGACCACTCATTATTTCTGCATGTTGTCTGGCTGCAAATACACTTGTAAGACCATCTAATGGCGAACTCATACTATCTTCCCCTTATTGAATATAAACTTTAATTTAATTATCAATAAAACCAATTTATTTATTTCATTATGAATTTTATTCTATAAAATACTAAATTTTACATCGATATGTTATTTTAATATTAATTATAACTATAAAACTTTATTTTTTATATTTACATATTAATAGAGGCCAAAAATTATATTTTAAATACATTAAAAACAACATATTAAATAATAAAAACATATCTCTTGTCGATGCCATCTTAAAATAACAAACGACCAAATCTATTACAAATACAACGTAACTAGTTCACAATGAGTAAAATTTATAAGAATTAATATATTTCATCTCCCATCAATTTGGCCATATTACTCGATTATAAAAACTACCATTAATCTGTGTTTTATTAAGATGATACAATCGATAGGCGTTAAATAAAGCCGCATTTGGCTTAGTTGGTTGTCTCCAAAAAGTATCCAATGGCTGAGCATCAGTCAGACCTTCGATATCATAATGAGCATAACCCAATACTTTAACCGGTAAATGATGAATCATTGCAGACAAACCACTTGTGCTATTAATCACAACCATTCCTTGACCTTTTCTCATTAACACAGGCAAAGGAATATCAAATACGTAAAAAACACGCCCTTCTAAATGATAATGCTTAATCAATGATTGAATAAGACGCCCATAATGATTAAACCCTCGGTCCATAGGATGATGTTTTAATATCAAATGGGTATCAACCGGCGCATTCTTAGCAAAAGAAGCCACTACCTTTCGAATAAACCTAGGTACTGATTTAATATTACTGTGCTCCTTAACTTGGCTATCGTCATGCACTTGCAATGGAACAATAAAAAAAGGATTTAATTCCCCATTTTGAACGCGCTTGGAAAAAGCTTTTTCAGATTGTTTATAAATAACTTTTCGCCAACCCGAAGTTACCCAAGCAGTAGCATATCGAAGCAAATGACGTTCTCGATGATGTTGATAATGTGGGAATTTTTTACTACTTCGCTGCATAGCCAAATAATAAGCAATCGCCAATCTAGCCATAGGCTTAAAACCAGGGGCAACATGTTCTGCTGGCGTTGGTTCCCCTAGTTCTTGATACGCAGATTGATAAGATTGACTGGTTCTATCCAAAATAGAATAGTCATTAACACCCCACTTCTCTAGCGTAATATAGTTTGGGCGTAAATAACCTTCTTCAAACACCCAAAAATTTATTCCTTCTGAGTGATCTAAGCAATATTGTTTAGCAAGTTTATGATAAATTCTGCAGTTACCAAAGCAAATAACCGTATCAATCTGATGCTTAACCATCAAATCTTGCAAAAAAGCAGGGAAATTTTGCACTGAATCGCGATAAGAAAAAGTATTTTTATCTAATGGATAAAAATACTCATCACCACCGTTTAAATTAATTTTAAATACTTCGCATTGGTGCTGATTTGATAGCTCTCTCTTTAAATCATAAAAAAAAGGCCCAATTGGCCCTTGTAGGAGCAATACCCGATGAGCAGATTCTGTCATCTCCTCCCAATAATTTAGTAGCTTTACCGCAGTATCCATTATTGATTAACTAATAGTTGTATTTTAATATATTAACATATTCTAATTATATAGAATAAAAACGCATTATTTTATTTATTTTTACTGTACTTCAATACACTCAAAATTGAACCCAATTGATTGTATTTTCTAAAAAAATAGCTAGAATGAATCGTTTGCTGCTTTTGTTGTTTCTGTGTTGATAAAATACTTAATGCTGTCATGGCATCAATATCTTTACCTGTTTTTGGATCTAAATAAATTGGATATAACAGCATGGTTCCAGCAATTAACTCGTCAAGCATTAATTTCTTATTTCTTCGTTTAATCTGATACTTATCTTCCGTCAATCCCCAGCCAGAATAAAATGGCGCTCCATAGCATACAACTTTTTTATCTCTTAACAATGCTTCAAAACCAGATAAAGATGTCATGGTATGCACTTCATCAGCACTTTCAATGCACATCAAAATATCGGCTTGCGTAACCACTTCATTAACATATTCCAAAGCCTCATTTTCATTTACGCCGCCAACTCTATTTCCACTAACAACATCAGGATGTGGTTTATAAATTAAATATGCATCAGGATTATTTTTTCTGACACTCTGAATCAATCCTAAATTTGTTTTAATATCATTGGTACCAAAAGCGATAGAAGCATCATCTTCAACCTGCCCAGGTATTAAAATAACCAGTTCTGGACGAGGAATAGGTAAATGAAAACCACCATTACCCACGTTGTACTTGCCAATTTTATTCTCAATTAATGCCGCTTTTAA
>JASLFS010000078.1 GCA_030150505.1 Vitreoscilla sp. | reverse complement strand
CAGCCACCAAATGCATTATCATCATTAGCATCGAATGGTAACTCTATGTTATTGCGTTTAATTTCATTATTAAGAATTAATTTTCTTTCAAATTCTGAATTTGTGTTTTGTAGAGAAGTGACAAATTGCTGCATCTCTATAATATTGAAATTAAATTCAAGCTTAGTTAATTCCTCTAAATATCTATCAAGTTCTCGATTAACATTCTGATAATATTGTAATGTTAATTCATATTTATCACGAAATTTATTTAAAAAATCCCATACTCGTTGCATCAATGCGCTATGTTCTAAAAAATAACACATTGTTAATGTTAATAACCCTGAAGACAATACACCAATAAATAAGGCAACATCGTTACCAAATGGGAATGTAAGAATACCATTAAGCCAAGATGTTATTATCGAACCTAAAATAACAGAAATACTAGTAGAAATGATTTTAGTTGTTGCTTTTAATAATTCACCAAGTGATAAATTATCTGGGTTAAAAAACATAAGTTTTAAAGCGGAAACTAAACTACTCCAAGACTCTCTAATTAATTTTCCTATCAATTTTGTTGAGGTCAGAAAAATATTAAGCAATGTTGTCGTTACGCTAGCCAATAAACCACCAAAAAAACCGTTTTTAAACTCAGCAAAAAAATCTTTGAATCTAATTTTTAATCTTTCCCAAATATTGGCAATAACGTCACCAAGATCCTTTAAGAAAAAATCAAATTTAAAGTTTGATTTATGATTAGTGATAAGTTTAGGAATGGAATCTTTTAATTCAAACCATAGTTCAGCAAATATAATTCCCAGCATTTGCCTTGTACCCATTCGAAAACCGATATTTATTGCTGAAGAGGCTGTACTAGAAAAAAATTTGCTACTAGTATAATATTTACTATCAATTTCAGCATCATATTTTTTTCTTGCTTTGGCATCTATAGCAACCATTTCTTCAAAATTGGCTTTTTCTTTATTTTTAAGAGAGGTTAATCTTTTTCTTTCATTATCAGTTAGTTGTTCTTTTTTTTCTAATGTATTAATTTCAGACTTTATTTCAGTCTGTTGGGTTTGTAACCTTAGGATAAAATCAGACATCGAATCCGCTTTTTTGGATTTATTTAATGTCTCATTTGTAAAAGTAAGATTATAATCTCTATTCGCTAAATCTTTACCATCAAGCTCAGCAAGAAGGCGTGCAGGATCATTATGTATCTCGTGGGCAGCGATAATATGGTCTAGGTTAATTTTATCGTTCTGGTTAAAAGTCTTGCCAGTATAAGAATCTTTTAATTCTCCATTTAATTTATTCTGCTTACCTTCTCTGTTTGTATTTATATAGTTCTGATGTTTATGATAAGCATCTTTGTCATATTTTTCACGATTTTCATAATTGGATTTTTCAGTATCTGTAGCCCAAATCTTTTCTCTCACATTATGTGTTGTATCAACATCACCACCTTTTTTGTCTTTTAATAATAAAAAATCTAAACCAAAAGATGTTACAAGGCTTTGAACAATCGTATTATTAATTTCTTGTTGCCAATTATAATCTGTACGTTCCATGATTTTTTACCTATAAATAGCAGCATAATTACTGCTATTTATTTTGAATTAAGCTATTAAGATAATGTCGCGTTTTTTGCTATATTCAATTGCTTTTCTAAAGCATCTTGATTCAGTACTTGCAAGCCGTTACTATCAGTTTGAATTTGAATAACTCCATCAGTAATAACTGCTTCTTGCTTATCATTTAACTGCGGTTTAAAGAGTGGGGTAGTGATTAAGTGTGTCATGATTGCAGCTAATTTATAGCCATTTTCAATTGTTTTAATAATGTTTTCACTAACACCTTCTAAATTAGCTCTTCCCATCGCTTTGTTTTGTTGTATTTTTTTATCGGTATCGATTAAATCTAACAGATAAGGCTCAAAGATTTTAAATTGGGCAGCCAGAACATCATAGATTGAAACTACATATTCTTTTGTTTTGATTAAATGTTTTTGTGCTAATTCCATTTTTTTGACAGCTGAAGAGACTTCTGAACGAATTTTTTGTGCATTATCTAATGCTTTTTCAGCGTGATTTGCATAGGCCCAGCCAGCGATTGCAAGAATAGGCGCGACCACAGCGCCACCAAGCACCATTGCGCCACCTGCCATGCCCCAACCGCCTGCTGCTAATGAGCCACCACCAATTGCGGCCATTGTTGCATTATATGCAGCTGCTCCTGATAATGCTGCAATGGGCGTTCCTGTCGAGGCTGCTGCAAATGCCATTACCCCACCATATACGGCAAAACCCGCGGCTGCGCTTGAAGCGCCAGCGCCAACAACAGTACCTAAATATTCAGTAGCTGAAATTGCTAGATTTTCGATTTTATTGATTTCATGGCGTGGTATGGTGATGGAAATATCATTTCCTGATTTATTAATTTTTTTCAGAATCTCTTGAGCTATTGTATTAAATTTATTGAAATCTTTACCTATTTGTAATTCAAGGGTACCCAATTTTTCTAAATGAATAGAGGTATTATTGTTTACACGATCAAGTTCTTCTTTTTTACTATCATATTTATCTTTAGCAGTTGATAAAATATCATCAGCTTCTGATTTTGTTTGATATCCATCATAAGCTTTCTTTCCGCCAAATGCAGCAGCAGCGATCGCCGCACCTGCAATAATAAATGGTATTGCCATAACGTGTTCTCCAATTATCTATAATTGATTAATATATTCTCGTAAACTC
>JASLFS010000065.1 GCA_030150505.1 Vitreoscilla sp. | reverse complement strand
TAAAATGCAATCAGAACTAAAATCATGCATTTCATGCCATAAGTTACCAATTGATATGGCTTTATTAGGGCTGTCTAACCAAGCTTCCTCTCTATTGTTACCATCGTCTAAAATCATACGACATTTTCCAGATACGCAAACGGCTATTTGTTGTAATGCTTTGTGGGCGTGAAATCCTCTGGGTGTTTGAGCATCAGTGCCAAAAATATAATAAATACGTTTAATCTCAAATGGAATGTTCTTGAAACTTTCCAACGAAATTAAAGAACCACGGTGGTCTCCCATAATCGGGAATTCAATGAGGTTAATAATAGACATGAGTTTTCACCAAGGATGATAAATATTGACCATAGCTGTTTTTACTTAATTGTTCTGCTTGTTTTAATAAATCAGCTTGATTTAACCAGCCGTTGTTGTAAGCAATTTCTTCCAGGCAGGCAATTTTAAAGCCTTGGCGTTTTTCGATGGTTTCCACAAACATGCCTGCTTCTAATAAGCTTTCATGGGTGCCTGTGTCTAACCAAGCAAAGCCTCGTCCTAATAATTCAACCGATAAATTGCCTTGCTCTAAATAAGCTTGGTTGACTGCTGTAATTTCTAGCTCACCACGGTGTGATGGTTTAACTTGTTTTGCAATTTCTATAACGCTGTTATCGTAGAAATACAAGCCTGTTACAGCATAGTTGGATTTTGGTTTGTTTGGTTTTTCTTCAATAGAAATGGCTTGATGGTTGTTATCAAATTCAACAACGCCAAAACGTTCTGGATCTTTGACTTGATAACCAAAAACAGTAGCGCCGCTGCCTTTTTGTACTGCTCGCTGCAACATGGAACTAAAGCCTTGTCCATAAAAAATATTATCGCCTAATACTAAACAAACATTGTCTTTACCAATAAAATTCTCTCCGATGATAAAGGCTTGAGCTAAGCCATCGGGAGAAGGTTGTGCTGCATATTCAAGGTGAATACCAAAATCTGAGCCATCACCTAATAAGCGTTGGAATGATGCTTGATCTTCAGGAGTGGTGATAATTAAAATATCTTGAATGCCGGCAAGCATAAGAACTGATAATGGATAATAAATCATCGGTTTGTCATAAATAGGCAGCAGTTGTTTAGAAACACCTTTGGTAATGGGGTAAAGGCGAGTTCCTGAACCACCTGCTAAAATAATGCCTTTGGTTTTTACTGTACTCATTCTTGTACTCCTAAACGTTCTCTTTGATAACTACCATCTTGTACTTGTTGACACCAAATTTGGTTATTTAAATACCACTCAATGGTTTTTCGGAGTCCAGATTCAAAAGTTTCTTCAGGCAGCCAGTTTAGTTCCTCTGCAATTTTATTGGCATTGATTGCGTAGCGTCTGTCATGCCCAGGTCTATCTTTGACATAAGTAATCAGTTCTTGGTAGCTGTTAAGTGTTTTACTGGGCTGAATATCATCTAAAATTCGGCAAATGGTTTGCACAACATCAATGTTTTTCTTTTCGTTGTGACCGCCAATGTTGTATGTTGCACCGATTTGTCCTGAGGATAAAACAGCATACAAAGCTTTTGCATGATCTTCCACATACAGCCAATCACGAATCTGATCGCCTTTGCCATAAATAGGCAAAGGTTTTTCTTCTAACGCATTCAAAATGACCAATGGAATGAGTTTTTCAGGAAATTGGAAGGGGCCATAATTATTTGAACAATTGGTTACGAGTATAGGTAAACCATATGTTCTGTGCCATGCTCGTACCAAGTGATCAGAACTTGCTTTGCTTGCAGAATAGGGCGAGCTTGGCGCGTAAGCAGTATTTTCAGTGAATAAATGATTGGCTGCTGTAGTGGAGTCATCTGGGTGCGGTAAGTCACCATAAACTTCATCAGTTGATATATGATGAAAGCGGAATGATTTTTTTTGTTCAGCATCAAGTTGTTGCCAATATTGTCGGCTGGCTTCTAATAAAACATAGGTACCAATAATATTGGTATGGATGAATTCAGCAGGGCCCTCAATAGAGCGATCCACATGTGATTCTGCAGCAAGGTGCATAATGGCATCTGGTTGGTATTGCTCAAATAGTTTGGTAATGGCTTGAGAATCTGTAATATCAACTTGTTCAAAGTGATAGCGTTCATTTTGTGAAATGCTATTTAATGAGTTTAAATTGCCAGCGTAGGTTAATTTATCGATATTAATGATGTGGTGATTGCTGTGCTTAATTAAGTATCGGATTAATGCAGAGCCAATAAAGCCAGCACCACCAGTAATAAATATATTCATTTGTTGGGTTACTTTAGTTTTATTTAGTAAACAAAGTGTATTTGTATATTAAAAAAATAGAGGGGTAATATTACACTGTTCTAGGCTAATAAAATAGGCCATGGTAATAGAATATTTTTTGTAAATCGCATATGGATTTTATTGGTATATATTATACCGATAGAATTGTCATGTTAGTAAACTTGTTTTTTATGATGTGTGACTTTTTTTGGTTTTTATACAAAGGAGATAATCATGAATGATACGAAAATTGAGGCCATTTTAAAATCAGTTAAAACCATTGCTTTGGTCGGAGCGAGTGATAAAGAACATCGTGCTAGCTTTCATGTGCTCGATTATTTATTAAAACAAGGTTATCACGTGATTCCGGTTAGTCCTCGGTTAGCAGGACAGGAAATATTGGGGCAAAAAGTTTATGCGCATTTAGCGGATATACCTGTTTCGATTGATATGGTTGATGTTTTTAGAAACAGTGAAGCTGCTTTTGAGGTGGCTCAAGAGGCTATTGCTATCCAGGCTAAAGTTTTATGGCTACAATTAGGTGTAGTAAATGAAGATGCTAAAGCTTTGGCAGAGGGAAATGGTTTACAAGTTGTTATGGATAGATGTCCTGCAATTGAAATTCCCAAATTAGGCTTAGAAAAATAGATTATTTAGATAGTTGAAGGTCAATGAAAAACAGACAACACGAGCAAATTTTAGCTCGCTATTACAGCGAGTTCTTAGAAGATACAATTGATGAAACACTTTGGGCATTGGTTATTGATGCGAAAAAAGGATTGTATCAAGTGAATAATATCCCGTTTTATGGTCCTGAATTTGCCAATGGAGATATTATTCATGCTACTTTTGATAATAAATTGGGTATTTTGTGTTATCAAAAAATAGTTGAGCATTCGGGGCATTCAACTATCCAAGTTGCACAAGCCAAAGAAACGTTTAGTTTGGAGCCGTTAGCTAAAAAAATTGGTCAGTTAGGTGGTTATGTTGAAAGTTTGGATTCAACTTTCTTTGTGATTGATGTCGCACCCAATAAAAGCTACGGTCAAATTTATAAAGAATTATTGCTATTAGAAAAAAGTGGCGAGATTGCTTTTGCTGAGCCTGTGTTAACAGAGAAACACCTAAAAGAAAGTCATCGTAATCAGATTTAAATTTGTTTCTTCACAAAGATGTAATAACTGTATTGCATTATGATGGCGTGAAATGAAAATACTTTTTTTGATGCCAGTGTTCGCACTGGCTATTTTTTCGCCTATTCCGGAATAAAATTGACCGTTATATTAAAACATTAGATAATAACAAGTTAAATTTTTTATTGTTATTTCACATACACACACAACGTATAGAAGCCAATACTGTCCTATGAAATCACCCGAATTATTGCTCCCTGCTGGTGGCTTGGAGCGCATGCGCGCAGCTTATGATTTTGGCGCAGACGCCGTTTATGCTGGTCAACCCCGTTATTCATTACGTGCTCGTAACAACGATTTTGCTAAGTTAAGCGAATTGCGTCAAGGCATTGAAGAGGCTCATGCTCGTGGCAAGAAATTTTTTGTTGCCAGTAACGTTTTGCCGCACAATGCTAAATTAAAAACATACTTAGATGATATGGCTCCCATTATTGAAATGAAGCCAGATGCTTTGATTATGGCCGATCCAGGCTTGATTATGAAGGTTCGTGAAAAATGGCCAGAAGTGCCTATTCATTTATCTGTACAAGCAAACACCACGAATTATTGGGGTGTACAATTTTGGAAAAGCATTGGTGTTGAGCGAATTATTTTATCTCGAGAATTATCAATTGATGAAATTAAAGAAATTCGCCAAGAATGCCCAGATATTGAATTAGAAGTATTTGTTCACGGTGCATTATGCATTGCTTATTCTGGTCGTTGCTTATTATCTGGTTATTTTAATCATCGCGATCCGAACCAGGGAACTTGTACCAATGCTTGTCGTTGGGATTATAAAGTACATGACACTGCTGAAGATGATGCTGGTGATGCTAAATTGTTGCAAGGTTTCGACTTTAATAAAGCGCAAGAAGATGCCAATCAAGCATTCGCTGCTATTGGTGGACAAGAGCGTCATCCTTTGGCAGATAAGGTTTATTTAATCGAAGAAGCCAATCGCCCAGGCGCTATGATGCCGATTATGGAAGATGAGCATGGTACGTATATCATGAACTCAAAAGATTTACGTGCGATTGAACAAGTGGCTAAGCTAACTGAAATTGGCGTGGATTCCTTAAAAGTTGAAGGCCGTACTAAATCTATTTACTATGTTGCTCGTGCAGCTCAAGCATATCGCAAAGCCATTGATGATGCGGTTGCTGGTAAACCATTCGATTATAGTTTATTAGCCGAACTCGAAGGATTGGCGAACCGTGGTTACACGCCAGGCTTCTTGGAGCGTCATCAAACACAAGATTATCAAAATTACTTAAGTGGTCATTCAACATCAAAACAAAGTCAGTATGCAGGTATTGTGCTTGATGTGGATGAAAATGGTTGGGCTGAGATTGAAGTTAAAAATAAATTCTCAGTGGGTGATACATTAGAAATTATCCATCCAAGTGGCAATGAAACCATTATTTTACAAGAAATGACCAATAAAGGCCGTCCAGCAGAAGTTGCTGCAGGCAATGGTATTCAAGTGAAAATCCCAAATATGCAAGGCAAAGAGAAAGCACTGATTGCCCGTGTTATTAACCCTCAATAATTGCATGTAAATGATAAAATCCGCATTAACTTCAATGAAGATGAGTGCGGATTTTTCTATTAAAGCTACTATGTTTATGCGTTTTTTATGCTTCTATTTACTGTGTTTTACTTCTATTTTTGTGCAGGCAAAAGTAACCGATGATGCATTGGCTGTTGGTATTGCTGCTTGTTTGAACAATCAAAAAGCGAAATCACCAAGCTATCCAAAATCAGCGCAGAATGTTGCAAAGCATTATTCTGAGTTATCCAAGGTCACCATTGTTTTGCAAGTCGATGCCAGCAAAAGCCATTCCAAAGTTATTATTGTCAAAAGTGCTTTACCCTATGCTTGGCGTCTTAATAAAGAAACAACAGAAGAAGAAAGAGAAATAGTGAATGCTTATTTGGCATTTGATAAAGAAACATTCTCTTGGGGAAAAAATTATTTGGGTCGTTGTGCACAGGATTACGCACAAAAAACGAATCAGTCAGTTAGCTTTCAGCAGCCAATAGAATTTGTGTTGCCAAAAGATTATCAAAAATAAAGTGTTAGATTGTAATACTCAAACAATTAAGTAATCTATTGTAAAATACAATTTAATTAATTATATATGCTTAAAAAAGAAGATTTATGAATTTACACCACCAAGTCGAAACAGCAATTGAAAAGGCTTTTCAAATCGCTGGCTTAGACAATGCTCCTGTTATTTTACAACCAGCTAAAAACTCAGATTTTGGCGATTTTCAAATTAATGGCGTTATGGGTGCTGCTAAAAAACTAAAGCAAAACCCTCGGGAATTGGCGCAAAAAGTTGTTGATGCTTTAGCTGATTGTGAGCTATTGGAAAGTGCAGAAGTCGCAGGACCTGGTTTTATTAACTTACGCTTATCACATAAATATTTGGATAAGTCGTTATCTGAAGCATTATCAAACGAACGCTTAAGTGTTTCTAAAACATTGAAGCCAGAAACCGTTGTGATTGATTATTCATCACCTAACTTAGCAAAAGAAATGCATGTTGGGCATTTACGCTCAAGTATTATTGGCGATAGCATTAGCCGAGTATTAAGTTATCTTGGGCACAATGTTATTGCTCAAAATCACGTTGGTGATTGGGGTACTCAATTTGGTATGTTGGTTGCGTATTTGGTGGAACAGCAACAAGCTGGTCGTGCTGATATTGAATTGGCCGATTTGGAGCAGTTTTATCGCAATGCAAAGGTTCGTTTTGATGAGGATGAACAGTTTGCAAATACTGCTCGTGAATATGTGGTTAAGTTACAAGGCGGCGATGAGCAAGTATTGGTTTTGTGGAAACAATTTGTAGAAACTTCACTTAAACATGCTCAAGATGTTTATGGTCGTTTAGGTTTGCTATTAACCCAAAAAGATGTGATGGGTGAATCTGCTTATAATGCAGATTTGGCCAAGACAGTGAATGAATTGCAAGAGCAAGGGTTGGCTGTTGATGATGATGGTGCAAAAGTAGTCTTTTTACCAGAATTTAAAAACAAAGAAGGTGACCCAGCTGCATTTATTGTACAAAAACAGGGTGGCGGTTTCTTATATTCAAGCACGGATTTGGCATGTATTCGCTATCGTGTTGGTGAGTTAAAAGCCGATCGTTTATTGTATGTGGTTGATGCTCGCCAAGGTTTGCATTTCCAACAACTATTTGTTACTGCTCGCAAAGCTGGTTTTTTACCTGATAGCGTAAAAGCAGAACACATTGCCTTTGGTACCATGATGGGTAAAGATGGTAAGCCATTTAAAACACGCTCTGGCGATACTGTTAAATTAGTTGATTTACTGAATGAAGCAGAAGAACGCGCTATTGCTCTTGTTCATGAGAAAAACCCAGATTTGAATCAAGATGCTACTTCTCATATTGGCCATGCGGTTGGTATTGGTGCTGTAAAATATGCAGACTTATCGAAAAATCGTACCAGTGATTATGTGTTCGATTGGGAAAA
>JASLFS010000064.1 GCA_030150505.1 Vitreoscilla sp. | reverse complement strand
TAGAACCCAAGCACGAGAGTCATTCACGATACGCAGGTGCAAACCATTGACACCACCTACAGCATGCCTGCCATTTCCTTTGATTTTTGCTACATTGAGCGCAGAGAGTTCTTTGGCTTTCTTCGGCATAGGCTTGTTCTTGTCCTACATAAAAACCCACATAGAATATTGGAAATGATTGGGTTTGGCAAGACGTGGTTAGATTTATATTTACATAAGTTGTTGAAAAATATATTTATGTTGGATTGGGTTGGACGGCATAATACAGGTGTTATACGGACACTGCTTTCGCAAAATATCTTAAAGGGAATCAAATGCATAGTTTGATTCCCTTTTTATTTGGCACAATTTTGGCACTATTCGAAATTTTAGCGATCTCTTCTTTGTTCTTATCTGAATTAATCGACTTTGCATAACGCTTCATGAGCATCACTAAGCTATGACCTAGTTGTGAGGCGACATAAACTGGATCGAGCCCATTCATTAAGCATACGGTCGAATAAGTGTGGCGCGTGTTATAGGCAGGGCGATAGCGTATATCATTTGTTTTGAATGATGAACGAAATTGGTAAAAAATGATTATTTAATAATAAGTTATTAAATAATCATTTTTGATTTATGAAAGAAACCTAGTATTAAAACCATTATGCGCTTATGGTGCATAATGAGTAGTTTACGATGAATGAATACACGTTGAATTGAACAGATCAATGCTCAAGCATGTCTTAAAATAAAAAAATCTAGATAAATTTATCTAGATTTTTTTGAACAATGAAAATGTTAAAAGTAAGGATTGTGTGGAATATCTATTGCATTGACATAATAATTACCTACATAAGCTGCTTTAAAACTCGAAGGGTTATGTGAGCTTAATGTTCTGATATTTCTCCAATAGCGATCCAATCCAAGTTTAATCCGAGTAGAAGATGCACCAGTCACATCAAATAGCTCTCCAGCCGCTTTTAATGCAAGAGGTTCAATGGCGATTTTAACTAAAGAGGCTTCTAAAGAAGCTTGATGGCTGAGTTGGTAATCAGTAATTCCATTCACTGTTGTTTCTAAAGCTTTATCTTGAGCTTGTGCTGCAGTAAGAACTGCATTTTCAATAATATATGCTGCGGCTGCAATTTCTCCAACTTTTTCAAGCAATAAAGGATCTTGCTTAGGATCTTGATGGTAAGCATAAGTAAATGTCCGTTTACGAGTACGAACTAACTCTGCTGCTTCACGTGCAATGGCTTTGACATTGCCAGCAATAACCGCATGTAAGAATAACTGGGTAAAGGGTTTAAATTTTACTAGTTCAGTAGGGACATCATTTTTTTCATGAGGGTAGACTTTTACTTGTGTAAAAATAGTTGTACCACTCGCTGTATAGCGTTGACCAATACCATCCCAATCATCAATTCTTTCAACTCCTTCACGATCTACAGGAATAATGACCGATAAGTTTGCGCCAGTATCATCGTTCACTCTTACTGCAACATAATCTGAATAGAGTGTACCTGTTGAAAAAATTTTGGTTCCACTGATTTCAAATACACCATCTTCAATTTTTTTCAATTTCGTATGATATTGTCCATCGCCCAAGACTTCTTGTCCTGCAGGCTCGGTATAGGCATTTCCTACGATTTTTCCTGCCAAAATTTCGGATACCCAATAATCTTTAAACGTTTGATTGTCTGAACGTAAGACTTCTTCTGAAAATTGAAAATGTGCACGAAGAATTTGCGGTAAATCACTATCATATTGCGCTAAATCGATAAGTACTTTGAATAACTCTTCAACGTTAATCCCTTTCCCACCTAATTCGATGGGCAAGCGTAGCGTACCAAATTTGAGTTTTTTAAATTGTTCAACTGCTTTATAAGGACCTTCGCCCCCTTGTTGTAATCGTTCAGCAGCATCAACTGCTAAAAATTTTAAATAATCTTGAAATTCCTGACTTTCTACAAAACGATATTTTTGATGTACTGCTGTACGATTTAGCTGAATTAATGCAGTCATGCTTTAAACCTCAATATGTTGTTGGTTTGCGATGTGACGTTTTGAGATTTTGTCACCATCTTTAAACAAACGATTTCTAAATGAACTATCGGTATACTCGGTACGATAACGACCACGTTTTTGTAATTCAGGTATCACCAGTTCTACAACATCTCTTAATGTTGCTGGTGTAATTGCTTGATAAATATTGAAACCATCCAAACCTGTATAATCGACTAACTCTTCAATTTGATCAGCGACTTCTTCAGGTGTACCTGTTACCAAAATCGTTCTTGCGCCAAATTTAGAAAGTTCTTCTTTCACATTACGAACTGTATAGGCGGTTTTATGGCTATAAATTTGAGCTGTTGATTGATTGCCTTCGGAATGTCTCTGACCAAAGATTTCATCATCAGGTAAAGCACTTAAATCAATGCCTGTACTGCCTGAAAATTGAATAAATGAAGCTTCGGGTAAAAAATATTGGTCAAAATCAGCTAATTTTTCCTGAACTTCTTCCTGTGATTTGCCCACAATAATCGTGAGGGAACCAAATAATTTAATCTCTGTTTCTAATCGACCATTTTCAACAACTGCTTGACGGATACTTTCAACAGTTTGGCGGATTTTTTCTGGCTCTTGCCCACCAACAAAAACCCCTTCAGCATGTTTTGCAGCAAACTTTTTGCCAGTTGTAGAAGTGCCTGCCTGAAAAATGACGGGTGTTCGTTGAATCGAGGGCTCACATGAATGAGGACCACGGACTTTAAAATATTGTCCTTCATGATCAATGGTATGTACTTTATCTGGATCAGAATAGATGTGGTTTTTACGGTCTGCTTTGACAGCATCATCTTCCCAACTACGTTCCCAAAGTTTGTAACATACGTCTAAAAACTCATCTGCAATTTCATAACGTTGATCATGAGGAATAATTGCATCGTGCCCATGATTCAAGGCCGCAGATTCGAGTGCTGAAGTTACAACATTCCATGCAACTCGACCATTGGACAAATGATCTATCGTGGAAAAACGACGTGTTAAATTATAAGGATCTTCATAGCTTGTGGAGGCGCTTACGGCAAAACCTAAGTGTTTTGTCACACCCAACATCAAACCAACATTAATAAAAGGATCATTAATCGGAGATTGCATGCCACGCTTTACCGCAGCTTTATAAGATCCCCCATAAGGTTCGTAAACACCGCCAATATCTGCTAAGAATATTGCATCGAATAAGCCTTTTTCTAAGAGTTGAGCCAGATTAACCCAATAGTCAGCGGTTTTATAAGTAATTCGTTGATCATCAGGATGTGCCCATAAGCCATGTGCCATATGGTTTATGGTGTTCATTTCAAAGGCATTGAAATGTATTTGTTTCTTAGACATATTTACCTCAATTATTTTTATCCCAAATCACAAAATCACTGTAATTTTGCTTAATAAAGTCATAAGCAGGTTTTGAATCAAAATATTGTTGAACTTTGATTACACTTGGTTTTTTAATTGACTCAGAATTTCCAACCAACACGGCTGTCCATTTTTTTGCAGCCTTATCGCGAATTAAGGCATCACGATTAGGAATTAAACCGGCGCGGTCAGCATAAACCCCTGTAATTACTGTTAGATCAGAATCTTTATAAGCCGTAGGTAACATTGGTTGTTCTACTTCAACAATTTTGAAATTTTTAGGGTTAGAGGCTATATCACGCTGACTAACTTGGTAATCAATTGCATGAGGTTTCAATGTAATTAACTTTGAATCGGCAAGAAGAACTAATGCACGTGCATTATTTGCAGGATCACCTGGTACTGTAATTGTTGCACCATTTGGTAATTGATCAATAGACTTGTATTTACTCGAATAACCACCAAAAATCGTATTAAAGGTATAAGAAATTGGCTGTAAATCCCATTTATTCTTAAATCGTACAGAATCTAAATAGGCTTCATGTTGATAATAATTAAGATCATATTGTTTTTCAGCCACAACACGATTGATACTTAAAGGATCAGTCATATAGGTAATTTGCAAATCTACATTTTGCTTTTTCAAATCCTGCTTTGCTTGTTCCATTAAACTTGAATACGGTTTTGTATCGGTCGCAACAATTGTGACAACTTCTTCAGCTGTTTTTTGTGCTGTATCGGTTGGTTTTGCTTCTTTACTTTGCGAGCATCCGCTTAGTGCGAGGATTGCTGTTAGGGTCATTGTGCTGAAGGCTGTGGTGGAATATTTAGACATGAATAGAACCTTTTAAATCCTTTTATCGAGAAATTTGACGAAAAAATTGCCTGTAAATTGAATAGCTTGAACAATGATGATAATGATCGCTACGGTGAAAATTAAAATATCTGTTTCAAAACGGTAGAAGCCATATCGAATTGCAAAATCACCAATGCCGCCACCACCAACAATTCCAACAATAGTTGAGTATGAAAAATAGCTAATCGTGACGATAGTGATGGCGCTTGCAATATTTGATCTTGCTTCAGAAAAAAGTACTTTGGTCACGATTTGGAATTTGGTTGCCCCCATTGCTTGGACTGCTTCAATGACACCACGGTTAACTTCTAAAAGCGCAGACTCAACAAATCTTGCAAAGTAAGGAATACAGCTGATTGTTAAAGGTACAATGGCAGCACTCGTGCCAATTGAAGTACCTACGATGAATCTACTTAATGGAACAACACAGATGGCTAAAATTAAAAATGGAAATGAGCGGATAAAACTCACAACTGAGTTTAAAATGGAGTTTGCAATTCTATTTTGTGCAAAAGAACCATCTCTCGTGATATAGAGTAATGTCCCAACAATACTTCCAAAAATGACACCAAGTAATACCGTGGTGGAAACCATATATAATGTTTCAAATAATGCTTTTTGAATCTCAGGTAAAACGGGAATAATAGAATCAAGCATATTTAATCTCCGATTTATCTTGTTTCAACTCATTAAATAATATTTTGGATATTAATGATTTTGGTTCAATAATATCTAAGTTCTTTAAATCAAAAGATTCAACGATTTCGCCATTTTCCATTACGGAAACTTTATTACAAATTTCATGAATTAACTGCATCTCATGAGTTACGATAATGATCGTTATTCCCAATTGTTGATTAATTTTTTTCAAATATTCCAAAATTGTTTGCTTGGTTTGAGGGTCAACAGCTGAGGTTGGCTCATCGCATAAAAGAATTTTGGGTTGAGAGGAAATTGCCCGTGCAATCGCAACACGTTGTTTTTGCCCACCGCTTAATTTTGCTGGATAGGCATCTTTTTTTTCCGCTAAATCAACAATTTTGAGACATTCTAAGGCTCTGACTTTTCTTTCTTTTCGTGAAACTCCAGAAAATTCAAGTGGTAATTCAACATTTTCAAGAGCTGTTTTATTTTGCAGTAAATTAAAATGTTGGAAAATCATGCCAATACTTTTACGCTGTTGAAGCAATTCTTTTTTTGATAGTTTAATTAGAGATTTATCAAAAATTTTGATATCACCGTGATCTGGTTCTTCAAGTAAATTGATCATTCTGAGTAATGTTGATTTACCCGCACCACTAAAGCCGATTACGCCGTAAATATCACCATCAAAAACTTGCATAGAGACATTATTCACAGCTTTAAACTGACCATCTTTGGTCTTAAACTTCTTTTCAATATTCGATATATTTACTGCAATTTTAATCATATAGAACTCCTTAATTGCGCTAAATATAATAATTTTATGCTTTACTATTAAAATAATTTTTTTTAATTAGTTTTCTGTATTTTTAAATATATAATTTAAAGATATTGATATTGTTTTTTTATATATTGATATTTTTTTAATAATTTTTATATAAGTGTGTGTTTGGGAACATATAATTTTAAAAAAAATATCTTTGAATAATAATTTATACAATAAAGTGAGAGGATGGTATGTAATTTTTTTGATGTACTTTTTTAACAATTTAATTTTTTGGTGGGTAAGTAGGTTTTCTAAGATTTATAGTAGGTCTCTTTCATAAATCAAAAAAAGATCATTTAATGGTTTTTTTTGAATCAGAATATTTTACCAATTTCGTTCATAATTCAATGATGAAATATATTGATCTTCAACACCTTCCAGATATTCAATTTAAGTGATTGACTGGTATTTCTTGGTCAACTTTTTATGTCAGATTGGGCTTTGTTGCACAAACCTACCGATAAAGTCTTATTCGGCAATATAATTCGCAAATGAATAAGCCTACGCCTAAAATTTATTGTATAACCAATTGGTCATCCTACAATCGCGCTTTGATCAATCGTGGTAATCTAACAATTTGGTTTGATCTGAAAACTCAATGGTATGTGCAGCCACAAGGCAGGCATGGTCGAAATCAAGCTTATTCCGACACAGCCATCCAATGCTGCTTAATGATTAAATCCTTATTTCGTCTGTCTTTACGCATGGTCACTGGCTTTGTGAAAAGCCTGATTAAACTTTGCGGATAAAATTGGACAGCGCCAGATTACTCCACTCTTTGTAGAAGTCAAAAGTATATTGATATTCAAATTAGCCATCAAAAAAGTAATGATGGCTGCATCTACTTGTGGACTCCATAGGTATGAAGCTCTTAGGTGAAGGTGAATAAAAACGTAAGAAGTATCAACCAGAATAACGTCATCAATTGTGTAAACTTCA
>JASLFS010000049.1 GCA_030150505.1 Vitreoscilla sp. | reverse complement strand
AATAAGTACTGAGATATCTTCATTTTCAAGAATCTCTTTGCGACGTTGGTAAATCACTTTACGCTGATCATTGGCAACATCATCATATTCTAATAATTGCTTACGAATATCAAAGTTGCGGCCTTCTACTTTGCGCTGCGCACCTTCAATTTGGCGAGTTAATAGCGAATGCTCAATGGCCACACCTTTTTCTGGAGCCAATCTGTCCAGCAGTCCTTTTGCTCGGTCTAATGCAAATAAGCGCAAGAGTGAATCGTCAAATGATAAGTAGAATCGGCTCGAACCTGCATCGCCTTGACGGCCAGCACGACCACGCAATTGGTTATCAATACGGCGGCTTTCATGGCGCTCTGTACCAATAATGTGCAATCCGCCATTTTCTAAAACTTGGTCATGCACTTTTTGCCATTCTGCCTTTAATTCGGCAATTTTGGCTTGTTTTGCCTCTTCTGTTAACTCTTCATCCATTTCTATAGCTTGGATATCGCTAGAAAGGTTACCACCCAAAACAATATCAGTACCACGACCAGCCATATTGGTTGCAACTGTAATCATGCCTGGCTTACCAGCTTGTGCAACGATATCTGCTTCACGCTCGTGCTCTTTGGCGTTTAATACATTGTGTTTTAAGCCTGCGTTGTCCAATAGTTCAGAGATAAGCTCAGAGTTTTCAATGCTGGTTGTACCCACCAAAATAGGCTGACCGTTGGCATTTCGCTCTTTAATATCGGCAATCACTGCATCAAATTTTTCTTCAGTTGTTCTGAAAATTTGATCGTTAGTATCTTTACGCTGCATTGGGCGATTGGTTGGGATAATAACGGTTTCCAAGCCATAAATGCTTTGGAACTCGAATGCTTCTGTATCTGCTGTACCTGTCATGCCTGACAATTTCGCGTACAAACGGAAGTAATTTTGGAAAGTAATGGATGCTAAGGTTTGGTTTTCTTTTTTGATTTCCACGCCTTCTTTGGCTTCTACTGCTTGATGTAAGCCATCTGACCAACGGCGACCTGACATTAAACGGCCTGTAAATTCGTCAACAATGACGATTTCGCCGCCTTGAATTACATAATGCTGGTCTTTTACAAACAAGCTATGCGCACGCAATGCAGCCATTAAATGGTGCATCAACATAATATTGCTAGCCGAATACAAAGAATCGCCAACCGATAGCAGGCCAAGTTCTTGTAGAATTTCTTCTGCGTGCTCGTGCCCTTCTTCGCTTAACAATACGGTATGATTTTTTTCATCAACCCAATAATCGCCTTCGCCTTCTTCTTCCTCTTGTCGAATTAGCTGCGCTGGCACTTGGTTGATAATTTCATATAAGTTGACGTTGTCATCAGCTTGCCCTGAAATAATCAATGGTGTTCTTGCTTCGTCAATCAAAATTGAGTCTACTTCATCGACCACTGCAAAGTTTAGCTCGCGCTGAACACGTTCTGATTGAGAGCCAACCATATTGTCACGCAAGTAATCAAAACCAAATTCGTTATTGGTACCGTATGTAATATCTGAAGCATATGCTGCTTGCTTATCTAATGTGTGCATATCGCTAACAGCAACACCAACACTTAAACCAAGGAAGTTATATAACTTGCTCATGATTTCGGCATCACGCTTGGCTAAGTAGTCATTCACTGTCACAACGTGAACGCCTTTTCCTGTTAGTGCGTTCAGATATACTGGCAAAGTCGCAACTAATGTTTTACCTTCGCCGGTTCTCATTTCGGCAATTTTGCCATCATTTAAAACCATGCCGCCGATAAGCTGCACATCAAAATGACGCATGCCTAAAGCTCGGCGTGATGCTTCACGACAAACAGCAAAAGCTTCTACTAAAATATCATCAACTGTTGCGCCGTTATTAATTTTTTCTTTAAATTCATTTGTCTTAGCTTGCAACTCTTCATCGCTCAGCTTTTGTAAGCCGTCTTCTAGCGCATTAATTTGTGCAACAACTTTCCGATACTGTTTTAGCAATCGGTCATTCCGACTACCAAAGATTTTCTTTGCTATTTGCGTTAACATAGTAATCCTAAGCCCTTTTTTATAATCATTTAGGCATAAAAAATAATGGTTCGATTCTAGCACAAGCAAGAAACATGCGTCACACATAGCAACGCGTTTCTATCAGATAATTAACAAGTAGTTGACTTTTATCTGTGGCTTCGTTGTACTTTGCTTATTTTCTGCTGAAATATCTTTACATATTATATTGGACTGCAAGACATGTTTTTAAACCGCTGGACCAAAAAAAATCACCAATTAAAAAATTTGATTCAACAAAGCCACCGCTGGCTTGCTCTTCAGCAAGAAGTTCGCCGACTTTTACCCAGAAATCTTGCCAATTTTTGCTATGTCGCTTGCATTAATGAGCAGCAATGCTTGTTGCTGGATGTGGAAAACAATTTAGTTGCCAATCGTTTACGCATGATATTGCCAAACTTAGTGCAAGAACTCCAATCTATTGATTCCAATATACAAAGTATTCACGTTAGAATCAGACCTAAACTGACTCCAATCCCTAAAAATAAGAATATTACGATTAGTGATGATGCTTTGGATAGTTTTAATCAAGCAGCCAAAAAAGTGAGTCATCACCCGCGTTTATCAGCTGCTCTACAACAATTTGCGCAAAAACGACAGTCGTCTAAATAAATAATGTTTTTCGCTTCAGCAAAGGAACCAAAATGTCTTTATTAGCACAACCATTGGTATTGAAACATCATACTTTAAGAAACCGTGTTTTAATGGGCTCAATGCATACTGGCTTTGAGGAACATCCACAAGGTGCCGAACATCTGGCTGCTTTTTATGCCGAACGTGCCAAAGGTGGCGTTGCTTTAATTATTACAGGTGGTATTGCACCGAATGCTGAGGGCGCTGTTGTGGAGGATGGCGCAAAACTAACCAATGCTGAAGAAGTGGCTTGGCATCAAATAGTTACCAGTGCTGTTCATGAGCATGATGCAAAAATTTGTTTACAAATTTTACATACTGGACGATATGCCATTAGCAGAAAACCTGTCGCACCAAGTGCCATTCAAGCGCCGATTAATCCTGCTAAACCTCGTGCGCTAACAACGGAAGAAGTTAAACAAACCGTACAAGATTATATTCAATGCGCAAAACTAGCCAAAGAAGCTGGTTATGATGGCGTTGAAGTCATGGGCAGTGAGGGTTATTTGATTAACCAATTTATTGCCCCTGCAACCAATCAGCGTGATGATGAATATGGCGGTAGTTTAGAAAATCGCCATCGTTTTGCGGTGGAAATTGTGGATGGCATTCGCCAAGCACTTGGGGAAGATTTCCTAATCATTTACCGCATTTCATTGCTAGATTTAATTGATAATGGTTCCACATGGGAAGAGAATGAAATTCTCGCGCAAAAAATTACCGCTGCTGGTGCTGATGTATTTAATACGGGCATCGGCTGGCATGAAGCAAGAATTCCAACCATTGCCACTTCTGTACCCAGAGCAGCATTTACTGAATTTACGGGCAAGTTAAAAGCCATTAGCAAACTTCCTGTTGTCGCAACCAATCGTATCAACATGCCGGATGTTGCTGAGCAAATTTTAAGTTCTGGCGAAGCGGATGCGGTGTGTTTGGCTCGTCCATTTTTGGCTGATCCTGAATGGGTTAATAAAGCCATTGCAAAGCAAGATGAAAAAATTAATACTTGCATTGGCTGTAATCAAGCTTGTTTAGACCATATTTTTGATGGCAAGCTAACCTCTTGTTTGGTCAATCCATTTGCATGCCATGAAAAACAATTGATTCAAACACCAGCAAAACAGGTTAAAAACATTGCTGTGATTGGTGCTGGCCCTGCTGGCATGGCATTTACAAAAGTTGCCAGCGAGCGTGGTCATCAAATCACTTTATTTGATGCTAATGAGGCGATTGGTGGACAGTTGAATGTGGCTAAAGGCATTGCTGGCAAACATGAATTCAATGAAACTTTACGCTACTTTAACCATGTATTATCTGAGCTAAAAGTATCAATGCAATTGGGAAAAATAGTTAATTCAGCTGATTTAGCTAACTTTGATGAAATCGTTTTAGCAACGGGTATTACACCAAGAACAATTGAACTAGAAGGCATTAACCATCCTAAAGTTTTAAACTATTTGGATGTTTTGCGAGATAAGAAAACCGTTGGACAATCAGTTGCCATTATCGGTGCTGGTGGCATTGGTTTTGATACTGCAGAGTATCTAAGTGAGCAAGATAACTTGCATGAAGTAACGCCAAAAGAGTTCCAGAAGGATTGGAATATTGATGCCAGTTTGGAAAATCGTGGTGGATTGATTAGCACAAAACCCAATTTGCCTAAATCCATTCGCCAAATTTATTTACTACAGCGAAAAGATGGCATGGTAGGTCGTAAGTTAGGCAAAACAACCGGTTGGATTCATCGCTTAAGCCTAAAATCCAAAGGTGTGAATATGATGGGCGGCGTTAGTTATTTGAAAATTGACGATGCTGGTTTGCATATTGAACGAGATGGCTCTCAAGAAGTTTTGGCTGTGGATAATGTGATCATTTGTGCGGGACAAGAACCGAATCGTGCTTTAAAAGAAAGCTGTGAATCGTTAGGTAAACCTGTTCACATCATTGGCGGCGCCGATGTAGCAGCTGAGCTAGATGCTAAACGTGCTATTCTAGCTGGCACTAAGCTGGCACTTGATATTTAAAAATCATTACCGAAAAAAGGCCTTTATCATTGTTGATAAAGGCCTTTTTTGTTGGGAGTAAATGACTTAGAAAAGCTGTTTTTAACCCAATTATCTTTAATAAACCATAAAAAAAGCTCCCCTTTCAGGGAGCCTCTTCACAAAAACAGCTTATTTTTTACTGTTTAGTTGTTCATGTAGTTCTTGAACTGAATAAACTTCAGTGCCAGCAATACTTTTCACACCTTCACTCACCGCTTCACCACCTGCTAAGGTTGTGTACAATGGAATGCGTTGATTCAAAGCACTGCGACGAATCGAATGGCTATCTGAAACTGCTTGT
>JASLFS010000034.1 GCA_030150505.1 Vitreoscilla sp. | reverse complement strand
AATAAAAAATAACTTCTCATCAAAAATAGGCACGAATTTTAACTACATTCAAAATATTATGTCAATGTCAATTTTTGTAAAAAAACATACTTAAATAATTAAATTTAAGTATATGAATAATATGTTTTTATTTTTTTATTTAAATAATACACTTACTTATTTTTATACCCATATTTTAAATATTAAGGCCGATGTAATTTATTGCAATTACTTTGATGATATTTAATTAAAATTTTTAATAGTCCAAATAAAAATAATGCTTTAGTAATAATAAGAAAACTGAGTATACTGAACCAATGGATATTCACACTTTAAAACTACTGGCTAAATATAATGTCTGGGCAACGCATAAGCTCAGTGAATCACTTCGCCTAGTTAGCGAGACTGATTTTACAAAAGATTCAGGTTTGTTTTTTAACAGCATTTCAAACACCCTCAACCACATACTCATTGCCGAACATTATCTTTGGTTCCCTAGGTTCTCTGAAAGCATATCACCGATTATGGCACTCAATACAATCATTGAGCCCAATCGATTGAACCTGATTCAGCAGCTATTAGATAAATCAAAAAATTGGAATGGTTTTCTTGAAAGGCTCGATGAGAACTTATTGAATGAAAAACTAATCTACACTTCATCAGCTGGCCAGCCAATAACCGTACCTTACGGCCCCACTTTGTTGCATGTATTTAATCATGGTACTCATCACCGAGGGCAAATTAGTGCAGCCTTAACCAATATGGGCTATCCATGCCCAGAATGGGATTTAATCTATATGCTATTAGAGGAATAAAGGGCTTGTTTCTTTACAAAAAAATAACGCCCTATTTTATAAGACGTTATTATCATTAAGTTCAAAATCTTTATGATCAATTTCATTATTTCTCAGGATGCTGCTTAAGCTCCTTTTCAAGATGGTTTTCTCGGAAATAATCCCATTCCTCAACCTCAGTTCCATTTTTTAGCCTACAAATCGCATATTCATTACCATCCATATATGTTTTTCGTAAACTTACCCCACCCTGTTCTTCGCAAAAGACACTTGCAGGATTAGCCAAACCAACTGTTGTTGAACATGCGGTTAATACTGCTATAGCAAAAATAGGAATTACAATGGCTTTAAGCATAAACAACCCTTTTGTAAAAATATCAATTAAGCTAAGTGTAATGCAAAAAATAAATGAAGAATCAGTTTTTAAACAGATATAATTTCAATTAAACCATTTTTGGTTATTCTTTTTAGACTTGAGGATTTAGATAATAGCTTTTTATAAGTACGCAATATTCTCAAATACCGAGGAAGCTTTAATCCATTTCCACCAATGCCATCAGGATGCCTTAATGGTTGATAATACTCACTGCTGTATAAATACAATTGTTCTAGCTCATAATACTCACGCTCTAAATTAGGACAAAATCCATAGAAAATAAATGGTTGCCCATCATTAAATATCATAAATTCTTCTTGATCTTCATCGCTTAAATAGTGATAGGACTCACATATAACCATGCACATATCTAAAATTTCAACGACTAATCTTGATTTTTTAATATCATGCCCACTAATGCCATTTATAAAAGCATCCCAATCAACTTCCCATGCTTGATCTTTGATTAGCATTGTTTCAATTAATGGATAATTGATAATGCGCTCAGTTCGATCTTTCGATAAATCGCACAACATACCAACAATTAATTTTTCCACAGGTTTTAATGCCATATTATACCTCTGAGTCGTTGATAACTATGAATTTATACTAGCACAAATAAATATATGTCATAAATAAAATTATAAAAAAATTCCACTATTTGTGTGATTAAAATATTTACTAAAAATGACTTTATTAAAATATAAAAAACTTATTTTTACTAAATGGAAAATAGTTAAACCCTGAAATATCCAGATGACTTTCTAACAGCAATTATTTGATAAAAATCAAATATGTAATTTAATTAACATAAAATATAAAAAGATAATTTACTTTCATTCAAAATGCATATAGAATGAAAGCATAAAAATTGGTAACCAACTTGGTAAAAATAAAATCATTACAAATTATGCAATCCTTACAATATCCAAGTAATAATTACTACTAACTTAGTATCTCTTTTCCAAACCGCCCTCGTGGCGGTTTTTTTATTGCGATGCATGTAGCTCAGATATGTTGATTCAAAACAATATTTCGTTTGGTATTCGTCTTAAAATATGAACTATATATAAACGTTTTAGTCATATATCCAAATACAAGTAAATACTTGTACAAAACAACAATACACATCAAGAGCAAAGGCCACCTTATTGGTGGCCTTTTTTTGTTTATTCGCGGCTTTTAGCCTATTTCAAAATTGCATGCCCAATCCAGTTTTTCATATAAAATCATTTATATAGTAAAAACCATCTATTCATTTAATATTTGAAATAACTATATTAAATATTAAATTCCATTATAATAAGCGCATTGGTAATGACATATTTATATAGGCTATTTCTTAAAATGAACAATAAATACATTCTAAACTATATTAGTCTTGGGTTTTTGGGCATTTTAACCAGTGCTGGAGCACTCGCAGCCAAAAATGACAGTGTAGATTTCTCTCCTTTCCCCCTTTCTGGCATTACGCTTAATTATGGTGCGAATGTTATTCTCGATTTATCAATTGAGGCGCCAACAGCTGGTAGAGCTTATACGGATATTAAAGTGTTTGATACCCAACACTTAAGTAGAAAGTTTATCGGTTATTATAACAATGAAATGTGTTATGAAAATATAAATGGTAAGCATTTTACACCTGTCAAACCAGCAATAACCAAAGGTACCCAAGTGGGTTTATGCCCTGGAGAGAGCCATTATAGTGGCAACTTCTTAAACTGGGCGATAATGAGCGGGCTCGATATTTACCGCCAAAGTTTAACTGGGGGCAACCGAGCTTATGGTATTGGTAATAATGATAATAAACCAAGCAATTATGAGCAAGGCGACCTGATTAATAAAACTTACCTGCGCTCCGTTCGTGTTGCTGGTGGTAATAATGGTTATTTTGGAACCCGTTATGTTGATTTATCAAAAGAAGAATTAAAAAATATTCTTCCTCATTATTTATCTGATTTGCCTAAATTTGCAATCAAACGTCTTTATTTTAGATTAAATATATATGCCGATGAAGATGATGAGCAGTCACCAGCTATACTGACCTTGCCCACCGTTGTAGAAGTCTGCAAACAAGGCTTTTTAGAAAGCAATTGCGTTAGATATGGTGACAATTACAAACCTGAAGGGTTAATGCAAGAAAATGCAAAAAAAATGCGTTTTGCTATCTTTGGCTACCTTGATAACAGTGATCGATATTCCAAAGGCGGTATTTTACGTGGTCGCATGAAATACATTAACCAAGATAATACTAATAATATCAATGTAAAAACTGGCCCTGAATATAACCCCAAAACCGGACAGTTTTATGTCAATCCTGATATAGAAGATGCAAAAAACTCCAATGTTACCAATAGTGGCGTTATCAACTATGTTAATAAAGCTGGCGATACAACTGGATATAAACTTTTCGACCCAACAGCTGAGTTGTATTATTCTAGCTTACGGTATTTGAGACATGCGGGCGATCCTTATACCACTGCAAAAAATGCGCTTCAAAAAGAAAAAGAAGGCTTCCCTGTTATTACCAATTGGGAAGATCCTTTGTTGGTTAATCTTGAAGAAAAAAACAGTAAAGAAAACATTTGCCGCAGTAACAGTATTGTATTGATTGGCGATACTTTTACCCACCAAGAAGTTTCTCTACCAGGTATGGAAGCTGCTGCGGGCATTGATTTAAGTAATGCAGAGATTCCCTATAATGATACAGAAATTAATGTTAAAAATTTATTAATCGATATTTTGCAACAAGAAGGCAATCCTTTTAAATGGAATCTGACGGTCGGTAGTAGTAATGCTCCTGCAACTTTAGCAGCATTAGCTTATTGGGCACGCGTTAATGACATTCGTAGTGGTAAAGTATTTAAAGAAAATAAATTATCTGGTAAACAAATAGTTAATACTATTGTTATTGATGTCGTTGAGAAAAATCGCTATAAAAACAATCAAAATGCTTATTATTTAGCTGCGAAATATGGTGGCTTTTATGGTTCAGGTCCATGGCCAGAAACTCGCTTTGATTGGACGGATGATCACGTTGGCGAAACCAGCATACCCGAATTTACTAAAGGTGTTCCTCGCAACTACTCGCCAGCGAATCAACCAGACCTCATGCAAGAAGCATTAAAAAAGTCTTTTAATTTACTCGAAACCGCAAATGACCCATCTCAAACAGCTTTGGGCACAAATGGTATCAATAATAATGGAATTATCAGTTCTTCAACTGGTAAACCTTTCTTATTTTTCCAATCGACCTATCAAAATATGCAAGGCAAAGAATGGATGGGCGATGTTTTAGCCAAAGAAATGGTTGTTCAAGACAATGGTGAAATAACTTTTGCTTCTAAATGGCGCTTCAGCGAAATTTTATGGGAGGATTTCCGTTTTAAACACCAAAATAGAAAAGTCTTTTCCAGTATTGATAAATCCGGTGTTTCTTTTGCAGAAAAAAATGCTAAATTACTCCAGCCTTCATTAGGCGTCTCGAATGAAACAGCTCCATTGCTAATTAATTACATTCGTGGCAGTGATGATTCTGAGGTAACGAATTTTTATAGAAAAAGAACCAATATTTTGGGCACGGTTGTCAATTCGACTATCCATACCATTCATCCCCCTAAAGCCAATTCGGGAGTTTGCCGTTTTAGCAATTGGGATAAAGCCAATCAACGTGGCGATTACATGGCATTTGCTGCCAATGATGGCATGTTGCATATTGTTAATGAAGATGGTCATGAATTAATGGCTTATATCCCTTCTTCTGCCCTGCCTAAGTTGAAAGATTATGCTACTAACAATTACGAGCATCAATTTTTAAATGATGGCTCGCCAGTTAGCTCGGATGTTTGTATTAATCAAGAAATGAAATCTGTGCTCATTGGCACAACAGGTCGTGGTGATAAGAGTGTTTATGCTTTAGATATAACCGATTTATCTAACCCATCTGAAAAAAATATTTTATGGGAATTTTCTGACCAAAATGATGATGATTTGGGTTTAACAACTTCCAAAGTTGTGATGTCCAAAAACTCAAGTAACCAACCTATTGCTATTGTGAGCGGTGGTTATAATAGTGAAAGTGGCAAAGGTTATGTCTTCATACTGGATGTCACCAAACCACAAAATACATCATGGCAGCTAAATAAAAACTATTGGAAAATTCCTTTGGGCGTGAATGGTGTGGGTGAGTTACTGGTTCATGAAAATGGCCAAGGGCAAGTTGCGCAAATTTATGTTGGTGATTTAGATGGTAAGTTATGGAGAATTAATCACAATGCTCAAGGTTGGCATTTGGCTTATTCAAATCAAGCGATGTTCCAAACTGATAACAAACGCCCTATTACCTCAGCCCCTACTTTAGATAAAATTGGTAATAATACATATTTGGCTTTTGGTACTGGTCGTTACTTCACGCAATCAGATTTGCCTGAAAACAATCCCAAAGAGCAGAACTATGCTTATGGTTTGATTGAAAAAGGCAAGGAAGAAGTCGTTTTTGAAACAACAGATTTGCTAACACAAAGCATCACAAACAACATTACTAAAAATAACGATTTACCTGAAAATCAAGAGGTATTACAAGTATCTAGCAACAATATCGACAACGATATTCATCGTGGCTGGCGCTTGGAATTACAACGAGGTTTTAAAATCGTTCAACAACCCAATATTAGGAATAAAGCGGTAGTGGATTTCCTAGCTATTGGTCCTATTAACAAAAAAAATGTAGATACTTGTTCAATAGAAGGCGCAACCAGCTTACTTTCTGTGGATGTAAAAAATGGTGGCCGATACGACAAATCTGTTTTCCTTAACGCTCCTGATGGCTCAGTATTAACGATAAACAACACAATATCACCAGAAGGTATTTGGGTTAAAACTGAAAGTGGCAGGCTGGTATTTGTTACCGTTGGTGATAATGGAGAAATAGAAGTCATTGAATTGAATAGATATGGTCAAAAAATATCATTAAAACGCTTATCTTGGCGTTTAGTAATACCTAAATTTACACGAAGTAATGTCCATTCCTAAATGATATTAAATAAAAGGTGCCAAGTTAAAACTGGCACCTTTTTTGTTTGATTACCCGTTATTTTTTGGGTCAACGATAAGCATTCCAGCTCTTAACCAAGCCCAAGCCATATCATGTTGTTCATGCATGGCATCCCATAATGTATCTTGACCCATGATGCAGTATTCGCCTTCGGTCGTTTGATCGATATCCATGCCATTTTCCATGGCATTTAAATATTTCATGTAATGATCACCAAAATAAAATTTTGATAATTTATCCATGATTTGCATGCCTTTATCCCATTCTAAGCGTGCTTCTCTAAGCTTAGGTACAATAGCATTCCATTCACGATAAAGTGCTTGTATTTCATCGATATGAGCTTGTACTTCCGCTTGGTTCAAATCACTTTTTTCTTGCATGTTTGTTTCCTTCATTTTATTACTTAATAGTACGTTACTATCTATTTTGCTTTATGTGCTGTAATTCATTTTGAGCAATGGCTTGAGAGATGGATTCTCTTTGTAAAACATCACGGTAGGTTTGCAATGAGCGCTCAATAAAATCAATATGCGCTTGCGCTACTTTTCTGGCTTTGCTCGGTTGCTGTTTTTTAATGGCCATAAAAATTTCATGGTGTTGAGTCGAAAGCTCTGTTTTTAAATCCGCAACGGAAAACATATTGCCTAAGTTGGTTTTTGTGTGTGAATGCAAAACCCTTAATAGGCTGCCTGAAAACTGGGCAAATAGTATATTATGCGAAGCTTCTGCAACAGCTTGATGAAAGCCAACATCCGCTTCC
>JASLFS010000060.1 GCA_030150505.1 Vitreoscilla sp. | reverse complement strand
CAATACTCTCACGTATATGGGTTCTTTCTGCTATCAGATCAAAACCCAAATATTCTACCGTATAATCCTTACAATCCAATCTCATCAACTCATCAAGCCCCCATAACTCATTTATTGAATTTGTAAAAAAATACTTATTATTTTTTACAAACTCGATAAGGGCTAAATAAAAACTATTAATGTCTTTAAAGTTCTCATCTACATCCGCCAAGGAAGCATAATTAAATAATACTTTCTGCATATTGCCTATTAAATACCCTTTTATTTTGGTCGTGGTACAGGATAAGTTGTAATCAAATTACCTGCTCTATCTGTAAATATTTCAATCCGCCTAGTACTACCACCACCATGATTTAAACTTGTATTTCCAATAGTTCGACCCACATCAACAACTCTACGATACATTCCATCTTGCACCTTCACAGCTGGAGAGCCAACAACTTTATCGGATTGTAAAATATTTCTTAAGTCATCAGGCTTAATCGTAAATATAGAACGATTACTAGCTAAAGGACGGTTAAAATGACCAGCAAGTACACATACATTGCGCCAACCTCAATATGGTTGTGTCTTTCATAGCGACCGCGGCTCACAATACACCAGTGATGAGTTTCAAGATAAAGTTGAGCAATTAAGCATGCGCTCAAGTATGGGCGATGTTGGTTGCTGCTATGACAATGCTGTTGTAGAGCGCTTCTTTGGTAGCTTGAAGCATGAAGGTTTAGGTCCAACACGAATGATGACTGAAGACCAACTGCAAACCAAAATAGCGAATTACATTCGTTATTACAACATGACTAGGTTACACAGTAGCAATGATGGAATGAGTCCATTTACATTTGAAAACTCTCAATTAAAAGTGTGCAGTATTGCTTGACCAGAACACAAAAATATAGCTCAAGTAACCTAACTCACTCTTCTGAGGCAAATGAACATATCAATCAAGTAATATTACTTGATTGCAATATGTTAGGATCTTTCCTATAGAAATTCAGTATTTTTTATGTCATGATTTATTGACTCCTCTATAACCACTTTTATTATCCCATGCATTACAATATGGGGGTACTAAACAATCTTTAAATACACAATAACACTATAAATCAAAAGGATAAACGCTATATGTTATTAATGATAGATAACTATGACTCATTCACTTACAACATAGTCCAATATTTCTCTGAATTGGGACAAGATGTGCTTGTGAAGCGCAATGATGAAATCACTTGTGATGAAATAGAAAATTTAAATCCCGAGTATTTGGTTATAGGACCGGGTCCTTGCTCTCCTAAAGAAGCAGGAATTTCTGTTGAGGCTATTTTGCATTTTGCAGGAAAAAAACCTATTTTAGGCATTTGCTTGGGACATCAAGCAATTGGTGAAGCATTTGGTGGCCGAGTTATTCGTGCAAAATCCTTAATGCACGGAAAGACATCACCTATTATTCATACTGATTCTGGGGTGTTTTCTCAACTGCCAAATCCAATTACTGCAACTCGATACCATAGTTTAGCCGTTGAGAAAGAAACGCTGCCTGAAACATTGGAAGTAACTGCTTGGACTGAAGATGGTGAAATTATGGGTCTAAAACACACACAATTTAACATTGAAGGCATTCAATTTCATCCGGAAGCTTTGCTTACTGAGCGTGGCCATGATATGTTAAACAACTTTCTAAAAATACATCATAAAAACAATACTGATGAAAAGTACTCTTAAAATGGCTTTAACCAAATGAAACCAATGCTTCAAAACTACATAATTATTAAGCTGCAAAATACCTACCTAGTTTTCTCTTCTTGGGCAAACTATTGGCGCGCCTGCGCCTAATTTCTACTATTGCTAATTTTAAAATTAGCACACTCATTTCTAATCCATACGTTACAAAAATTACATACACATAGGCAATTTATTGCCTAATACAAAGGAATAACATGATTACGACCCAAGAAGCGTTAAATCGTTTAATTGATAATAATGAATTATTTTATGACGAAATGGTATTTATTATGCGGGAAATTATGTCAGGAAACATTGCTCCTGAAGTTATTTCAGCATTATTAATTGGTTTAAGAATTAAAGTAGAAACAGTTTCTGAAATTTCAGCAGCAGCAAGTGTTATGCAGGAATTTTCGACACCCGTTCCAATTAAAAATAAAGAAAATTTAGTTGATATAGTTGGCACTGGCGGCGATAAAGCCCATACTTTTAACATTTCATCGACTGCTATGTTTGTTGCTTCTGCCGCAGGCTCTAAAATTGCTAAACATGGCGGAAGAGCAGTGTCATCTTCTTCTGGTGCAGCAGATATTATGGAAAAAATGGGCGTTTCATTAAATTTAAATGCAGAACAAGTTGCTAGTTGTATTGATAAAATTGGCTTGGGGTTTATGTTTGCACCTAACCACCATATTGCCATGAAATATGTTGCACCTGTTCGCAAAGCATTGGGCGTTCGTACAATTTTCAATATTCTAGGGCCTTTAACCAATCCTGCAGGCGCAAAAAATCAACTTATCGGCGTTTTTCATCCAGATTTAGTTGGTATTATCGCCAACGTATGCCGACAAATGAAACAGCAACATGTCATGGTTGTAAATGGTTGGGATGGTTTGGATGAGATAACCTTAACAGGCAGAACCCACGTTGCAGAGCTAAAAGATAATAAAATTATTAATTATGATATCAAGCCACAAGATTTTGGATTAAAAATGATTGATGATTTAAAACCCCTACAAGCATTAACTGCCCAGGATTCTTTAGACAAAATGAATTCTGTTTTAGCTGGTGAATCAGGACCTTGTCGAGATATCGTTCTTCTTAATGCGGGCGCAGCCATTTACTGTGCTAATACCGTTGCAACTTTAGCAGATGGTATTGAAGCGGCTAAAGAAGCCATTGATACTGGTAAAGCACAAGCGAAGCAATTAGAATTAATACAACTAACTCAAGCAATGGCTAATGAACAATGAATAATATAGCACCAGAAATTTTTAAATCTTATGATATTCGCGGCATTGTTAATAACAATATCACCGAAGAAAGCACGAAAGCGATTGGACAAGCAATTGTAACCCAAGCTATTCAAAAAGATTTAAAAACAATTGCACTGGGATATGATGGCCGATTATCAGGTCCAAAACTGGCTCAAGTATTGAGTCAAACATTAACACAAGCAGGTTTAAATGTTGTTTTACTTGGTCAAGTGACAACGCCAATGCTTTATTTTGCTGCTCACACTTTGGCTGCTGGCTCTGGCATTATGATTACAGGGAGCCACAATCCACCAGAATACAATGGTTTTAAAATGATGCTTGGGTTTGATACGCTATCAGGTGATAGCATTCAAAACCTATACCAAATCATTAAAAATGATGAGTTCCTCACTCTTCCATCAACAGGCTCAATTAAAGAAGTAGATATTCAACCAGATTACTTTAAATTTATCACCGGTGATATTAAGCTTAGCCGCCCTCTTAAAATTGTTGTTGATAGTGGTAATGGTGTTGCTGGTGCATTTGCAGGTGATTTATATCGAGCCTTAGGCTGCGAAGTGACTGAACTATACAGCGAAGTTGATGGTAATTTCCCAAATCATCATCCTGATCCTGCCAAAATTGCCAACTTACAAGATTTGATTTCAACTGTAGAACAAGAACAAGCTGATGTTGGGCTGGCTTTTGATGGTGATGGCGACCGTCTAGGCGTTGTTACTCAAAATGGTGAAATTATTTGGCCTGACCGTCAACTCATGTTGTTTGCTGCTGATGTCCTATCTCGCCAACCCAATGCAAAAATCATTTATGATGTTAAATCCACAAGATTATTAAACAATTGGATTGCGGAGCATCATGGTGAAGCGATTATGAGTAAAACGGGTCACAGCCTGATTAAAGCTAAAATGAAAGAAACTGGCGCCTTATTAGCAGGTGAAATGAGCGGTCATATATTCTTTAAAGAACGCTGGTTTGGCTTTGATGATGGCATGTATGCTGGCGCTCGCTTATTAGAAATATTATCTAAAGTTGATAATCCAACATCAACCCTAAACAATTTACCCAATGCTATTTCTACGCCAGAAATCAACATCAACATGCATGAAGAAGGTAAAAATCATCAGTTAATTCAACAATTACAAGAAGAGCTTCAATTTGAGAATGCCCTTCATGTCAGTAAAATTGACGGCCTTCGTGTTGAGTACAAAGATGGTTTTGGTTTAGTTCGAGCATCCAATACAACCCCTGTTTTGGTGTTACGATTTGAAGCTGATAGCGATTTAGCTTTAAACCGCATTAGAAATGAATTTAAACAACTACTATCTTCATATATCAACGATATTGATTTTTAAATAAAAAATGGCTGCAATTAATATTGCAGCCATTTTTTTACCGTTGATATCGACCTGTTATTGTGGTTTTACCAATACAATGATGATTAATCATAAATCCTGTTAAAGATGTCGTTG
Organism: Vitreoscilla sp.; assembly: GCA_030150505.1. Lineage (GTDB taxonomy): Bacteria > Pseudomonadota > Gammaproteobacteria > Burkholderiales > Neisseriaceae > JASLFS01. The sequence goes on along the minus strand of JASLFS010000060.1, from coordinate 51,458 downwards.
CATCTTCAGGAACATCAATAACATCACAATCCAATGCATAAATTGTAAAATTATAGCGATGAGCCCCATCTCCCTCTGGTGGCATGCAACCACCATAAGCATATTCACCGCCATCATTTCTTAATTGACGAGATTCTTTAGGCAATTTAGCATTACCAATCTCCCCTGCATTATGCCCTAATTCAGTTAAATCAGCAGGCAAATTAATCACCATCCAATGCCACCAACCTGCTCCTCCTGTGGGTGCATCTGGATCATGCATTGTTACCGCAATACTTTTTGTTCCAACAGGAATACCTGTCCAACTTAGCTGAGGCGATGCTGCTTCAGGGTGATCAGCCTGAAAATTAGCTGGCAATAATTGTCCATCTACAAACTCATTACTTAACACTTTAAAATTATTAGACATTCATTATCTCCTCTAAATTAATTAAATTACATGATTAAAAATCACTTTAATTTTCTATCTATTCAAGCTATGATTTAAATATAATCATTAAAAATGATAATAAAAATTATTTACTTCTTTAAATAATGAAATTAACACCATCTATAATCATTATAATTACGCCACTAAAAGTATATCATTCAGCTAAAAAATATAAAAATAGTGCTAGAATAACCGCTCTCTAAAGAACTGGAGCCAGCATGAGCATTCTTTCAGAATACAAAATTATTGATCCACAAATCTACTTATATTTACGTGAAAGCTGCGGATTACCAGAACGTACCCTCGAAGCAGCAACTAAAGGTTTAAATCAATCTTTATGCTGCGTTGTTCTAACGGACATTGAAACTAATCAAGTTATTGGGATGGGTAGATTAATTGGTGACGGTGCACTTTATTGCGAAGTTGTTGATATTTGTGTTTTACCTGCTTATCAAAAACGAGGCTTAGGTAAAACTGTGATGCAAAAGCTTGATGAATACATCAAAAAATCACTGCCTACATCTTGTTATGTCAGCCTAACTGCTGATAGTAATGCTTACCATCTTTATGAAAAATATGGCTTTAAACCTGTTTGGCCAGAATCTTGCGGATTAGCATACACTGTTGGTCAAGAATAATTGAATAATAGCCGTTTAAATCCAAACGGCTATTGTTTTAATTATCAGCTAAAACTTTCACATGAGTTGCCACACTTCTTGCTAAAGAAGATAAATCATACCCACCTTCTAACACTGATATGACTTTGCCGTGACAGTGCAACTGTGCCAATCTCAGTATATGCTCAGTCATCCACTTATAATCCGCTTCAACCAATCCGAAATTACCCATTTCATCTTCAACATGAGCATCAAATCCCGCACTAATAAAAATCAATTCAGGATTAAACTGTTCTATCTGGTAAAACCATGCATCAGCAACCATTTCACGAAACTCTATACCAGTGGTACCTGATGGCATCGGAATATTAATAATATGCCGATTACTTCCTAACCGCTTATCACCACTATATGGAAAAAATGGATGTTGAAAACTGGATAAAAGCATTACCCGAGGATCATCTTTGAAGATCTCTTCAGTACCATTGCCATGGTGGATATCAAAATCAATCACAACCACTCTTTTAAGATGATAAACAGCAATAGCATGCATCACGCCAATAGCAACATTATTGAAAAAGCAGAAACCCATGGCCTTATCCGTTTCAGCATGATGGCCAGGTGGTCGAACAGCACAAAATGCATTGGGTACTTTTTCTTGCATCACTAAATCAACAGCTTTTACAACAGCACCTGCTGCATATCTAGCTGCTTTTAAAGTACCTTTATTCATTGCTGTATCGGTATCTACCCGATATGTTCCTACATCAGGAGCAACTGATTCTAAATATTGAATATAGCGAGGAGGATGCACTCGTGCTAATTGAACAGAAGTCACTTCATCTGCTTCAACTTCATATAAATAATCAAAAATTTGGGCAGACATAAGCTGATCTTTTATTGCTGCTAACCGCTCAGGTCCTTCCGGATGCCCTTCTCCCATATTATGTTGATAAAAACTAGGATGGGAAATAAAAGCAGTTAGACCGGTACTGGAGCGATATTGAGTGAGCCACTCAAAAACCATTTGATACTCTCCTCAGATAAAACTTAATATACCAAATAGCTATTGTACCCAAAAAGAAAACAAAGTCATTGAACTTCTATTTTGCACTGCAATATAATCAACTTACAAGTAGCTTTATTTAGAAGATTTCTTATGAGTCCATTTAACAATGACAAATCGAAAATCTTTCGGCAATAATCCCATTCGACTGGCTACAAAATAATAGTTTTTAATTTTTAATTTCAAACTATTTGGATTAACCAAAACTTTTTCTTCGTTAAAAAGCGATACTGGATACATAATCCGATTAATTCTATATATCTTAACTGCATGGCTTAAGGTCGAATATGGCAATAAAATCTTGAGCCATAAAGGCCAATTACTCTTAATAAGCACTCTTTTATCAAAAGAATCAATCTGGCTCATACTGATAAATCCATTAACAATTTTTGTAATGTAGCCCAGGCTCGACCATCTTCTGCGCCTTTAATTTGCCTATCAACAACAGCACAGGATTGTAATGCATCCATTAAACGTAAAACGCTCAACCGTTTTGCAGCAGCCATGGCAGCATACTGTTTATCTCCCCATAGACGCAGCGACTGTATCAAATCTTTCTGCGAAGTACCTTGTGATAATCCCGCTTTTAATTTGATTAAAGTGCGAATATCCTCGCTCACCGCCCACAAAGGTAAAATAGGCTCATCACCCTCTTGCTCCAAACCAGCCACTAAACGATATGTTGCTGCAGCATTGCCTTCCATCCATGCGCTTGCCAACTGAAAGATATCAAAACGTGCAACATTGGCAATCACTTCCTGTACATTAGCCAGTGTCAATACTGTATTAGCTGGAAACAACAAAGATAACTTATCAATTTCCTGCTTAGCAGCCAACAAATTACCTTCTACCTTTTCGGCGAACAATAACAGAGCATTCGCATCAATCTGCAACTGATATTCACTCAAACGTGATTGAATCCATTTTGGTAATTGTTCTGCCGTAATACTTTTTGCATCATAAATTTGCGCTTGCTTTTGCCATGCTTTAAACCATGCGGTATTTAATTGAGCACGCTCCAATTTCGGTAGCATTAAAATAACAACCACATCATCACAAGATAAATTTAATATCTCTTGTAAAGCAGCTCCGCCCTCTTTTCCAGGCTTACCATTGGGAATATGAATTTCAATTAATTTTTTCTCTGCAAACAACCCCATACTTTGCATGGAGTCGAAAACCTTGCTCCAATCAAAGTGTGAATTATCAACAAAAAACTGCTCTTTCTGATCAAAACCTTGAACTATTGAAGCTTGTCTTAAGCCATCTATGGCCTCAATCCTCAATAAATCCTCTTCACCATAAATAATATAAAAAGAAGCCAAGCGCTCCTGTGCTTGGCTAAGTATTTTTTTAAACGTACTCATTTAGAATCTAGACTCTGATCAGCTGGTGCAGCCAATGCTGACTGCTCATTAATCAAAACACGGACCTGTCTTAATAGATTGCTAGCAGCATCTTGTCGCATATCTGCCCACAATTGATCTTGTTCTTCATTTTTACCCAAAATTTCAGTATTGGCATAATCCATATGACGTCTTACCGTTGCGGTGATTGGCTTCTCACGCAATAATTTACCATCAACCAAAACTTGAGCATCAACTTGTAATATCAACAAATATTCAATTGCCGATCCACTTAAGTTAACAGCACTGACTTCTCTTTGCGTCCGCGCTTGTAAAACTTTAATAACACCTTTTGCATCCGCTAGCTCTACCAATGCCATATCAGGCTGGCTAACAACTTGATTTCTAACTGCGCTTAACATACCGGCATCGCTAGATTCAATCGCAAACTCTTTGAAAGGCAAAGGTTGTTTACTTTCACCACCCATGCCTCGCAAATGAAAACCACAAGCACTTAAAACAAAAACTGCCATCAAACCAATTAATGAATGTAATTTCATTGATTATCCTTTTTTATTAGGCTACTTATTTCTCTGAATAAGTAGCCTAAATCAATGCCCAGAAAATTAAACTAATTTAGCTTTCATTAATTCTTGGACTTGAGCTGGATTTGCTTTACCTTTACTTGCTTTCATCACTTGACCAACCAAAGCATTTAAAGCCTTTTCTTTACCAGCCTTATATTCAGCAACTGATTTTTCATTTTTACTCAAAACTTCATCAATCATTGCTTCAATAGCACCAGTATCTGTGATTTGTTTTAGCCCATCACGTTCAATAATGGCTTCTGCTGTTAAATCACTCTCCCACATGGCTTCAAAAACTTGCTTAGCAAGCTTACTTGATAATGTGTTATCCGCAATTTTTTCAATTAATCCCGCTAATCGCAACGCATTAATAGGACTATTAGCTAAATCTAGCTCATGCTTATTCAAAGCTGCAGCCAAGTCACCAATTACCCAGTTTGCAGATAACTTACCAAAACCACTATTTTTTGCTACCAACTCAAAGAAATCAGCGGTTTCTCTATTACTTGTTAAAATATGAGCATCATATTCACTGACTTCATATTCGGTAATAAAACGGCTAGCCATGTCTTTTGGCAATTCAGGCATTTGTGATTTAATTTCAGCAATCTGCTCATCACTAATAAGCACTGGCAATAAATCAGGATCAGGGAAATAACGGTAATCATGTGCGTCTTCTTTTGAACGCATAGCACGTGTTTCACCATTATCAGGATCAAACAAACGGGTTTGTTGAATCACTTTGCCGCCATCTTCAATTAATTCAATTTGACGTTCAATTTCATAATTAATGGCTTGCTCAAGAAAACGGAAAGAATTTAAGTTTTTGATTTCACAACGGGTACCAAATTCTTTTTGTCCTTGAGGACGAACAGATACGTTCGCATCAATCCTGAAAGAGCCTTCAGCCATATTACCATCACAGATATCTAGCCACGTTACTAGAGAATGTAACGCTTTGGCATATGCAACAGCTTCTGCTGCTGAGCTCATTTCTGGCTCTGAAACAACTTCTAACAAAGGTGTCCCTGCTCTATTTAAGTCAATACCAGTAAAACCGTCCATGCCTTCATGAACTGATTTACCCGCATCTTCTTCCATGTGCGCACGAGTGACATTAATAGTACGAACATTATCGCCAACAACAATATCTAATTGCCCATGCTCAATGATTGGCTTATCCATTTGGCTAATTTGATAGCCTTTTGGCAAATCAGGATAAAAATAGTTTTTACGGTCAAAAATATTCTTTTGATTAATCGTAAAATTCATTGCCAAGCCCAATTTAATGGCCTTTTCAATGACTGATTTATTCATGACAGGCAAGGCACCAGGCATGGCTAGCTCAACTAAGCTCGCATGCGAATTAGGCACTGCACCGAATTGTGCAGAAGTACCACTAAAAATTTTTGATTTTGTATTGAGCTGCACATGCACCTCAAGACCGATTACGGTTTCCCAATTCATATTGGTCTTTCTTTATCTCAATCTAAATAATCAATTAATCGTCTTATAAAGCAAAAGGCACTTTAGTATGCCAATCACTATTTTGCTGCATTTGATGTGCGACATTTAACAATTTTGCTTCTGCAAAATAATCACCAATCAATTGCACCCCAATTGGCAATCCTTCAATACTCATGCCAGCTGGTAAGCTCATTGCTGGTAAACCCGCCAAGTTTGCGCTGGTGGTATAAATATCGCCTAAGTACATTTGTACAGGATCAGAAGCAGTACCAATTTTAGGAGCAGCCGTTGGTGCAACAGGTCCTAAAATAACATCACACTGAGCAAAAGCAGCTTGAAAATCTTCAGACACCAATCGACGCAATTTTTGAGCCTTTAAATAATAAGCATCATAATATCCATGCGACAATACATAAGCACCCATCAAAATACGACGCTTAACTTCCTCGCCAAATCCTTCTGAACGAGTTTTGCAATACATTTCTTCCAAGCCGTCATATTTATCTGTGCGATAACCATAACGAACGCCATCATAACGAGATAAGTTAGTACTAGCCTCAGCAGAAGCCAATACATAATAAGCAGGAATAGTTAGCTCTGTTTTCGGCAAAGAAACTTCAACAGTTTCAGCGCCTAAACTTTTTAGCAATACAACAGCATTATCAATGCTCTTAGCAACATCTGCATCTAATCCAGCAGCAAAATACTCTTTCGGCAAACCTACTTTTAAACCATTTAATGGTTTATTTAAGTCACGAGTATAATCTTCTTGCTCACGATCCAAACTTGTCGAATCTCTTTCATCAAAACCAACCATCGCATTTAACAATAAAGCACAGTCTTCTGCAGTTTGCGCCATTGGTCCTGCTTGGTCGAAACTAGAAGCATATGCAACCATACCAAATCGAGAAACAGTGCCATAAGTTGGTTTTAAACCTGTAATGCCACAATGAGAAGCTGGCTGACGAATTGAGCCACCAGTATCACTGCCTAATGCTGCTGGAGACAAACGAGCAGCTACTACTGCTGCAGAACCACCAGAAGATCCTCCCGGAACATGTTCAACATTCCATGGATTTAATGTAGCACCATCAACTGAACTTTCAGTTGTTGAGCCCATGGCAAATTCATCCATGTTCGTTCGACCCAAAGTGACCATGCCATGATGGTTCAGTCTTTGAATAACTGTTGCAGTATATGGAGAAATAAAATTATCTAGCATTTTTGAAGAACAAGCACTACGCCAGCCTTCATGGCAAAATAAATCTTTATATGCAATAGGAACACCTGTTAGAACAGTTCCTTGTCCTGATGCCAATTTTGCATCAGCCAACTTGGCTTCGGCCAATGTCTTCTCTTGGTTTAGCTGAATAAAACCATTTGTTTTGGCATTGTGTTCATTAATGCCTGCAAGATATTCCTGAGCCAACTCTGTTGCTGAAATATCTTTACTTTGTAGCAAATCGCTACAAGCTTTAACCGTTAAATTTTTCATAAATAGATATTCTTAATAAGGCAATATTTAAGGTACATTAAAATATTCATTGGAGATAAGTAATATGTATTACTCAATAACCTTAGGAACCAAATATAAATCGCTTGAAACTGCAGGAGCAATTTGCTGATAATCTTGATGGCGATCTACTTCTATAACTTTATCTTCTCGCAAACGTAAAGCCAATTCATGTGGATGACTCATCGGCTCAACATTTGTAGTATCAACAACTTGCATTTTTTCAACCATTGCAAAAATATTACTCAAATCTTCGATGGCTTGGTTTGCTTCTTGCTCAGTCAATGATAAACGAGAGAGCTTGGCTAATTTCTCAATGTCATTTTTTGTTAAAGCCATTTTTTTTCCTCAAAATTTGTTAGCAAATACGACAATCTAAGGTATCATATTGCGTTTCCGTGACGAAATGCCTGAATCATGTCACAGAATTATAACTTATTTCAGGCAAGAACAATATGTGATTGTACCACTAACTAAGAAAGCCCTATATTAAAAGGGCCCATATTAAATAACGGTATAATCTCTTCGTTAAAAACCATCTTAAGAATAAATTTAGGAAAACCAGATGTTTCGCTTTTTAACACGTTACTTTTCAAATGATTTAGCTATCGACTTAGGCACGGCCAATACCGTGATTTGCAGCAAGGGGAAAGACATTGTATTGGATGAGCCATCAGTAGTTGCCATTCAAAACGATCCAAATGCAAATAAAACAGCTATTTTAGCTGTTGGTACTGAAGCCAAAAAAATGCTAGGTCGCACTCCTGGTTCCATTCAGGCAATTCGCCCAATGAAAGATGGTGTTATAGCTGACTTCAATGTCACTGAAAAAATGCTTAAATCATTTATAAAACAAGTAACCAGCAGTCGTTTTGCTGCATCTCCTAGAATTGTTATTTGCGTACCATGTGGTTCAACTCAAGTGGAAAGAAAAGCGATTCGTGATTCTGCCTTAGCCGCTGGTGCTTCTTCAGTTAACTTAATCGAAGAGCCAATGGCAGCTGCAATCGGTGCTGGCTTACCAATTGAAGAGCCAATGGGCTCAATGGTGGTAGATATTGGCGGTGGAACAACAGAAGTTGGCGTAATATCTTTGAGTGGTTTGGTTTATTCTCATTCTATTCGCGTTGGTGGCGATGCTTTTGATGAAGGCATTATTAATTACGTTCGCCGCAATTATGGCATGCTGATTGGTGAAGCAACTGCGGAAGAAATCAAAAAAGCCATTGGCTCAGCTTTCCCTGGTGCAGAAGTTCGTGAAATTGAGGTAAAAGGCCGCAATTTAGCAGAAGGCATCCCTCGTGCATTTACAATTACTTCAAATGAAGTTTTGGAAGCACTTACCGAACCTCTAAACCAAATTGTTCAAGCCGTTAAAAATGCACTTGAACAAACTCCTCCAGAACTAGGCGCAGACATTGCTGATCGCGGTTTGGTTTTAACTGGCGGTGGAGCACTTTTACGTGACTTGGATCGTTTATTGGCTGAAGAAACTGGCTTACCAGTCATGATTGCTGAAGAGCCTTTAACTTGTGTTGCACGCGGTTCTGGTCGCGCCTTAGAAATGATTGGTAAATTAAATTCTATTTTTGTTCCTAATCCTTAATTTTTTTAAGTTAGTTATGTCATGGCTGAACAATCGCTTGATTTCACTCATCACAGAATCAAGCCAACAACCAAGTTGGCTTGTTTTTGCATTTTAGCTACGTTGTTATTAATTGCAGATAACCGCTTAAGTATTGTTGGACAACTTAAAAATACTTTGCGTAATGCTTTGTACCCCGTCCAATGGGTTGCTAATCAGCCCATCGTTTGGTACGACAGCCTAAGTTTATATGCAACGGATCAAATCAAGTTAAAAAAACAAAATCAAGCACTACAGCAGCAAAATCTCTTATTGCAAAATGCAGCAAATGACCGCAATAATTTACTATTAGAACTCAATGAACTTAAATTATTAAGCGACATTAAAACTAAAAAACACCAAAATGGTGTCATGGCTGAAGTTATTGCCATTGGACAGGATCCTTTAGCCGGCAAGTTATTTATCAATAAAGGCAGTAATGCTCAGTTACAACTTGGTCAAGCTGTCATCGACCAACAAGGTTTAATCGGGCAAATTATCAGCATACAAAAATACACAGCTGAAATTTCAGTTGCTACTCATGCCCAATCAGTCATTCCTGTTATGAATACCAGAACCGGTGTACGCACTCTACTTTATGGCAATGTCCAAAATCTAGAGTTACGTTACATGCCAACTGATGCAGACTTAAAATCAGGGGATTTATTAGTAACATCAGGGCTTGATGATGTTTACCCAGCTGGAATTCCTGTTGCCCAAGTAACGTCAGCCAAAAAATCAGTCGGTTCACCTTATTACAAAGCCGACACAAAACCAGTCGCCAATATTGATAAAGTTAATTATGTTTTGGCTTTGCCCCTTGCTCCTAGAAGTTTAATCAAGCCGACTGATGAGAATGAAATAAATGAATAACCTTGATGATTCTTTAGGTAATGTATCCCGCCGATTTATTTTTCTTAGTTTCTTCACAGCCTTGCTGATTGATTTAGTGCCATTACCAACCAAAGATTTCTTTTGGCTCCCTGAAATCAGCTCCATGTTATTGGTATTTTGGCTCATTCATAAGCCAAGGACAGTTGGTCTTGGTGTTGCTTTTCTCATTGGTCTATTAGTCGATATCGGACTCAATACGCCACTTGGTCAACATGCTCTTGCATACAGCATTACCAGTTTCTTTGTTATTCGCCAACAAGCTAGAATTGCATATTACAATGTCGGCACACAGTCACTAGTAATACTGGGCGCCCTACTTGGCAATCAAGCGATTATGAGCTTGGTTCGATTATTCTATGACCATAAATTTATTGGTTGGCTACCATTTTTATCTGCTTTTATTGCTGCATTGATTTGGCCAATTTTCAATAAATTGATTTCTAGTCTTGTGAACTTTAAGCGCCATTAAAACATGAAAGTACAACGCGAGTATCATCAAAATAATCAGCAATCCATGAATACGCAGCAAGATTTACCGCTGCGTTTAATTGTTGCTTTTTTACTTATTTTTGTTTGTTTTTCCATCCTAATTGGACGCTTTTATTACTTACAAGTCGTTCGTCACAATGATTATGCATTAAGAGCAACCAGCAATCGTATTTCATTAATTCCAACACCTCCTACGCGAGGCGAAATTACCGATGCCAATGGTGTTGTTTTAGCCAGAAATTATCCTGCCTATTCTTTAGAAGTAATTCCCAGTGAGCTTGAACATTCTATTGATGAAACCATTGCCGCCTTATCTCAATATGTTGAAATTACAGAAGGTGATTTAAAACGCTTTAAAAAATTCCGCATGGAAAGCCGGAAATATGAAAACATCCCTTTAAAATTGAAACTTTCAATTGACGAAGCCAGCCGTTTATCTGCTCAACTCTATCGATTCAAAGGAGTTGAAATCAATGCGCGCACCTTTAGAGAATATCCTTACGGCCCTCTACTTGCTCACATTATTGGTTATATCGGGCGAATCAGCCAAAAGGATCAAGACAATCTAAAAGAAAATAACCGTGAGAATTTATATAGGGGCACAACTCATATTGGGAAATTGGGTTTAGAAAGCTACTACGAAGAACAACTGCACGGCACACCAGGCATTCAAGAAGTTGAAAAAGATTCTTTAGGCAATATTGTTCGTGTTCTCAATACCATTGAACCACAAGCAGGACAGACCTTAAAGTTATCTCTAGATATTAGAGTACAACAAAAAGCAGATGAAATTTTCGGTGGTCGTCGCGGAGCAATGGTTGCTATCAACCCACAAAATGGTGGGATTATTGCTCTGGTTTCTAAACCCAGTTTTGATCCCAATTTATTTATTGATGGCATTGATACCAAAACCTGGAATACGCTTAATAATGATTGGCAAAAACCAATGATTAATCGTGCCATTCAAGGCGTTTATCCTCCAGGCTCTGTTTTCAAGCCTTTTATTGGCATGGCAATGTTGGAAAGTGGCCAGCTTAATCAAAACACCATCGTCCCAGCTCCTGGCACTTGGAGCATTCCAGGTTCAACTCATAAATTCCGTGGACCATCTCGCTATGGGCATGGCAATATCAACCTATCGAGAGCAATTCAAGTTTCTTCAGATACTTTCTTTTATAAGATTGGCTATGAAATGGGCATTGACAAAGCCAGCCCACTACTTGCCCAATTTGGCTTAGGCTCACCAACAGGTATTGATTTAAGCCATGAGAACTCTGGCATCTTGCCGTCAAAAGATTGGAAACAAAAACGCTTTAGCAAATCTAAACCATCTGTTAGGGAATGGCATAGTGCGGACATGGTTGCAATCAGTATTGGACAAGGCTACAACGCTTATACTCCATTGCAAATGGCTCATGCAACGGCGATTTTGGCAAATAATGGTTCGGTTTATAAACCCCATTTGGTTCAACAACTGATTAATCATGAGGCACAGCAAGTTACGCTGATTGAACCATCTCCTAGCAGAGTAACGCCTTTTCATAAAAATAATTTTGAATACATCAAAAATTCTATGGTTAGCGTATTGCGACCTGGTGGTACTGCTTGGAGAATGGGACAAGGTTTACAATATAGTATGGGCGGCAAAACGGGTACCGCTCAAGTTGTACAGATTAAGCAAGGTAGTTCATACAATGCAGCAGCCTTAGCAGAGCAACACCGAGATCATGCATGGTTTATTGCTTTTGCCCCTGCTGAAAACCCAAAAATTGCCGTTGCCGTTTTAGTAGAAAATGGTGGCTGGGGAGCAAGCGCAGCGCCATTGGCTCGTCAACTTGTTGACTACTATCTGTTACAACTCCCAACAGCTTCAGCAGCAAAAAGCCCAGCCAATACGTTAGAAAGCAGAGCTTTAATGGGCTTGGCTCCTAGTAACAATCCTCAACCATTGGGAAAATAAAATGCATCCTGATAGCCAAATCAAAATTTATTGGAATAAGTTAACAGGTCCGATTGATGCTTGGTTGTTTTTCCCAATGGCATTGATTTACACCATGAGTTTATTTCTACTGTACTCCGCTGATGGGCAACAATTTCATCAATTACAAAATAAAACCATTCATACTATTGTTGGTTTCATCATGCTATGGATTGTTGCTAGAACCAAACCCCAAACACTCAGTAATTTTGCCATGCCCTTGTATGTCCTAGGTGTTGTTTTACTCATTGGCGTTGCTGTTATGGGGGTAAGCGTTAATGGTTCAAAGCGCTGGCTGAATATTGGTATTACTCGAATTCAACCATCAGAAATCATGAAAATTGTTGTTCCGATGATGGTTGCTTGGTATTTTCAACGCCATGAAACTTTCACAAGGTGGTATCACTATATTTTTGCATTAATCATTACCATTGTTCCCGTACTGTTAATCTTAAAGCAGCCTGATTTAGGTACGGCTACATTAATTCTAGCTTCTGGCGTATTTGTTATATTCTTTGCTGGTTTATATTGGAGAATTATTTTTGCCGCCATCATTGGTATTGGAGCAGCCTTACCTCTCTTATGGCAATACGGCATGCATGATTACCAAAAAACCCGTGTTTTAACATTACTGGATCCAAGTAAAGATCCTCTAGGTGCTGGTTATCATATTATTCAGTCAACGATTGCAATTGGCTCAGGTGGCTTATGGGGAAAAGGTTGGCTCAACGGCACGCAAACACATTTAGATTACATTCCGGAAAGCACCACTGACTTTATTTTTGCAGTATTTGGTGAAGAATTTGGTTTAATCGGTAATATTCTTTTGGTTTCTGTTTATCTCATTATTTTAGGACGCGGGTTATACATCTCAGCTCATGCTAGAACAACATATGAGCGTCTTCTTGCTGGCGCCTTAACCATGGTTTTTTTCTGTTATGCTTTTGTGAACATGGGAATGGTTAGTGGGATTCTTCCTGTTGTTGGTGTTCCTCTGCCTTTAGTCAGTTACGGAGGAACAGCCACGCTGACTATTATGTTCATTTTAGCGGTTTTAATGAGTATTAAGAATCAAAGTAAATAACCCATAAAAAAACACCTTGCATTAAATCAAGGTGTTTTTTATTAAAAGTCATTAGTTTTTGCCGCAGCATGCTTTGTGTTTTTTACCGCTACCACATGGGCAAATGTCATTACGACCAACCTTATCGCCATCTCGTTTTTGTGTTTTAGGTTTATTTTTCTTTGCATGCAAATAGTTGAAGATTAATTGAATAGTATCTGGTGTTTCTTGAACAAATTGATTAATTTCTTTTTCATCAAAATCAATCCCTTCATCTTCGTAAATACCTCCTAAAGCCATCACTGGATAGAATAAATCTTCAAAATCCTCATCATTATCTGCATATTCAAACCAATCCGTTGCCACGATATCAAGAGCATATAAGTATGCATTACTCCAAAGCTGCATACCTGCAACAACATCGCCATCAATTGGAGATACCAAGATATTGTTTTGAGCAAAATCTTTTTGATTCAATGCGTCTTCAATATCAACTAACATTTCCTCAATCAAAGTCACAGCTTGAGATTTTTGTTCTTCTGAGTATTCACCACTACCCAATACAACATCCATCCAATCAGCAACATTCATTTCATCAGGACCTGACATCATTGCAGTAAAGAAACCTCTTACTTCATCGATGTGCATTGAATCACTATTTTGATAGTTAGATAAAATATTTTCTAATGCTTGCTGTTTTTCTTCAGTAAATTGCATACTTAACCTTTAATAAGAACGTTGGCGCATTTGCTCAAACAAACACACAGTTGTCGCCATGGCAACATTTAAGGACTCTGTCTGTCCTGCCATTGGAATTTTAATACATCTTGTTGCCAGTTGTTGTATACCAGCACTGACACCAGCACCTTCATTACCAACAACCCAAGCAGTTGTTTTTTGTAAATCGACTTGATACAAAGAACTGTTCGGTTCAGACAAACTGGTCACAAGAACCTGCCCTTTGTAGGATTTTAAAAATTCAGATAAATCATTGCATACTGTCATATTCAAATGAAAATGAGCACCCATTCCCGCTCGCAAAACTTTTGGTGAGTAAACATCAGCAGCATCAGCGCTCAATACTATATACCTCACCCCACTGGCCAAACAACTGCGTAGAATGGTTCCCACATTGCCTGGATCTTGTACATTTTCCAACACCACGCAATCTTCATTGAATGGCAAAGCATCTTGATTGGGTATGTCATAAATTGACATAATTTCTTCACCTTGATTCAAGGTGCTTATTTTCTGCAAGATAGCATCTTCTACCATCCATATTTTATGTTCAGGGAGCCTATTTAATAATTCCCTCACCTCAATATCATTTAATTTATTCTGAGGAACAAAAACAGCTTGAGGCTGCTCTCCACTATTAAGCAAAGACGACAATAGATGATTGCCTTCAAGAACTGTCATTTTATCTTGACGGCGAAATTTTCGCTGAGTTAGCCATTTAGCCAATTGTTTGATTTTGGCATTTTGAGAAGATTGAATAACATTCATATATATTGCTGCAATTCTTTGTTAAGTGCCAATTGAATAGATTCAATATCGGTTATGCGTCGGATTGTCTCAAAAAACAAGCCAGCTTCTGAATAATTAAGTTTTAACATACCCAACCATTGTTTCAATCTCGCAATGGGATATTTACTGTTGGCATCAACCTGACAACATAAATCAACAAACACCTGAATCCAAGGTAAGAGCTCTGCCCATGTCCATGCTTCAAGAGCATGACCACTTTCATATGCTTTAATTTGTTTGGCTAAATCCGGCTGACGAATAGCTCCACGACCAAGCATCACGCTATCACAACCTGAAGTATTTTTAATATCTAAGTAATCTTGCAAATTAAAAACATCCCCATTTGCAATCACTGGAATAGCAACATTTTCTTTAATTTTCCGAACCCAAATCCAATGCGCAGGAGGTGTATAGCCTTCAACTTTGGTTCTAGCATGAACAGTCAATTGACAAGCACCACCATTTTCAATGGCTTGTGCACATTCCAAAGCCAAATCTTTATGCTCAAAACCCAATCGCATTTTAGCTGTTAATGGAATGCTTTCAGGGAGCCTATTTCGAATGGTTTTAACAATTTCAAAGATTTTATCTGGAGTCTTTAGTAAAACAGCCCCACCCTGATGCTTATTAACAGTAGGTGCGGGACAACCAAAATTAATATCTATCTTCTTTGCCCCAAACCGAATAGCCTCCAAGGCGTTTAACGCCATATTTTCAGCATCACTTCCTAAAATCTGTACAGTACAAGGAATACCCGCAGGTGTTAACGTATGATTTTCTAATTCTGGGACATGTTTCAACCAAGTTGATTTAGAATGCACTGTATGTGTAATCCGAACAAATTCACTCACACACTCATCAAATCCACCAATTTGAGTTAACATATTCCTCATAGGAGCATCGACCAAACCTTGCATCGGTGCAAGAATTAACTGCATAACCAAAACCAAATTTTAAAAAACATTCATTTTACCCTGTTTTAAATATTATGACTCAAAAAATAAACTTAATTATTGATACCGACCCTGGCCAAGATGATGCTGCTGCTATCTTAATGGCCATTGGATTACAAAATCTAAACCTACTAAATCTTATAGCCATCACAACAGTTGCTGGCAACGTTCCACTTCAATACACACAAGAAAATGCACGCATCATTTGTGACTGGGCAAATACTCAAGACACACCTATTTTCTCCGGTGCCGATAAGCCATTAATTAAAAATTTAATTACAGCAGAAAATGTGCATGGCAAACATGGTTTAGATGGCGTAGAGCGACACAAACCCCACACACCACTACAACGATTGCACGCAGTTCCTTTTTTAGTAGAGACCTTACTAAACGCACCCAAAAATAGCATTACACTCTGTGCAATCGGGCCATTAACCAATATCGCACAAGCATTTTCTCTGGCTCCAGAATGCAAACAAGCCATAAAAGAGATTGTTATTATGGGTGGCTGCTACTTTGAAGCAGGAAATATCACACCAGCAGCAGAATTTAACTTTTTTGTTGATCCACATGCTGCTAAAATTGTTTTAGATAGCAACACACCAATAACCATATTGCCACTTGATGTTACACACAAAGCTTGCATTACATCCCCAAGAATGGATGCCTTAAAAACCATCAACAATGAAAATGGTAACCGGCTAGCAACCTTATTACAAAGTTACGAAAGATTTGATACCCAAAAATTTGGTTTAGAAGGTGGTCCATTGCATGACCCATGTGCCATTGCCTATGCCGTCTATCCTGAATTATTTACTGGAAAAAAATGTTTTGTAGACATCGAAACCCAAAGTACGCTAACAGAAGGTGCAAGTGTTGTTGACTGGTGGAATACCCAAGAAAAAACACCAAATGCAAACTGGATAACAGAAGTACAAGCAGAATTGTTTTTCCAGAAACTAACCGAAGCGATAGCAACCCTACCCTAATTTTATTAATATTTATCGGAGCAAGAACACATGAAAACCGAACAAGCATTGTTTGCAGGAGGCTGTTTTTGGTGCTTAGAAGCCATCTTTGAATCATTAGTAGGTGTAGAAAAAGTAATATCAGGTTATAGCATGGGCAATACAATCAACCCAACATACCAAGAAGTATCCACTGGGCTGACCAATCATGCAGAAGTTGTCCAAATTACATTTAATCCTGAGCAAATCACTTACAGTGAATTACTAGCCATCTTCTTTGCCATTCACAACCCCACAGAACTCAATCACCAAGGGCACGATATTGGCACACAATACCGCTCTGGTATTTATTATTATACTGAACAACAGCAGCAATTAGCCCAACAGATACTTGAGCAAATTCAAATAGAATACATTGAAAAAATAGTAACGGAAATCAAACCAGCTCAAACATTCTATCCAGCAGAAACAGAGCATCACCATTACTTTCAAACTCATTCAGAACAAGCCTATTGCCAAATGGTTATAGGACCAAAATTCAAAAAAGCCAGAGAATTATTTGCTCACTTATGGCGGTAGTGCTATATTCGCAGCATAGTTTTAACACCCTAATAAAGGCTAAGCATTTATGAGCAGTCAATTTCAAAATATTGGTATCGTCATACGACCCAATACTCCAGATATTCATACTGCCGTCAATGCTCTGCTTGATTACCTGTTGCAAGAGAATCTTAATATTTTCTTGGATCATGGTGGCATACAAGATTTTGAACAAATGCCCCGCTTCCAAGATTGCGAAGTTGTGCAAAAAAATGAATTAGGCAAATGCTGTCACGTGGTTTTAGTACTAGGTGGCGATGGAACATTCTTATCTGTCGCACGCATTATTGCACCTTTCCGCACCCCCTTAATTGGCATTAATTTAGGTCGTTTGGGATTTCTAACCCAAGTACCTCACTCTTCCATGGTTGAAGACATTGCGCAAATGTTACGAGGCAAATTTCTGCCCGAAGACCGTATTTTATTAGAAACCAATATTGTTCGTGATAACCAAGATTTAGGATTACCCCACTTAGCACTCAATGATGTGGTAATTAGCCGAGGCGGCTTAGGGCAAATGATTGAGTTTGAAGTTTTTATTAACAAAGAATTCGTTTACACCCAACGCTCTGATGGATTAATCATCTCAACACCAACAGGCTCTACAGCATACTCATTAGCAGCAGGCGGTCCAATTTTACAATCAACATTACGAGCATTAACTTTAGTTCCCATTTGCCCGCAATCCATGACTAACCGCCCCATCGCAATTAGTGATACCTGTGAAATCGAAGTTCTAATGACCAAAGGCATGGATGCACGAATCCATTTTGATGGTCAAAGCTACATGGACTTACAAACAATGGATAGAATCATCATTCATCGCCATCACAACCCACTACGTGTGTTACATCCTATTGATTACCAATATTACAAAACGCTCAGAAATAAGCTGCATTGGGGCGAACAACTGGTTTAAAACATTGGAATATCTATGCTATTGGCTTTATCTTTACGTAACTTCGTCATTGTTGACCAATTAAATTTAAATTTTGAATCTGGATTTACCACATTAACAGGTGAAACAGGTGCCGGGAAATCTATTATTCTCGACGCACTCGGATTGCTCCTGGGCGGAAAAGCAGATTATAGTCAAATACGCCATGGCACAAATGAAGCACAACTCTCTGCCTTATTTGATATAGATTCACTACCCCAACTACAAAACAAACTAGAAGAACTGGGTTTATCAACAACAGAGAATGAATTAAGCATTCGCCGCATCATTGATATTAAAGGGAAAAGCCGGAACTTCATTAATGAGCAAGCCGTGACTTTAGCTCAGCTTAAAATGATTGGCCCTGACTTAGTCGATATTCATGGTCAAAATGCCCATCAATCATTAAACAAAGAAGCAACACAACGTGAATTACTGGATTCGTTTGCTGCTAATGACCAAATCGTTGCTGAAGTTAAACAAGCCTTTTCTCAATGGCAACAAGCAAAAAAAGCGCTATTAACAGCACAAAATGAAGCAGAAAGTCTTCAAATTGAGCGCGAGAGAATTGAATGGCAGCTTAATGAATTCAATCAAGCCAACTTACAAGAAAATGAATGGGCAGAATTAAATAAACGCCATGATACATTAGCTTATGCAGCAGACATTCTCAGCGCAGCCCAAAAAGTGGAATATCTAATTGATGAAGACGGCGGTATACAATCGCAACTTTATCAATCAAGCCAAAATATTTCATCATTAGCACATTTAGACACTCGTTTTAGTGACAGCATCAGCCTATTACAATCTATCGAAGCAGAATTAAGTGAAATCACTGCCAACATGCGCGATATTATTGCCGATACAGAGATTGATCCTAACGAATTAGAAGAGCAAGAATCACGTCTACAAACGCTTAATCAACTTGCTAGAAAATACCGACTTCTACCAGAAGATTTATTATCTTATCAAATTAACTTACAAGAGCAGTTAGATAGCCTACAAGCAGCCAGCGATATTCAACAACTTGAAAAAGATGCTCAACAAAAAGAAAACATCTATTTTGACAGTGCCAATAAGTTAACCAAGCAACGCCAAAAGGCAGCAACTAAGTTAGCACAAGAAACAACAACTAGCTTACAAAAATTGGCCATGCAAGGCGCAAGCTTTGATATTGCCCTTCTTCCATGCGAGCCAACTTCTCATGGTTTAGAGCAAATACAATATATGGTTGCCACTAACCGAGGCAGTGAGCTAAAACCAATGCATAAAGTAGCATCTGGTGGTGAGCTATCTCGAATTAGCTTATCTTTACAAGTTGTAACCAGTGAATTAACAACCGTTCCAACATTAATTTTTGATGAAGTCGATACAGGCATCGGTGGTCGAGTCGCTCAAGTCGTTGGTGAAGCATTACAGCAATTAGGAAAACGATATCAGGTATTGGCCATTACTCATTTACCTCAAGTAGCAGCTTGCGGCAATCAACAATGGCAAGTGAGTAAACAAGATATTGAAGGACTCACTGTCAGTACTATAAAAGTACTTAACCAGCAAGATCGTATCGAAGAAATTGCGCGAATGCTAGGCGGAGAAATTATCACCGAAACAACCAAACAACATGCTAAAGAATTATTAAGTACATTAGGAACAGATTAAGAATTCTCAATCTTATTTTTTTAAATAATGACGATAACAGCTAATCATGCTTTTCGCTATTATCACCAAAATCCAATGTACTAAAATAGCCGCTTACCATTAGGTAAGTGTTATACTCATTCCTTTACATAATTTAATAATTCAATCATCTACAATTAATTTCTGCGAAATACATCAGTCTAATGAAAAATAATAGAATTTTTGGTAGTACTCTTATCATTGCTGGCACGACCATCGGTGCCGGCATGCTTGCCCTACCTCTTGCCTCTGCTGGTATAGGCTTTACTGCAGCCACTCTAATCATGATTAGCATTTGGTTATTGATGAGCTATACTGCAATGCTAATGCTTGAAGTGCATCAACATGCAGAGCGCAATGCAACTTTACATACACTGGCTCAACAGTTTTTAGGAAAAAATGGTCGTATTTTAGCAACTTTTGCAGTTCTATTTTTATTCTATGCCTTATGTGCTGCCTATATAGCTGGTGGCGGTAGTCAACTAAATGACAAAATTAATCAATTAACCAATAGCAATCAAAGCTATTTAGGTATAGTTAGTTTTACTATTCTAGCAGCAGCTATTGTTACCCTAGGAACGCATTCTGTCGATTTAGTAAACCGTGCATTGTTTTCATTGAAAATCATTGCATTGGTTGTGATGTTAGCTCTGCTACTACCTCATGTAAAAATGTCAAATCTAATCGCCTTACCAATGGGACAAGGTTTATTATTTGCTTCATTACCAGTTATATTCACCTCATTCGGCTTTCACGGCAGCATCCCATCGATTGTCAATTACGTTGGCAAAGACATTAAAGCCCTTAAAAAAATACTCATTTGTGGCTCCGCTATCCCACTAATTGTCTATATCCTATGGCAAGTCGCTATTCAAGGCATTTTTACTCAAAGTGAATTAATTCAAAATAGTAATTTAGCCAGCTTTATCTCCTCCATAGAAACATCATTACAAACTTCAATGGTTAGCCAAACTGTTAGCGTTTTTGCAGACTTAGCCTTGGCTACATCATTTTTAGGCGTTAGTCTTGGGCTATTTGATTTTCTAGCGGATTCACTCCATAGAAATCAAACCATTAATCACCGCCTACAAGTAGCCACTATCACTTTCATTCCGCCCTTAGGTTTCGCCTTATTCTATCCTCAAGGATTCATCACAGCTTTAGGATATGCAGCAATTGCATTAACCATATTGGCTGTATTTTTACCTGTTGCCATGGTATGGGCAAAACGCAACAAACAATATGATAATGACTATGTTGTCTTTGGTGGCTATTTTGGATTAATTATCGCTTTCTTACTAGGGTGCTTAATTATTCTCTCTCAGTTGTTACAAATGTTTAAAATTATTCCTTCTATCAGTTAATTACTGACTATTAGCTATAAAAAAACCGCATATAATATGCGGTTTTTTTTATTGATTAGATTAATGGTACGTCACTGATTTTTTTTTTGCTTCCAACTGATAGTTTAGATTCGTTTTAGGCCATTTTAATTCACCAAAAAATGATTGTGAAAAAGTATCATCATTTTTTTGCAAGCGATTAAGCCAATATTGACTCTTTTCTTCATCATCCACAACATACAAGTAATGGCAACACAAAAATCTTTGAGAAAATGTATCATCACATCGTGCTAAATAACGAATTAAATCATAATAAACATTATTATGCTGAATATTATTTTGCTCAACATTAATAGCAATATCCAAAAGTGATTTTAATAATTTGATATCAAAATCATCATAATCTACTAATTTTTTCTCTAAATAGTAAATCATCATTAATAATGAAAATGAATCACCAAATTTTTCCATCGCTAATTGGTAATAATAAAATGCATTTTCAAAATGCCCTACTGATTCATATATTGAAGCCAATCGCAAATCGGCTAGATAGCTATTGCCTTCACCATTTTCTTGATAGCATGAAAATGCTTGGTCTATATCTTCACATACTTCAAAATAATACCCCATTAAACCATCAACTTTTTCATCTGGTTGAGTTTTTCTTGTATCTTCCAACCATTCATAAGCCAATGATAAATCTTGAGCCTTATTAATATCAGTCAAACATGATGCCGCTAATTGCAACTGCCTAGTTAAAGGACTTTTAATCCCGATAGTAGTAACTCTTTTGGTCATTATAAACATCCATCCTTATTATTTATTTTAATTTTGTTTATATAAATCTTTGATGTGATAGAGTTTTTATATTTTTTATCAATATAACACAATATGACCGACAACTAAGTACTTTTTACATATTCTAATATAATTTAAATAATATACAATATTGGCAAATTTATTAAAATAATTTAAATAGGGACAATTTCAACCATGATCAATAGTCAAGAATTAGCCACGCTATTTCTTCAAATACAAGAAAATATTTGCAGTGCACTTAATGCGGAAGATACCCAAGCTAAATTTATTACTGATAAATGGCAAAACAAACAAAACTATGGGCATACTAGAATTTTAAAAAATGGCTCAACCTTTGAACAAGCTGGCGTCAATTTTTCACATGTCAAAGGCAACGAGTTACCAGCATCCGCATCAACAAGAAAACCAGAACTTGCCGGCTCAGCATACGAAGCAATGGGCGTATCATTAGTGGTGCATCCACAAAATCCATATCTACCGACCAGCCACGCTAATATTCGGTTATTTATAGCTTACCCAAAAGATAGCAACCAAGAACCTGTTTGGTGGTTTGGCGGTGGATTCGACTTAACACCATGCTATCCTTATTTAGAAGATGTACAGCACTGGCATCAAGTAGCACATGATTTATGTGAACCGTATGGATCAGATGTTTATACCAACTATAAACAATGGTGCGATGAATATTTTTATTTGCCTCATCGCCAAGAAACAAGAGGAATTGGTGGACTTTTCTTTGATGATTTAAACCAATGGCCTTTTGAAAAATGCTTACAATTCATTCAAGATGTTGCCAACGGCTACTTACAAGCTTACCTCCCTATTATTCAGCAAAGAAAAGACATTCCATTTACGGAAAGAGAACGAGATTTTCAACTGTATCGCCGTGGAAGATACATTGAATTTAATTTAGTTTGGGATAGAGGCACACTATTTGGTTTACAAAGTGGAGGAAGAACAGAATCAATACTCATGTCACTCCCACCCTTAGCTAGGTTTGAATATCAATATCAAATTGATCCTACAAGCCCAGAAGGAAAACTAGCAACCTTTTTACAACCTCAAAAATGGCTTCAACAATAATATTGCACAACAAAGCATGATATAAATCAATTCTTATATACTGCAAATAGTTATAATTATTTCTGCATCTCTTAGATGCAAACCTATTCTGTGTGTATGTGGTAAAGGCCTTAATTAATTATTTAATTAAGGCCTTTATTTTTCAAAAACAAAAACAATTTAAATCAAAACATCTGCTAATAACAAAGAGACAACCATCTTTTCTACATTACTACCATCTCGAGCATCTATTGGCATCACATTAACATGAGCTAAATGATTCTCTTTTAAATAATCATAATATGGCTTAGTAATAGAATCTTCAGGTATATCTTCTGGAATACGATTAACACCAATAACCGTTGGAACTTTGACAACTAACTCTTTAAAAGCGTTAACATACTTATCTAACTGATTAGAAATCCCTTGTTCATCATAATCAACTAATATAATTAACCCCATACACCCCATGCCCAAGATACCCCACATAAAATCAAATCGTTCTTGGCCTGGCGTTCCATATAAATGGATTTTTGTTTCGTTATCTAATTCAACAGATGTATAATCCATAGCGACTGTCGTACTTGATTTAAAATCGACAACATCATCGCTAGGCTTTACATCTGTTCTCACAACAGGTTTACTGCTATATGACTCAATGGCTGTCGTTTTTCCAACGCCTACTGGACCTGTTATTACTATTTTATGGTCAAACATCCTTGGATTCCTTTTTTGTGTATTACCTCCCAATAACCATGGTATTTAGTTGTTTTGCAACATAACTTGCAGCTCTTGCCCATGGGAGATAAATTCCTGCTTTTTTATATTGCATAGACAAATCCCCATTATCATCACTAATCTCATAAGCTTCTTTAATTTCATTAATACATTTTTGCAAAAATAATTTTGCATTTAAAACATCTAATTTTAATGACGAATGATTTTCTTTTGAATATTCTTTCTGCAGAAATTGCATCATTTTATCATATAAGATAAACCAGATAGCATCATTTTCAACTAATTCATAAGCAGAATACCATTTATCGCCTGCCTCTATCACCAAGTAGTCATTTAACTTAATGATATATTTATCATTCTCTAGTGTTAATATATTTAAAAAATAAGCTAATAATAAGGTTTGGCGTTTTTTATCATTGTGCATTTTATATTTATTTCCACCACTGAGTATCGATAACCAATTACACTGATGAAAAACACCTTGGAGCATAAACAAACCTTTTTCAGTACCCAGTTTATTCAATTCTTTTTGATAAGCCATTCGTAAATCTGAAATCTCAGGCAAATCATCTACTTCTACTTTATTCATTGCAACAAATGTTAGCTGATCTGGCTGCTTAGAAGTACTAATCTTATGAAGGTTATCATTAACCAATTTTATTAACTTATAAATATTTTCATTATTTTCAATTATGAAATGCATATTTTCAGACAATAACAATACACAACAACTATCTTTACTCACAATGTCGGAACTCATGACTTGCTCATAAAACTCGCTAATAGCCTGCCTCATGACAGCTAAATCTGCTGGTAATATTTGTTTATACATCTCCTCGCCACTTTCAACAGAATCATCTTGCTCTTCACTTTTTGATTCTTTTCTGATGACATCACTTAACTGATCTAACAAATCACGATTTTTCTGACCAGTTAAAAATCCCACTAACCCATCCAAAGTAGCTTCTTCATGTATATGTCTATCAAATTGTTGCGCAAGTCCATGAATAAATGCAGGATGTAATAATGATTTCAAGTACTCTAATGGCAATTCTGCTCTAAGGGGTATTTGTCCAATCATATGGACACCATACTCTTCAGAAAACTCACCTTGTAATTGAGCTTTGGCTTGATTTAAACTATTACCACCTCTACTAATCTTCTGATTCAAAGAAGAAAACTCAACAAGACAAGCCTCACAACTGCTTATCAATTGTTCTATTTCTGAATGCAATGCTTTTAAGTAATTAAGAGCAAAAGAATAGCTATATTGCTGTGTATTTCCTGAGTAATAATCAAGCAAAGCTTTTTCTAGCTTCTGCCACTCATCCATCTCATACCATCGGCGGCTGCTTGAAATAAATTGTTTCGGCTTATCCCGCAATTCATCCACAATTGCTTTACTATGAAAAACTTCTTGGCTAATACTGGCAAGTTTTTCATTGTACAAAGTCAATTTATTTTCCAGATAAGATAAGACTTCCTGCAGTGCTTGTGGCATTAATGAAAATGGACTTTGCGTCTTCCATTGGTTCAATAGATCCGTCTCAACTCTTTCAGCAACCAATTTCGCTAAAACAGGAATGTCATCATGTAGCTGACCATAGAAATTTTGAACGCCAGCTAATCTAAATCCCGTTGCATAAAAATTTTCATATTGCTGAATTGCCAAATCCAATCGCTCATTTGGACTAGCTTTCTTTAAATCCTCAAGCCAAATATCGCTATAATGGTTCCAAACATCAGATATTGCATCCCATTTTTTACTCAAGATCCCAAGACGTCTAGGTGTTTCAACATCACCCAATAAATAAGGATCGCTTAAATACCACTCGTCATCACATGAAACTTTAAATGTTTCTTCCTGATTGTATTCCTGTTGATTAAATGACCAGTTTTGAGTGTAACTTAAAACATTTTGAAGTGTTAAAGTAACTACTTCGTCACTGATACTTTTTCGATTTAAAGAAATATCCAATACGTTATAGGTAGAGAACTCATCAACATCTTCTTCCCCGCGTAAATGAGAATTACCAAAAGACTTTCTAAGAATTAATGCGCTTAAAGGATGAAGTAATTTTTTTTCTTTATATACATCGTTCCTTAACTGCTCAACAACATCAGATCTATCTAAAAAAATGCAGCTATCAAACCATTTTTTTGGAACTTCCAATAATAATGGATTCAAAATATTTTCAGGATGCCATTGCTTTGTTTTAAGCATTTCAACTGTTTGCAACGCAGAGAAAACCTGAGCTCCATGATAAGAACTAATCTCTGAAGTATCGGGAATATCAATATACAGTTGTATAGAATAATATGGCTTAGGATATAAATGACGAATTTGGACAGTAATATCAGCCAAACATGCTGCAATAGACGGGTTTTGTAAATCTACGAATATATTCAAAACAATTGTTGCATTCGTATCCATTTGAATTAAGCTAACTTTTTTTTCAATCATCATTAGTAATTGACGAATTGTATTCAAATGATGCAATCGATACAACAACTTAGGGATATATTCAGAATTAGGCTCTTCATTATCTTCTAGATAATTTTTACAGTATTCTAAATACTTACGTAAATCAGCTAACCAAGGATTTTTTTGCAGAGAAACCAAAGCATTTTTGATATCAAATGGCGGCATATACAGTGTGTTTGTATCGGTATAATCTAACTCTTCATCTAATCCCGAGTCATCAATACTTGGAAGTACAAATACATAATCATTCCACGAGGTACTATCATGAAACCTTATTTCACTTTCGGCTTGAAAACATTTAACTCGATATTGCGCAGCCTCACCTAATGCAATGAAGATATTTCTCATGATAGTCCAATCCCTAAAAAGTCTTTGTGATAATTGTCTATAATATTAACTGTATATTTATTGATTTAGCATTCAAACAAATTCATTATATTACATAATTAGTCACAAATCTTCTTACTTTCATTTACGGAATAAAAAGATAATTTTTTTCCTGTAAAAACTCCACCATGATGCGAATATTTATTTTAGCTTGGGCCATCAAATCAACCTTGATAGGATCCTCTAGCCAAGTAACTGTTAATCCTAGCAAATTCGAACGAATAAAAAAATTCATTTCCATAAATGATGTGTTTTTATCCAAGTGTCCACCATTAATACCAAGGGTGATTAGCTGATCAATTTGATTAACCCATATATCTCGATATTGGTTTAGTAAATTAACTATTTCACGATTATCGTCTGTATATTCACATCTCAAATGAACAACTGAACAAAACTTTTGTAAAAATTCATCCTCTAAAACATTACTATAGAAAGCCAAAATACTTTCTTCAAAACCTCTCCAGAAATCACTCGCATCGTAAGAGCTAACTAACTGAACTAAATCATCAATAATTGAAAAAAAACGCTGGCAAACCGCTTCAAACACATCAGCTTTATTTTTAAAATGCCAATATATAGCTCCCCTTGTTAAACCAGCAGCTTTTGCTATTTGATCTAAAGTCGTCCTAGCCACACCTTTTTGATAAAAAATTTCTAAAGCAGCATCGATGAGTAATTCACGTGTTTGCAACGTATCTTCTTTATTTTTTTTCATAATTAAACTTTATTTACATTAAAGTGCTAAAATTTGTATTATTCATGTCGAAGTAATAAATAATTTCAAGTAGGATAAATATTTTATATATTTTTTATACCTAACATACATCAATGTATGTATACTACCATGTCTAATCGTTTTTAACTTTAAAAAATATATATAATTAAATTTTAGGTTAATACTTCAAACAAATAAACAAAAAAATTAAACTTCAGCTTATATAGAATGTATTGAAAGAAAAGAGACTAGTTATGCATAAAACATACAAAAAAAAGTCACACCCATTTAACAAATCAACGATAGCAATTACCTTAGTTGCATGCGCACTTAGTGCTTGCGGGGATAAAAATGCACAAGACAAATCCGCATTGCCAGAGCCAACAGTAGGAGTTGTTACTGTAACACCAACAACAATCACTCTAGGACAAGACCTTCCTGCTCGCCTTGAGCCTTCTAGAGAAGCTGAAATTTTATCAAGGGTTAGTGGCGTTATTTTAAAAAGAAGCTTTACTGAAGGTAGTGAAGTTAAGGCTGGTCAATCTTTATTTCAAATAGATAGCGCTGCTTATGTTGCGAATTTACAAGCCGCTCGAGCTAGCTTAGAAAAAGCCCAAGCTTCTTTAGCATTAGCATCAAGCAATGTTAATCGCTTCCGCCCTCTAGCTGCGGCAGATGCCATTAGTAAGCAAGAGCTTGATAATGCAGTGGCACAAGAAAGACTTGCGCGAGCAGAAGTCAATGCCGCCAATGCCGCAATACAAACAGCACAGCTGAATGTCAATTATTCACGAGTATATTCACCTATTTCAGGTACCATTGGTCGCTCTTATGTAACAGAAGGAGCCCTTGTTGGTGAGGCCGGCCCTACTAAACTAGCTGTCGTTCAACAAATTGACCCATTGTATGTCAATATTACTCAATCGGCACAAGAAGTCATAAATCTTCGTGAAAAAATTAAAACAGGTTCAATACAAGCAATAGATGGTCAACCTATCGTTAAAGTTTTAATGGAAGATGGTACTCCTTATGACTTACCTGCTAAATTAATTTTCACAGATTTAACTGTTGACCCAACAACAGGACAAGTAAACGTTCGAGCGGAAGTACCAAATCCAAACAAATCATTATTACCAGGACTATATGTTCGAGTAATTTTAGATCAAAGCCAAGCAGAAAATGCTGTTTTATTGCCTCAACAAGCTGTCACTCGTACAGAAAAAGCAGATACTGTTTTAGTTGTTAATCCAGATGGTAGTTTTGCGCCAAGAGCAGTAACCGTAGTTCAAGCTCGAGGCAATCAATGGATTATCAGTAACGGTCTAAAAGCTGGTGAGAAAGTTATCGTTGATGGCGTCATGGCTATTGGCATGACAGGTGCTAAGAAAGTAAAAACAACACCTTGGCAGCCAGATAACAGTTCTGCACAAAAACAGCCAGAACAACCAAAAAATCAACCAGCCTCTGCTGAAGCAGCATCTCAAATAAACGAGGGGTAATTATTTATGCCAAAGTTTTTTATTGACCGCCCCATCTTCGCATGGGTAGTGGCTATTTTTATCATTTTAGGCGGCTTGGTATCGATGTTGAATCTACCAATCGCCCAATATCCGTCAGTTGCGCCACCAACCATCCGTGTATCTGCTGTTTACCCTGGTGCATCAGCTGAAGTACTAGATGAAAGTGTTCTTTCTGTCATTGGTCGAGAGATGAATGGTGCAGAAGGCATGATGTACATGGAGTCTGCGGCAAACGCCAATGGTGGCGGTGCTTTGACGTTAACCTTCGAACAAGGTATTGATCCTGACTTAGCACAAGTTGACGTACAAAACCGCTTAAAAAGAGCTGAACCAAAACTCCCGTCTTCAGTAACACAACAAGGGGTTCAAATTGACAAAGCCGGTTCTAGCTTCCTTTTAGTGATTGGCTTGGCATCAAAAACTGGTAATAATTCTGACATTGATATCGGTGATTATGCAGCACGAAATATTCAACCTGAATTACAACGTATTACTGGTGTTGGTAACGTTGAGTTATTTAGTTCTGAAAAAGCCATGCGTATTTGGATTGACCCAGCTAAATTAGAAGGTTTCAATCTATCTGCAGCAGATGTTTCTCGCGCTATCGCTAATCAAAACATTCAAATACCATCTGGTGGTATTGGTCTAGCTCCAAACGTCAAAGGTCAAGCCATTACAGCAACCATCTTTGTACAAGGGCAATTAGCCAACGTAGAAGAGTTCAGCAATATTGTTGTTCGTGCGCTTCCTAACGGTGCTTCAGTTAAGCTAAAAGATGTTGCACGCGTTGAACTGGGTGCACAAGGCTACAACTTCTCTTCACGTTTAAATGGTAAACCAGCTGTAAACATTGGTATTCAATTAACGTCTGATGGTAATGCAATGGCTGTCTCTGAAGACATCCGTGCAAAAATGAAGGAACTTGAAGCCTTTATGCCTGACGATATTAGTTGGTCAATTCCTTACGATAGCTCTGACTTCGTTAGAATTTCTATTAACAAAGTTGTTACCACATTATTTGAAGCCATCCTATTGGTTTTCTTAGTAATGCTGCTATTCTTACAAAATATTCGCTACACACTTATCCCGACAATTGTGGTCCCTATTGCACTATTAGGAACCTTTATCGTCCTTATTTCATTGGGTATGTCCATTAACATTCTAGCCATGTTTGCAATGGTATTGGTTATTGGTATTGTGGTGGATGATGCCATTGTTGTGGTTGAAAACGTTGAGCGAATAATGGCAACAGAAGGGCTAAACCCAAGAGAAGCAACAGTAAAAGCCATGGATCAAATTACAGGTGCCGTTGTGGGTATTACTGTGGTATTGATTTCCGTGTTTATTCCTTTAGCCTTTTTCTCTGGTGCAACAGGTAATATTTATCGCCAATTCTCAATTGTTATGGCGGTATCTATTTTCTTCTCAGGCTTCTTAGCCCTATCTCTAACACCAGCTCTGTGCGCTACAATGCTTAAACCCATTGGTGATGGCCATGATGAAAAATCCGGCTTTTATGGCTGGTTTAACCGCAAGTTCAATAGCGGCTCACATCGTTATGAGAAATTAGTAAAAGGAAGCTTGAAACGCCCTGCTCGTGTCATGTTAATGTATGTTGCCATTATTGTTGGTTCAGCATTCTTATTCATGCGCTTACCAACCAGTTTCTTACCAATGGAAGACCAAGGTTATATTTTAGTTAACGTGCAACTTCCGCCTGGTGCAACTAGTGAACGAACGCTAGAAGCCATGAAATCTGCTGAAGATTATATTTTAGCTCAGCCAGAAGTTGAAAATATGGTTAGTATTTTGGGTTTTAGTTTCTCTGGCCAAGGTCAAAATGCGGGCTTAGCTTTCGTTACTTTAAAAGACTGGTCTGAGCGTAAGAAACCAAACCAATCAGCAAGTGCGATTGCTGGTAATGCTATTCATGCCCTAGGGTCTGTTCGTGATGCTTTCATCTTCTCAGTAACTCCTGCACCTATCCCTGAATTAGGTAACAGCTCAGGTTTTGCATTGCGCTTACAAGATAGATCAGGCAAAGGACACGCTGCATTATTAGATGCCCGAAACCAACTACTTGGAATGGCTTCTCAAAGCCCCAAATTAACGGGTATGCGTCCTGAAGGCTTGGAAGATGCTCCACAGTTACGCATTGAAATCAACCGTGACATAGCCTTAGCTCAAGGCGTTGGCGTTGAAACCATTGCACAAACTTTAGGAACAGCTCTGGGTTCTGCATATATTAATGACTTCCCAAATGCTGGTCGCTTACAACAAGTTATTGTTCAAGCAGACGCTCCATCACGCATGCAACCTGATGATATTTTGCGCTTAACGCTTCCAAACAATCAAGGTCAACTCGTTCCTTTAAATACATTTGTTACTGCTGAATGGGTTACTGGCCCACAACAAGTTAACCGATATAATGGTTATCCTGCTATGAATTTAACTGGTAACGCAGCACCTGGATTAAGCTCTGGTGAAGCAATGGAAGAAATGGAATTATTGGCACAGAAGCTACCTGATGGCTTTGGTATTGAATGGACAGGCCAATCTCTTGAAGAGAAAAAAGCAGGTTCTTCATCTATTATTTTGTATGCTTTTGCAATTTTAGCTGTATTCCTATGCTTGGCAGCACTGTATGAAAGCTGGTCAATTCCATTCTCAGTTATTTTAGTAGTGCCTCTAGGTATTTTAGGTGTATTACTAGGTACAAGTATTCGTGGCATGGAAAATGACATTTATTTCCAAGTGGGCTTAATTACCGTTATTGGTCTTTCTGCAAAAAATGCTATTTTAATTATTGAATTTGCAAAAGATTTACAAGCCGCTGGCAAAAATGCTTTTGAAGCTGCTCTACTTGCTGCTAGATTGCGTTTCCGTCCAATCATTATGACTTCTTTAGCCTTTATTTTAGGGGTTGTTCCTTTATACTTCTCAAGCGGCGCAAGCTCTGCAAGTCAACGAGCTGTTGGTACCAGTGTATTCTGGGGGATGTTAGTTGGTACTGTATTATCAGTATTCTTGGTACCTGTATTCTATTTGGTTATTCGTAAGCTATTTAAGAATACGGAAGGCGGTAACGAGAAGAATGACATGATTGCAGACATGATGGCTGATGATAAGCAAGATTAAGGATGAACATGCATATGAATCAAAAGTTTAGTTTAAAAAAAATAAGCATACTATGCGTTTCAGCATTGGTGCTATCTGCCTGTAGCATGGCTCCAAAGTACGAAGGTTTAGAAACACTACCCGTTTCCAAACAATATCCGAATCAGTCACAGATTTCTTCGAACAATCAAGATATCGTCAATTTGGGTTGGAAAAGTTACTTTGCAGATCCACGCTTGCAGCAATTAATTGACTTATCATTAGAGAATAACCGTGATTTACGAATTGCCGCTCTAAATGTACAAGCGGCAGAGGCTCAATATGGAATTCAGCGAGCAGATCGATTACCAAACTTAGGTGTCGATGCTTCTGGTAATCGTGGTAGAACTGCAACTGATCTTCGTGCTCCAGGACAAGATGCCGTAAGTTCACAGTACTCTGTGGGCTTGGGCATTGCTGCCTTTGAGCTGGATTTGTTTGGCAGAGTTAAAAGCTTAAGTGACTCAGCTTTACAACAATATTTTGCAACTCAAGAAGCTAGAGATGCTGTTCACATTAGTTTGATTGCATCTGTTGCTAAAGCTTACTTCACTGAACGAACTGCTGAAGAAGGCATGAAAATATCACAAGATGTATTAACCACTCGTGAAAAAAGCTACCAGTTAAATCAACTTAAGTTTAAACACGGCGTGATTTCTGCTATTGATTTGAGAGCCGCAGAAACACAAATTGAGCAAGCCCGTGCTGACTATGCTTCTTATACCAGAACCAGAGATCAAGCAAGAAATGCCCTGACTTTACTGGTTGGAAATAGTATTCCTGTTGATTTACCACCTGCATTGCCTTTGTCACAACAGTTTTTAATGAATGCTCTACCATCAGGATTGCCATCTGACTTACTGACGAATCGTCCTGATATTCGACAGGCTGAACATCAGCTACTTGCTGCAAATGCCAATATTGGCGCAGCAAGAGCTGCTTTCTTCCCAAGAATTACATTAACTGGTGGAATTGGAACTGGAAGCACTGAATTAAGTGGTTTATTTGAAGGTCCGAATCGCACATGGAGCTTCTTGCCACAAATATCATTACCTATTTTCCAAGGTGGTCGATTAAAAGGCAATCTAGAGTTAGCGCATATTCGAAAAGATATTTCTATTGCACAATATGAAAAATCGATTCAAGCCGCTTTTCAGGACGTATCAGATGCGTTAAGTGCTCAAACCACATTAAAAGATCAGCTAGCTGCGCAAAATCGCAGTAATAAAGCAGAACAAGAGCGCTATCGCTTAGTTAAACTGAGCCATAGACAAGGTGTTTCTAGCTCTTTAGAACTTTTAGATGCTGAGCGATCTAGTTATGCTAGCCAACAAATATTGCTACAAACCTTATTATTGAATTTAAATAATAAGGTTGATATTTACAAAGCATTAGGTGGTGGATTATTTGCTGAAACAAAACAAGCAATCGCCCAAACGACAAAATAATTTAATATTGTCCGCAAAAAGAGCCACATTATAAAATGTGGCTCTTTTTACATTATCACTCAAACATCAACAATAATTAATAATAATCACCTGGAACACCAATGCCAACTTCACGCATAATATAACTTACCTCAAGCTCAGTTAACTCATAAAACTGACCTCTTTTTAAGCGATTAGGCAAAGCAACAGGGCCAAAACCAATACGAACAAGACGACTAACAGTCAAACCAAGGTGTTCGAAAATGCGGCGAACCTCTCGATTTCGACCCTCTTTAATCACAACTTCATACCACTTATTAGCACCTTCACCACCTTGCTCTGATAGGCGCTCAAATTTAGCTGTACCATCTTCTAGCTCAACGCCTTCAAGTAGCATTTCTTTTTGTTCAGTTGTTAACTCGCCTAGAATTCGTACCGCATAATGTCGTTCCACTTCAAAACTCGGGTGAGCAAAACGATTCACTAATTCACCAGAAGTAGTTAAAATCAACAATCCACTCGTATTCACGTCCAAGCGCCCAATCGCAACCCAACGGCTATTTTTAGCTTGTGGTAATCTATCAAAGACCGTAACACGCCCCTGAGGATCATCTCGACTGACAATCTCACCTTCTTGTTTGTAATACAACAAGATTCTTGGTAAACGATCAGGCCATTTTAGTTTAATCGAACCACCTTTTACATCAACTCGATCTTGAGGACCTACTTTATCACCAAGTTGAGCAACTTTACCGTTGATTTTAACCAGTCCTTGATGAATCCATTTTTCCATTTCACGGCGTGAACCCACACCTGAAGCAGAAAGTGCTTTTTGAATACGTACAGGTTCAATTTCTGCCAAATCTAGGCGACGATCTCGTAGCTCTCTCGATTTAGATAAAATTTCCTGATTATGACGTCGAACAACCAAACGTTTGGCTGGTGCGACTTTTGCTTTAATAACTTTTTTCTCAAAGTTTGCCGAATCAGATTGATTGGCTTTTTTGGGATTTTGAGCATTGCCTTTACGAGGTGCTTTACTTTTAGTACTTGCAACACCATCACGGAATGCTCTTTTAGTTATCTTCGTTTTCATTTCTACTCCTAACATCAAGACTATCTTGAGGTTCTTCTGCGACATTTTCAGCGGCAGGATAATTATTGTCAGGCGCGATTAGCTCGCCTAACTCGGTTAATGGTGGTAAATCGTGTAAGGAATCCAATTGAAAATCGCTCAAAAACTGCAACGTAGTCGCCCATAGCGTAGGACGCCCTAAGCTTTCTCTTTGACCAATGCTTTCAATCCAACCCCTATCTTGTAAAACTTGAATGATATTACTAGATACAGCAACACCACGAATCGCTTCAATATCTCCACGAGTCACTGGTTGCTGGTAAGCGATAATCGCCAAAGTTTCCATTACTGCTCGAGAATAACGTGGCGCTTTTTGCTCATGAATTTCACTCAATTTAGACATGGCTGTCGTATTTAATT
Organism: Vitreoscilla sp.; assembly: GCA_030150505.1. Classification (GTDB taxonomy): domain Bacteria; phylum Pseudomonadota; class Gammaproteobacteria; order Burkholderiales; family Neisseriaceae; genus JASLFS01. The sequence continues at coordinate 16,572 of JASLFS010000060.1, read as the reverse complement.
TAAATCGCCAACCTTCTGCTGTATTAACCAGCTCAAAAGCCCTATTTTGCCAACGCATTTTTAAGGATGACAAAATATCAATAAGCTTATCCTGAGAAATAACAGGTTGAAATAGCTGCCTTAAATCTTTTTCTTTTAAACCATTATTTTGAGTTAATAATGCAGCTTCAATTAGAGATTCTGCATCCACACTCATCTTTTTTTCTTACCCTTTTGATTCGCACTTCGTTCTTCCATCAACTGAGCTTCTTTAAGCTTGGCATCAGCCATCCAAACTTTCCACTCTTCCGGTGTTTCTAAACTAATGCGCCCCATATTAGCAGCACGAAAATCAGTTAAAATAATTTCAGCAGCTTTTTGGTAATCAATGCGCTTACCAGGTAAAACTGCCCCTCTTTTTTTCGCAATACCAATCAAGTAATCTTCAGGCAGCCAAGAGTCTTCCATCATGTCATCTAATTTATAACGCTCAACCAAATTAGAATGATAATTCTGAATCAAATACTCCAGTAAAACAAGCGCAACTTCTTCTTCATCTAAAGCATTTCGACCTACGGCACCACTGGCAGCTAGGTTATATCCGCCCTGCTCAACGATGATTTTAGGCCATAACATACCAGGCGTATCATATAGCCAAAAATCATCAGCTAAAAACAACCGTTGTTCCGATTTAGTAATACCGGGTTCATTTCCTGTTTTCGCAGATTTTTTTCCCAATAAACTATTGATTAAAGTAGATTTACCCACATTTGGAATACCGCAAATTAAAACTCGCAATGGCTTATCTAAACCACCGCGATTAGGCAATAAATCATGACATGCTTTAATCAGCTTCTGTGCCGCATTGCGATCAGATGCATCTAAAGCCAATGCATTGGTCTCGTTTTGAGAACGATAAAAATTTAACCAAGCATCAGTACGCTTTTCATCGGCTAAATCTTGTTTATTCAAAATTTTTAATTTTGGTTTATTCTGTGACAACTGCTGTAACAGTGGATTAGCACTTGATGCTGGTAATCGAGCATCTAAAACTTCAATTACCATATCAATATTTTTTAGCCTATCGATAATAGCCTTTTTGGCTTTATGCATATGCCCGGGATACCATTGAATGGCCATATTCGAAACTTTCTTCGATAAAACAAATTTAGAAATGTCTATTTTACTTGAGAGAATTGGATTTGTGTTAATTGTCTGTGTCTAACAAATGAATGGTATTGAGAAAATCGCTTTGCTAAATTTTCAGCGATGAAAACAGAGCGATGCTGACCGCCTGTACATCCGATACCAATCGTAATGTAGCTTCTCATTTCTCGTTCAATATTTGGTAACCATTTTTGCAAAAATCCATCAATATCATTAATCATTTCTGACACTTGTGAATGGTTAGCAAAAAACTCTTTAATGGGCTCATCTAGCCCCGTAAAAGGTCTTAAATGGGTAACATAAAATGGATTAGGTAAACTTCGAACATCAAAGACAAAATCAACATCTTCCGGTAATCCATGTTTAAAACCAAAAGACTCAAATACAACATACAAAGAAGCTTTAGGTAAATCCAGCCACTGTCGCACAAAAAAACGCAATTCAGTCGCTGTCATAGCTGAGGTATCAACATTGTAAGCAACTTCTCTTAAGGGCTCCAGCAACTCTCGCTCTTCACGCAATGCTTCGGCTAATGTCAATTGTCCATTCACCAAGGGATGACTACGACGGGTTTCTGAGAAGCGCTTCAGGAGAATTTCTTCATTGGCGGCTAGAAATAAAATATCAACTCTTTCAACCAAATGGTCAACACTTTGCAATGTTTGTAAAATCTGAGCTGGTTCTCGAGTTGAGCGAACGTCAACACTGATACCTAAATTAGTATTTTTATCATTTTCTTTGTGAAGCTTAATTAAATCTGGCAATAAAGAAATAGGCAGATTATCAACACAAAAAAAACCTTGGTCTTCTAATAGTCGTAATGCAATTGATTTACCTGAGCCCGATAAACCACTAATCAGTGTTACTCTCATCGTGATAACCTTCTTTTAGCATTGCTGTATGTCGATCAATAAATTCTTTAGTACTGTCCATTCCTCTTAATTGAAGAATGTAATTTCTCACTGCCGTTTCGACCAAAACACCTAGATTTCGACCCGCAGCAACTGGAATATTGACTTTTCGAATGGGTACATCAAGTACTTCTTGAGAATCTGCTTGAATGCTGAGCCGATCTAAACTTTGCATATAATTATCATCGGCATAAACCAAGTTAATAATTAACTTAAGCTGCTTCTTTGGCCTAATAGCTGTTTCACCATAAATGGCTCGAATATTGAGAATGCCTAAACCACGGACTTCTAGAAAATCACGTAACATTTTAGGACACCGGCCTTCAATAAACTCAGGTCCAATGCGATACATTTCAACTGCGTCATCGGCAATAAGCCCATGCCCTCGTGAAATGAGTTCCAGTGCCAATTCGCTCTTACCTAACCCTGATTGCCCCATAATCAACAATCCCACTTCAAAAACATCTAAAAATACTCCGTGCATGACTGTAGAAACAGCTAATGCTCGTTGTAAATAAATGCGTAAAACATCCATTAAATATGGGCTTTCACGCTTTGATGTTAGTAAAGGTACATTGTGCATGTGACAATAATCACGCAGCAAATAAGGAATGGGCAAATCGTTCGCAACGATAATGACCGCAATGGAGCGGTCAAATAAATCATTTAAATTAGCCCGTACTTCGCCCGATTCTAGTTTGTTCAGATATTCAACCTCAGATGTGCCAATAACCTGCACCTGATTTGGATGAATAAAATTCAGATGCCCCACTAAGGCAAAAGTTGGTTTATCTGCGCTGACTTGTATGCGGTTATCAATACCAGCCGTACCTGCTGACCAGGTTAATTGCAGTTTTGTCTGATTTTCTTGAAACAACTTCCGAACGGAAATACTCGGCATTTTATTTAAATCTCAGTGGTTAAAACTTGCCAAACAGCATCAACATCTTCAGCTGCAAGCAAAGCTTCACGAATAGATTTAATGGCAAATTTAGCAGCCAATTGTGATAAAACTTCTAAGTGAACACTGTTTGCATTTTCTGGTACCAATAATGCAAACAATAAAGAAACTGGTTTACCATCTGGTGCATCAAACAAAACAGGCTCTTTAACACGAATAAAAACACCTACTGCTTCTTTGATGCCTGCGTATCTTCCATGAGGAATCGCAACCCCTTGCCCTAAACCAGTACTACCTAATTTTTCGCGAGCAAATAAACACTCAAATACTTCACTGCGGGCTAATCCATTTTGATTTTCCAATAGCAAACCGATTTGTTCAAAAATACGTTTTTTGCTACTTACATCCAAGTCCAAAATGATATTTTGCTTTGGTAATATATCGCCAATTAGGCTCATATTCGCTTCTCTTTATTAATGCAATTCAAGTATAAGATTTTACGCTTGATATTGCTGTTAAACAATTACACTACGCATTTAAACACAAAATTAACTTTTATCCAATGGACAATACCCACTTGATAAACAAAAACAATTGCTTACTGGAACCAATACTGAACCAGCAATCCTAGCGCCAACAACATCCCTACTCGATTATTATTAATGAATTGTTGCAAACAAACCCATCTATCCCGTGTACGAATAGCAAAATACTGTTTGGTCAATAAAACACCAGCAATTAACCAACTAACCCAATAAGGCCAAGTTGCATCAATCAGATATCCTGCTAAACCCATCAATGCCCAAAATATGCCATGGCACAACATGCTAGCGGCAATATCATATCGACCGAATGTTTTTGCTGAAGATTGAATATTCAATCGAATATCGTCTTCTTTATCGCTCATTGCATAAATTGTATCGTAAGCCAACGTCCAAAATATATTCGCAATATAAATAATCCAAGCTAGTAATGGAACGCTATTGGACTCTGCTGCGAAGGCCATGGGAATGCCAAATGAGAATGCTAATCCCAAATGCAACTGTGGTATTGGAAAAAAGCGTTTAGCTTTTGGATAAGTAATGGCTAAAAACAATGCAGGCAAACTCAACCACTTGGTTAAGTTATTCATTGGAATTAAACAAAAAGCCGCTAACAAACATAAAGCTGCGGTTAACAACAAGGCTTCTTTGCCTGTTACTGCGTTTCGTGCAAACGGACGATTTTTGGTTCTTTCAACCAAGTGATCAAAATCTCGATCAAAATAATCATTAATCACACATCCTGCACTTCGCATTAAAAAAGTTCCAGCTGCAAAAAGCATGGTTAATTGCCAATCTGGCTGACCATTGCTGGCAATAATCAATGCCCAGAATGTTGGCCATAATAATAGATAAGTTCCGATTGGCTTATCGGTTCGCATTAATTGCTTGTATTCACTAAGTCGGTTTTGTAGAAATGCCAACGACCATTTTGAGTTGATACTATTCATATTAATCAATCAAATCCAATAATGTAGGTAAATAACATTCTTGTAATAACAATCTTTCACCTTGCCAGGTAAATATTGAACGGCGAGCATAAATAGGCTTGGCAAACTGCTGTGATAATGAGTGAGAAGAGTTTAAGATAGTGTATTCAAAAGCGCTGCGCTGAACTTGCATTTCACCACCAAACAACAAACTACCTAATGAGCGTGTTCCACAGTCCAATACATCACGCCATTGTTGTGCTGATTGTAAACATACGCTGCGTGCAGAAACCACAGAATGATTCTGTAGTTTTAAGTTAACTTCCCTGCTCCAAAAAGAGCCATTTTGCTCAAAAATACCGTATTCATCTTCTTGTAATTGTGTTTCGCCAAGATGACGTAACTGCACAGAAAAATCATCACACACGCCCTTAAGCCCTTGTGTTAATGAATTGACTTGCAATAATGGTAAGATTTTTTGTAAGATTTGAGGAAAATCAGTTGGCACTTCAGGCTGCCAGCTATGATTGACTGTATTCATGTTGATATTATGCCAATGCCTGATTAAGCGTGCAATCTTGACTTTTCATTTTAAAGGTAAACAAATGGATTTAATACTTTGGAGACATGGCGAAGCTGATAACAACACTGATGATTTATCAAGAAAATTAACAAAAAAAGGCAAAAGTGATGCGCTTTTAATCGCTAATTTTATTCATGATAAGTTACCACAATCAATACAATTCATGGCATCGGAAGCATTGCGTAGCCAACAAACTTTGGCTTGTTTAAATCAACCATTCGATATTTATAGCGAATTAAACCCAGAAGAAAGCATAGAAACGGTATTGCCTTTTCTTTACTCTAAATTAAATAGCCCTATTATCTGTGTTGGTCATTTGCCTTGGATTGGGCAAGCATGTGCTCAATTATTGCAAAATCAGTTGGCCGTTAAGCAGTCGCATTCGATTATCAATGTCGAGCGAGCTGGTTTATATTGGTTTAATGTTCAATTAAACAAACAGACAGCTCAAATATACACGGAGCTTCAAGCTGTCATTAATCCCAAGCTATTAGCATAATTTAAAAGAAATAATATGAAACGGTATGTATACCCAGTCCTACTAAACCGCCGACAATTGTGCCGTTAATGCGAATATATTGTAAATCCTTACCAACACTAAGTTCTAGCTTATCAACCAACTCTTTGCTGTTCCAAGCTTTCACTTTGTCTGTTACAAAAACATTCACATGGTGTTTGTATTCATTCACCCAATCTTTTATCAAAATGGCCATTTTGACATCAAGCTCATGAAGCGTGGTTGGGTTTTGCTGAATTCGCAATAAAACTTGTTGTAATACTTTTATGATTTGTAACTGAATAACCGAATCTTCTTGCTTGCAATCTTCTTGACTCCAATGCAATAAACTTTGCCATAAATTCGCTATGATATTTTCGATTTCTGTTGATTGGCTTAATTCAGATTTAAATTCATTGAGTTTTTTATGCCACGCTGGAGAATATTGCAATTGGCGCATTAATTTTTTCATTTGCTGATTTACATTTAATCTCATTGAATGGTTAGAATCTTCCAAAACCTCAATAATATAGCCATCAGCCCAATCTAAAACTTTTTTTGCCAGCCAACCATCTACCATATCCATGGCGCTGCCTTTGAACAAGGAAACCAATTTATCCCATCTACTTGGTGATTCTTTCTCAACCTTCGCTGCCCAATTATTAATGCTATTTTCTAAGGCATTTCTTGTTTCTTCGTGTGCTAGCCATTCTCGAATTTGCAATAAAATATTATTCAAAAAAACTTGCTGATAGCCAGTGGAATCTAAGAATCCTAGCATTTTCGCCAATGTCGTTCCTAAACTTTTCCCACTGTATTGTTTTTGAACCAAGTTGGTTACAAACTTGGCCATTTGCTCCGACTGAATAACACTTAACAATACTGGTAATTGTTGCGCAATTAATTGGCTAACTTTGCGCTGTTTCTCTGCATTTTCAAGCCAATCACATAGTTTGCGGCTTGGTGCTAGTTGAATTAGTTTATTGGCAATGGCTGAGGCTTGTAAAAAATTATTTTCAATAAAATAACCCAGCTGTTCTGCTATTTTATTTTGATTGGCAGGGATAATAGCAGTATGCGGTATCGGTAAACCCAAAGGCTTCCTGAAAAGAGCCACAACAGCGAACCAATCAGCAACAGCTCCGACCATTGCAGCTTCGGCAAAAGCTTTAATAAATGACCAATGCACACCATAAGGTAGCATCAGCGAGGCAAGAACAAACAAAATAGCAGCAAAAATCAATAAGCTCATAGCCAAAGCTTTGGCTTTAAATAGCCTTCTTTTTGCAAAATATTGTTGTTGTTTTTTATCCATAACCATCCATCAATATTAATCTACCAACGCCCTGAGGCTCCACCGCCGCCATAGCGACCACCGCCACCACCAAAGCCTCCACTACTTCCGCCGCGACCACCACCATGACCACCAAAATGGGATGGACGCACGCCGCTTAGCACCAAGATAAATAATATTACGCCCAAAACCAATCCATTCAAAAAACCTGTTGTTAGCCACCAAGCACCGATAAAGCCAACCGTTCCTGAGAAAAATGCAGCAAAAAATCGCCCCAAAAACATGCTTAGAAATTGACTGAATATCCAAACAGCCATACCAATAAACATCATGGTTTCTATTGGATCACTATCTGCTATTTGTGGCTGCTTTTCAGGTAGCTCTTCGCCAGCAATAAGTTTTTCAATTTGTGCAACTGCTTGCTCAATGCCTTTGTCAATATCGCCACGCTGAAACGCTGGGGTAACCATTTCATCAAGAATACGTTTTGCATAAGCATCAGGAATGGCACCTTCCAAGCCTCGTCCAATTAATAACTGCATTTGCCGATTATCCCGCACAATAAGCAATAGAACGCCGTCATCAATATTTTTCCGCCCCAATTGCCATTTATCCATCACCCGAGCGCCATATTGAAATGGTGATTCATGTTTAAGCTCTGGAATGGTTAAGACAACAATTTGGCTACCTGAGTGCTGTTCATACTGCAATAATGCCTGATTTAAATCATTTCTAGCCTCTATGCTCATCATGTCCGCCGTATCCATAACCGGCGCATTTAATGATGGAATGGTTACTTCTTTTGCTAATAGGCTGCCTGAAAGAAATAAAAGCAGCAAACCAACAAAAATCTGATTAACCAATCTAGAGGCAAATGTCATTAGAAAGAAACCTGCGGAGCTGTTTGAATAGCACTTTCATTTTCAACAGTAAAATTAGGACGCACTTTCATGCCAGTTAATTTAGCCGTTAAATTACTTGGAAAGCTTCTAACTGTCGTATTGTATTGTTGAACAGCTTCAATATAACGACTACGTTCCAATGAGATTCGATTTTCAGTGCCTTCTAGCTGAGCTTGTAATTCACGAAAATTCGCATCTGCCTTCAAATTAGGATAATTTTCAGACACAACCAATAAACGTGATAAGGCAGAGCTTAATTCACCTTGTGCTTGATTAAATGCTTTTAACTTAGCTTCATCACCTAAATCATCCGTATTTAACTGCATTGAACCCACTTTAGAACGAGCATTGGTTACCTCTGTTAGCACTTCTTGCTCATGAGTTGCATAACCTTTAACAGTAGCGACCAAGTTAGGAATTAAATCTGCTCGGCGCTGATATTGACTCAAAACATTCGACCAAGCAGCATTCGCCGCCTCATCCTGTTGCTGTAAAGCATTGTAGCCACAGCCTGACAAACTTAAAACCAACAAAAGTGGCAAAATAATTTTATAAAACATAATTCTTCCATCATTACTTAATAAATTTAATTTTTCTTACAGGTTAATCGATACAAAACAATGCCCAAAACCAATCCCCAAAAAGCACCGCTGATTCCTAAAAATTGAAATCCAGATGCTGCAGCCAACATCGTTACCAAAGAAGCTTCTCGAGTATGGTTATCTTCCATAGAAACAGCCAAATTACTACTCAATGTTCCCAATATTGCAATTCCTGCAGTCGCAGCCAGCAATTCAGGCGGGAATGCTGTAAAGATGGCTACAACTACACCGCCTAAAACGGCCAATAATAAATACAAAAAACCAGACCAAATAGAAGCCATAAAACGCTTATCTGGATTTTCATCAACATCTGTTCCCATACAAACAGATGCGCTAATAGCAGCAAGATTCGTCATAAAAGCACCGAATGGCGCAAGCAGTAAACTGAAAAAACCCGTTACCGCAATTAAAGGAGATGCAGGGGTTTGATATTGATAAGCCCTTAAAACAGAAATACCTGGAATTTGTTGCGTTGCCACGGTAATTAAAAACAAAGGCATACCAATACTTAAGATACTACTTAATGTAAATTTCGGCGATAGCCAAATCAACTCAGCAGGAACCCATTTCACACTGTGCATGTCTAACTTACCAAACAAAAGCGCATATGCGAACCCTGCGATTAACATCAGCATAATGCTATAGCGAGGAAATCTAATTTTCGTTAATAAATAAGTAACCAACATCAACCCTACCATGACCAACTCACTGTTCATGGCATTAAAAATATTACTCCCAAACCGTAATAAAATACCAGCTAACATAGCACTGGCAATTGTAGGAGGAATCCATTTTACTAATTTACCAAAAACCCCTGTTATGCCCAGTATTGTCATGACCACTGCGCTCACAATAAAAGCGCCAATAGCTTCATCCATCGGAATACCATGAGTACTAGCAATTAACACCGCTCCTGGTGTTGACCATGCAACTAAAATTGGATTTCGAAAATAAGCTGATAAGACAATTGAGCCAATACCACAAGCAATGGCCAATGAGGTTAGCCAAGAATTAATAACCTGATCACTTGCTCCTAATGCAGAGGCTGCCTGAAAGATAATAACAGCCGAACTACCATAAGAAACAATAATGGCAACAATGGCTGCCGTCATGTGAGGTAATTCGATTGGGTATTTGCGATTAAAGATACTAATAACCATTTTTAAAAAGTTTCCCTTATGTATTTTTATTGCTATTTTTATGCCCGATTTTTCAATCATTCATTCTTTAGAATAAGGGGGCTAAAAAAGACTTAAGCGAAACATGATAATATAGATTAAGTGCGCTTCCTATCATGTAATTAATTGATGTATTCCACCCTATTTCTCGCAAAATTTAGATATAACTGCTTGTAGGTTGATTTTATTGGAATAAATACGAAAAAACATATAACATATGAATAATACTTCTTTAATTAACAAGCCATGACAACAAAATGCTGCGCCAACGCGTAAGACAGAATGGTCGCAACTGTCGTTAAATTATTAATTACTTCAATAAATCAAAGATTTAAGAACATTGCACCGCACAACATATTTTTGTAAAGAAATATTAAACAATTTCAATTTCTTGGTAAAAATATCCACAAAAAGTGCTCAAATAATAAGATTATTCATTGCCCTAAGTCTGAGCCTCTAATACAATCACTTCCTGATTCAAATATTTAAAGTTGTATCAGCAAACGGTTGCTCATTCTTGTTGTTTTGAGCAAAGTTATACCCATTACTATGGAGTGTTTCCTAATATGACACAAACACCAAAATCTCAAACAACAACATCAAAGCCTTACTTACAAATACAAGGACTGGTGAAAACCTTCGGTGATAACTACGCAGTTGATGACATCGATTTAGACATTGATAAACATGAAATTTTTGCCCTACTAGGTAGCTCTGGTTGCGGCAAGTCAACATTGCTGCGCATGTTAGCAGGTATGGAAACGCCATCATCTGGCAAAATCATTTTAGATGGGCAAGATATCACCCATCTGGCCCCATATGACCGTCCCATTAACATGATGTTTCAAAGTTATGCGTTATTTCCCCATATGACTGTTGAGCAAAATATCGCCTTTGGGCTTAAACAAGATAATATGCCTAAAGACGAGATTGCTGCTCGTGTTGAAGAAATGCTAAAACTGGTTCAAATGACCAAATACGCAAAACGCAAACCACATCAATTATCAGGTGGTCAGCAACAGCGTATTGCATTAGCACGCTCTCTTGCTAAACGTCCTAAATTATTATTATTAGATGAACCTCTTGGTGCTCTAGATAAAAAATTACGTCAGCAAACTCAACTTGAGCTGGTTAATACACTCGAACAAGTTGGCGTTACTTGTATCATGGTTACTCATGACCAAGAAGAAGCTATGACAATGGCTACTCGAATTGCCATTATGGCAGAAGGTCGACTTGAGCAAGTGGGTTCACCATCAGAAGTTTATGATTACCCAAATAGCCGCTTTACAGCAGAATTCATTGGCGAAACCAATATTATCGAAGGATATGTTTCAGAATACGAAACTGACTACGTTGATATCAAAAGTGATGAATTCCCTAACCCACTTCGTTTAGGTCATGGTATTACAGGTCCTGATGAAGCAGAAATTGGCTTAAGCATTCGCCCTGAGAATGTCATGCTTTCCAAAACCCCACCAGTCAATAAAGAATTCAACTGGGCAGAAGGTACGGTTAAAGAGATTGCCTATCTGGGTAGCTTTGCTATTTACCACATTCAACTATCAACTGGAAAAATCATCAAAAGCGTCGTTGCATCCTCTCGCTGGATGTTAGCTGATGAAACACCCCCAACTTGGGACGATATCGTTTACATTAGCTGGCGTGACACTTTACCAGTGCCACTCTTTAGTTAAAGGAGTCGCAATATGAGCATGCAGACAACCCTTGCCAGCAGAGCTGGCAAACGCATGGTAGTGGGCGTTCCTTACCTGTGGCTAATTTTATTATGCTTATTACCATTTATCTTGGTATTAAAAATTAGCTTTTCGGAACAAGCCATTGCCATTCCACCTTATATTCCTTTAGTAGAAGCTGACCCAGATATGGGGCAAGTATTAATTACGTTAAACTATCTGAATTACACAGATATTTTCAGTAATTTCTTCTCCAGTTTAGGCCATTTACTAAACCCATTTAGCCACACCATGGGTGAGAATATTTACTTACAAACCTATGTGTCATCACTCAAAATTGCAGTGATTACCACCGTCTTATGTTTAGTGTTCGGCTACCCAATTGCCTATGCAATTGCCCGTGCAAAACCAGAACATAGAAATGGTTTATTGTTATTAATCATGCTGCCATTTTGGACATCATTCTTACTGCGCGTATACGCTTGGATGGGTTTATTGAGCACCAATGGTTTAATTAATAATTGGCTAATGACAGCAGGTTTAATCAATCAACCATTGGATTTATTCTACAACCAATTCTCTTTAGTTTTGGTAATGGTTTATGCCTATTTGCCATTTATGATTTTACCGCTGTATACACAGCTCATAAAACATGATCATCGCTTACTGGAAGCTGCCAATGATTTAGGTGCAAGACCAATTAAGTCATTCTTAACAATTACCTTACCTTTATCTAAAGGTGGCATCATTGCAGGCTCTATGTTGGTATTTATTCCAGCCGTTGGTGAATATGTTATTCCTGAGCTAGTTGGTGGCCCTGAAAACCTAATGATTGGTAAGGTTTTATGGAATGCCTTCTTCGACCAAAATAACTGGCCGTTAGCATCTGCGATTGCTGTCATCATGGTTATCTTGCTAATTCTTCCAATTAGTTTGTTCCACCGTTATGAGAATCGCGCATTGGAAAGAAAGGCTAAAGCATGAAAACGACAAAATCATCTAAATGGTTTTTACGCATCTGCTTAATCTTAGGACTGCTATTTTTATACATTCCATTGGTTAGCTTGGTTATTTATTCCTTCAATGCGTCTAAACTGGTTACTGTCTGGGGTGGCTTCTCTACCAAATGGTATGCCGAACTAGTCAATAACAATGTTATTTTGAGCGCAACTTGGCTTTCTGCTCGGCTAGCATTGTTGTCAGCATTTTCTGCTGTTGTCCTAGGTACGTTAGCAGGTTACGCCCTAGCCCGAGTTCGTCGCTTTAAGGGCAGTACACTTTTCGCCGGAATGGTCACTGCACCGATGGTTATGCCTGAAGTGATTACTGGTTTATCAATGCTATTATTGATTATTCAAGTACAAATGTTCATTCAAAACAGCCCTAGCTTAAGCTGGCTCTATTTTGAAAGAGGCATGTTTACCATTTGGCTAGGACATACCACCATTTGCATGGCGTATGTAACAGTTGTGATTCGCTCTCGCTTAGCTGAGCTTGATCAATCATTAGAAGATGCTGCTATGGATTTAGGTGCTCGACCATTAAAAATCTTCTTTTTAATTACCTTGCCATTAATTGCACCAGCAATTGCATCTGGCTTTTTGCTAGGTATTACATTGTCACTAGATGATTTAGTGGTGACTTCTTTCTTATCTGGCCCTGGCTCTGCAACCTTGCCTCAAGTGATTTTCTCAAAAATCAAATTGGGTTTAGATCCACAGATGAATGCCTTAGCAACCATTATTATTGCTGTTGTTGGTAGTTTAGTTATTCTTATGAACTATCTCATGATTCGCCAACAAACCAAGCGTGACCGTGAGATGGCTGAAGCTTATAGAGAACTCCAAAAACAAGAGCAAATATAACTCTTCTAATAAAGCACAGGTTTAATCCATCTGTGCTTTATTTTTTGATAAAGGAAAAAATATGCATGCAGCACAATTTGAACCTTTACCTCAATCCTACTACCATGCAACACAGAATCTATCATTAACCACTCAGCAGCTAACACAAGACGAAACAACCGATGTATGCATTATAGGAGCTGGACTTGCTGGTATTTCCTGCGCTTTAGAATTAGCCAAAGCAGGATTAAACGTCACTGTATTAGAAGCCCAACAAATTGGTTTTGGTGCATCGGGTCGCAATGGTGGTCAAGTAATTTCCAGCTACGCCTGTGAAATGGAATACCTTACCAAACACTTGGGCATCGATTTAGCAAAAAATTTATGGCAGTGGTCACTAGATGCAGTTAATCTTGTTGAACAACGAGTGAATGAATATCAAATAGAATGCAGTTGGCAACGAGGCTATGCAACGTTAGCTATCAAAAACAGCCATCTGAAAGCTTTAGAAAGCCAATTAGAATTTCATCGACAACATTTAGATTACTCAAAATACCAACTGTGGAATCAAGAAGAAACCCAAGCTTTAATTAAAAGCCAGCGTTATATTGGCGCACTGTATGATGCGGATTCAGGTCAAATCCATCCATTAAACTATTGTTTAGGATTGGCACGAGCAGCAATGCAAGCTGGAGCCAGATTACTAACCAATAGCCCAGTCACGGATATTAAAAAAACAGGTGAGCAATGGTTAATCCAATCACCCGCAGCAAAAATCCAAGCCAAACATGTTGTTCTCGCCTGTAATTCTTATGCTGGCTCAGTTAATAATCAATATTTCAAAGCACTGTCAAAAAAAATTATGCCCGTTGGGACATACATGATTGCAACTGAGCCATTACAAGAAACAGATTCAATCATGCCAAAAAATTTAGCCGTATGTGATGCTAATTTTGTTTTAGATTACTATCGCTTAAGTAATGACAATAGATTATTATTTGGGGGCAAGTGTGCTTATTCTGGAAAAGAACCAAAAAATTTATCAGAATCAATGAGGCAAGATATGTTACGTGTTTTTCCTCAATTAGAATCAAGTAAAATTGACTACACTTGGGGAGGCATGGTAGATATCACCATGAATCGTGCCCCACATTTTGGGGAGTTAGCCCCTAATCTTTATTTCATGCAAGGATTTTCTGGACATGGTGTAGCCTTAACTGGGCTTGCTGGCTTAATAACAGCAGAAGCAATACTAGGACATAAAAATCGATTACGCTCTTTTGAGTCAATAAAACACAATAATTTTCCTGGTGGAAAATATTTACGAACCCCTGCTCTAACTCTAGCCATGAGTTACTATCGCATACGGGATTACTATTCATAACTTAGATAATAAAAGTTTATAAAATGATGTATTCAAGAATTAGCTTAGATCAATGGCGCGCCTTCGTTAGCACAGTGGATACAGGTGGTTTTGCTCCAGCAGCAGAACACCTCAGTAAATCACAATCTGCCATCAGCCACGCTATTAGCAAAATGGAAAGTTTACTTGGGCAAGATTTATTTGTACTTGAAGGACGAAAAGCAGTTCTCACTCCTCTTGGGCATAGCATTCTTCCTCAAGCCAAACATTTACTCAACATAGCCAGCAAATTGGAAGCGACCGCAACACAATTTGACCCTGAAGTACAAGCAGAAATTGCTGTCGCAATTGATATCACCATCCCAACAGATATCATTTTTAATGCCTTTTCAACATTCGAAAAGTCATATCCTCAGCATAGAATTAGATTGTATGAAACCAGTCTCTCTGGTAGCTATGAGTTATTAATGGATGGACTAGTAGAATTGGCAATTGGTCTGGAAATGCCGCCAGAACACAGTAGCCAATTTTTTTGCACGACAAAATTAGTTTGTGTTGCATCCAACAAGCATCCGCTATGGCAGTCAGAAAAATCTTCATTTCATTTCAATGACCTTAGAAATCACCGGCAAATTGTTATCCGAAATTCAGCCATGAGGCAAGCCAAAACCATCGGCTGGCTCGGTAGCCCAAGACGTTGGACAGTTACTCATTTTTCAACAGCAAAACGATTATTAAGCAATTCTTTAGGATTTGCTTGGATGCCTTATTACATTGTGGCAGATGAGATTCAGTCTGGGACATTGAAAATTATTCCAGTGGACCAATTATCGGAACGCTTCAATTCCATGTACATCGGTGCTCCTGAATCATTAAGCGAACATCCAGAAACTCAAGATTTCATTGATTGTTTACAACAAGCTGCTAAAGAATTTTACCAACTACATCCTGATTATTAAAGCTCCCTGAAAGCTTTTAAATGATATTAAATAATCAAATATTTGTTTATTTTCATCCTCCTAAAGCATCCCTAGATTCACTTTTTACCATCTAGGGATTTCTTTCAGGCAGCCTGTTAATACCACGTTTATTAGTATCATCACCAATAACCTAGCCTTCATTCAAATGAATCAAACTCACTGTGCACCTAGCCGCTTTTAATGATTATGTTATTGAAGGCTAATAAGTACCATCAATCAAAACAATTCTTGCTACAATAAAGCCATTTTCAACACTCATTAAATATTAATCTCATGCAAGATAATTCTGAAATTCTTGAATCATTGTCAGTTACCGAGAAATTAAACTTAGAAACAGCTCAAATTCCTTGGGACGAATTACAAACACATTTTGCCCGCGGCTCTGCTGTTTATGTGGCACCAGACTTAGATTTATTGCAGATAGCCAAACTGGTGCATGATGACAATGCCATTGCTTTAAAACAATATAACTTAGATAATCGCTTTGGCATAGTTACAGAAGCTCTAGCACAAGCTTGGTACGATAACAAACAAGACATGTGGGCTTGCGTAGTCGCACCATGGGTTTTAGTACAACCCATCACCCAACAATAATCAGTCAAAAACCTACAAAGGAGAATTCAATGCCACTATCCAGTTTTCTCAACACCAAATACCCTCTAATCCAAGCACCTATGGCGGGGTCGCAAGATATAAAAATGGCGCTACAAGTTAGCATGGCTGGTGGATTAGGCTCATTACCTACAGCAACATTGAATTACCAACAGTTAGAACAAAACTTACAAGAATGGCAACAACATGGCTCATTGCCACTTAATGTTAATTTTTTTGCTCACTCAATGCCTGAATTGAAAACCAAAAACATTGCACAATGGCAAAAAGTATTAACACCTTACACAGAGCAATATCAAATTACCTTCGGTAAGCTTGATTTTGATGACGTTCGCAAACCATTTAATGAACAGCATCTAAAACTGCTAGAACAATATAAACCACCCATTGTCAGCTTCCATTTCGGTCTACCAGAAAAAAACCTAGTTAATGAAATTCATCAACTAGGTATTAAAATTATTTCAAGTGCAACAACTGTAGAAGAAGCACGCTGGCTTGATGCTCATCAAGCAGATTATATTATCGCCCAAGGCTTAGAAGCTGGTGGTCACCGTGGAATGTTCCTATCTGAGGACATCACCACACAAATAGG
>JASLFS010000010.1 GCA_030150505.1 Vitreoscilla sp. | reverse complement strand
TATTTGAAACGCCAGAGTTAAATCCTGCATTGGCTGCTGATATTAATCGTTTAAACCAACTTTGGGAACAGGGTTTTGAGCAGTTTGGTGGGCCATTTTTAGCTGGTAAAGAATTTAGCATTGTTGATGCATTTTTTGCACCTATCGTTTTTCGTGCTATTGGTTATCAATTGCCACTTAGTGTGGTATGTCAAAAATATCTGCACAATATAATTTCATTACCTGGGATGCAAGAATGGTTAGCAGCAGCTAAGTTGGAAGCTGATATTGAGCATTAATTTTATTGGCTAGAATAAGAATGTGGTGAAGTGCTTTTGATTGCTATTTTGAATGAAAGTATTTTATTTACAACAAAAGGATTAAATTCCATGAATGGGAAATTTAATCCTTTTTTATATCCGCAATAATAATTAGGATAAAGTCATTAGTCTATTTAATAGGGCAGGTGAAATACCCATTACATCCATCATGCTCTTGAAATACATGCGGTCGATTAAGAAGTGACAGAAATCAAGCAATCTTGAGATTGAAGCACTGCAGTTTGCAAATGTACATTCATGATCGATTTGGGTTAAATCAGTTCCCAATAAGATAATTGGAATTTCTGAACGTAAAAAAGACATACTTGATGCTACAAATAGCGGTGGTACTTTTACTTTTACATGAACTTGGCCGATTTTTTTCTGCTGTTCAACAAAAGCATCATCGTAAGTACCAGTAAAAAGACTTTCTAGCCATTTTAAGTGAGTTGCTTTTAATGGCTCAATACGACCTTCTAAATAAGGTAGCATTTCGCTTGATTGTTGTAACTGTGCGTAGAACTCTTCAGTTAACTCTGGCAGTTTAGGAACGATGATGGGACGTAGTAACTCTAAACACTCGGCATCAGCTTCACTAAAACGGCTCACTGTTAAGAAAGTATTAATTTCTTCGCTAGTAGATCGAGATTGAGGAAGTCTCATAGGTAATGATTTCCTTTAAAATAATTCAAACGTATTGTAAGTTGTTTGTTAATACATTTCGATAACATGTTATCGAAATATTGCTAGTTTTTTGTTTTTTAATTAGATTTCTAATATTGGTGTTTGTTTTTTCAGCATGGAAAATACTATTGGCATAATGATACGCGAATATTCTATCGTATTGGTTATTTTTTTGTTAATTTTTTTAAAAATGCTTTATTGATTTTCAATTAATTTCAGGGCTGATGCTGAGCATCATAACACTTCTGTTATTTAACTTTCAATTTAATTAAGCTTGTTTATAATATAAATCAAATATTATGGAAATTCTTTGGGATGGATATGGCGTTTACTTTACCTAAAGCTGGGCAAAAAAGCATTTGGGTTGATTTTTCAATGGGTAGTTTGCCCTTGTTGTTACAACAAAATTTATCAACGACAAAACAATTTATTCTGTACTTAACAACATCGGTTGAAGACGCTTTGCGATTGCAGGAAGCTTGGGCATTTTTTTCTCCTGATAGTAAAACAGCATTCTTACCTGATTGGGAAACGTTACCATATGAACATCTTTCGCCAAGTCAGGATTTAACCTCGGAAAGATTATCTGTTCTGTGGCAGCTAAGACAAAAGCAATTGGATATTTTGTTTGTTCCTGTTGCAACTGCAATGCAAAAATTGCCAGCAATGACATTTTTGGATGGTAGAACCTTTTGGTTGCAGCAAGGAGATAAGTTAGATGAGCAAAGAATTCGAAGCCAATTGGTTGAGGCTGGTTATGAAAATGTAACCAATGTAATTAGCGCGGGTGAGTTTGCTGTTCGTGGTGGTTTATTGGATATTTATCCAATGGGCTCAGACGTTCCTTATCGAATTGATTTGTTTGGTGATGAAGTTGATAGCATTAAAACTTTTGACCCTGATACGCAAAGAACATTAGAAAATGTTCAAGAAATCCGGTTGTTGCCAGCACATGAATTTCCAACGGATGAAGAGAGCCAAAAATTATTTAGGCAGCAATTTCGAGAATATATTGAAGGCGATCCTAGTTTAGCCACGGTTTATAATGCGGTTGGTAAAGGGCAATATGGTGCAGGTATTGAATATTATTTGCCATTGTTTTACGAACAAGGATTGGTTAGTTTATTTGATTATATTGGCCTTGATGAAGATGTTGTTTGTGTTGTTGCTGAAAATGCTTTTCATTCGAGTCAGCAATTTTGGCAGGATGTTAAAAAACGCTATCAATATGCTGGTGGTGATAGCCAGTATCCGCCATTAGCACCCAAATATTTGTATTTATCCGAAGATGAATTTGGCGCTGCTATTAAGCCATATGCACAAATACAGTTGTCAGGTTCTAGCCCTTTGTACCAATTGCCCAATGTGGTGGTTGATAGACAACAAGATAAGCCTTTATCTGCATTAGAACACTTTGTGAAGCAATTCAAACAGTCAGTGCTGGTATGTGCTGAAAGTTTGGGGCGGCGTGAAACAATGGTCAATTTTATGCAACAGCATGGTATGAAGCCGGTGCTAGTGGATAGTTGGCAGCAATTTTTAGATGAAAAACCAGCGTTAGCCATTGTGGTGGCAAATTTAGCTGAAGGATTTGTATTAGAAGCGCAAGGCATTGCTGTGATTAGCGAGGCCAATCTGTATCAGCATGTTGTTAAAGTGAGTCGTCGCTCAAGGAGAAAACATGCTGCGGTGAGCGATACAGCATTAAGAGATTTAGCGGAAATTAATGTTGGCGATCCTGTTGTGCATGAAGAGCATGGTATTGGCCGGTTTATGGGTTTGGTTAATCTTGACCTTGGGGATGGCGATAATGAAATGATGCTTCTGGAGTATGCACAAGAAGCTCAATTGTATGTTCCCGTTGCTCAGCTGCATTTGATTAGTCGCTACTCGGGCCAGGCTTTGGATAATGTTAATTTACATCGCTTGGGCAATGTTGCTTGGAGTAAGGCAAAAAGAAAAGCAGCAGAAAAAGCACGCGATACAGCTGCTGAGCTTTTAAATCTATATGCGCAACGTGCTGCGCAAAGTGGCTTTAAGTTTGCGATTTCAACAGACGATTATCAAGAATTTATTAAAGGATTTGGTTACGAGGAAACACCGGATCAGGAGCAGGCGATTCATGCTGTTTTATCTGATTTAACTCAAGCTAAGCCAATGGATCGGTTAATTTGTGGCGATGTTGGTTTTGGTAAAACGGAAGTGGCATTAAGGGCTGCTTTTGTTGCGGTGATGTCGGGTAAGCAAGTGGCTGTTTTGGTGCCAACGACTTTATTGGTTGATCAGCATGCCGAAAATTTCATGGATCGGTTCGCCAATTTTCCCGTTAAGGTTGGTCAATTATCTCGTTTTAATACACCAAAACAAAATAAAGCTGTGATGGAAGGTTTGGCTGATGGAACGGTTGATATTGTTATTGGTACTCATAAGCTAGTGCAACCTGATATTGTTTTCAAAAATTTAGGGTTGGTTATTATTGATGAAGAACATCGGTTTGGTGTTCGACAAAAAGAGCAGCTCAAACGCTTGCGTGCTAATGTTGATGTGTTAACCATGACGGCAACGCCTATACCTCGGACTTTATCGATGGCATTAGAAGGCTTGCGTGATTTTTCGTTAATTACAACAGCGCCAAATCGCCGGTTAGCAGTTAAGACTTATGTGAAGCCTTTTACTGAAGCAACCATTCGTGAGGCGATGTTGCGTGAGTTAAAACGTGGTGGGCAAGTTTTCTTTTTGCATAATGAAGTTGATACTATTTTAAATATGCAAGAACGATTAACGGAACTGATGCCCGAGGCGAGGATTGCTGTGGCTCATGGTCAATTGCGAGAGCGTGAACTTGAGCAAGTCATGCGTGACTTTATGCAGCAACGGTACAATGTTTTATTGTGTTCGACTATCATTGAAACGGGTATTGATATTCCGAATGCGAATACGATTATTATTAATCGGGCAGATAAGTTTGGTTTGGCGCAGTTGCATCAATTGCGTGGTCGAGTAGGTCGGTCTCATCATCAGGCTTATGCTTACTTGTTGACGCCAGATTATGTTACAAAAGATGCGGAGAAGCGTTTAGATGCTATTGCTATGGCTGATGAGTTAGGTTCTGGATTCACCTTGGCAATGCATGATTTAGAAATACGTGGAGCAGGGGAAGTTTTAGGGGATGGGCAATCTGGTGAAATGTTACAAGTCGGTTTTAGTTTATATACAGAAATGCTCAAACAAGCTGTTCGAGCCTTGAAAAAAGGACATGAGCCTGATTTGGATGCGCCTTTAGCGGTTACAACTGAAATCAAATTGCATAGCCCAGCATTGCTCCCTGAAAGTTATTGTCCAGATATTCATGAACGTTTGGTGTTATACAAACGGTTGGCAACGGCACAAGTGGCAAGTGATATTGATCGAGTTTATGAAGAATTAATTGATCGCTTTGGGCTCCCTGAAACACCGGTTAAAACACTGGTTGAGAGTCATCGTTTGCGTATTTTGGCAAATGAATTGGGAATTAGCAATATTGATGCGAGCTCAGATTCCATTACGTTTACCATGGGTAAAAATAATAAAATCGATCCTACTGGCATTATTATGTTAATCCAGCAAAATAAACAATATCAGTTAGCTGGCCCGGATAAGTTGAAAGTAGTACAACAAAGTCACGATGTTGAAAATAGAATTTTACTTTGTAAAAATATATTGCAAATGTTGAAAGTTTTATAAAATTGTTGATTGCTCTAGATACGATAAAAGCCTTGCGAAAATGCAAGGCTTTTTATATTGATGAATTAATATTGACTATTGTTATTATTCGTCAAATTCCATCACAGCTGATGTGTAAACATCTTGAACATCATCTAAATCTTCAAGAGCATCAAGTAGTTTTTGCATTTTGATGGCATCATCGCCCGCTAAAATAGCTTCATTTTGAGCACGCATTGTTACATCGCCATCAACAGCAGTAAAACCAGCTTCTTCTAAGCTTACTTTGATTGCACTGTAATCGTTTGGAGGCGTAATCACCTCAATAGATTCGTCATCATTGACAATCACATCTTCTGCTCCAGCTTCTAGAGCAGCTTCCATTAGCGTATCTTCATCTACGCCAGGAGCAAATAATAAGTATCCTTGATGAACGAAGTTAAACGCCACACAACCATCTGTACCCAAGTTGCCACCGTTTTTACTAAAGGCATGACGCACATCAGCAACGGTTCTTGTTTTATTGTCTGTTAGACAATCGACCATAACAGCAGCACCACCAATTCCATAACCTTCATAACGTAGCTCAATGTATTCTACGCCTTCTAAATTACCCGTACCTTTATCAATGGCACGTTGGATATTGTCTTTAGGCATATTGGCATCAAAAGCCTTATCCATAGCCAGACGCAATCGAGGGTTTGAGTTGGGGTCACCGCCACCCATTCTTGCTGCAACGGTAATTTCCTTAATCAAACGGGTAAAAATTTTACCGCGTTTCGCATCTTGGCGTTCTTTTTTGTGACGAATATTCGCCCATTTACTGTGACCAGCCATAAATACCTCGTAATCTATTTTCTAATATTACAAACAACAAATTGGCATGTATTTTAGCATATTTTTAAAACAGCATTATTTCTTGATTGCTTCATTGGTTAAAAAACCTTGTTCTCTTAACAATGCTGGTGTTTTCTCACCATATGCAGCGCTATAATAACGAGCAAATTTTTCCCGCCATGGTAAGGTTTCTCGAGCTTCTGCAAAATCAATCATGGTTTGTTCGTAAGTAGCTAATTGTTCAGCCAGATGATCATCTTGATATTGGTTTTCGAAAACATTTGCAGCGCTAGGTAGGCGGGGTTTAATTGACATTTCAATTGCAGGCTTACCAATGCATAAGCCAAAAAGAGGAAAAGTAAATTCAGGCAGTTTTAATAATTGAATTAATTCTTGAATAATTAAACGCATTCCGCCTATATAGCAAGTGCCATAATCAAAACTTTCTGCAGCAATGACAGCATTTTGGCTGGCTAATGCCGCATCAACTGAAACTGTTAATAATGTATCTTCCATGCCTGCAGCTTCAAAACTACCATTATAAGTATCGCTCGATATTTTCATGCGTTTTAAATCCGCCAATACAATCCAAAATTCAGAAGCACTCAGGATTTGAGGATTGCGTTCAGATAATTTGCCAATTTGCTTGCGTAGATTTTTATCAGTAATGCGAATAATGCTGTAGTGTTGTCCATTCATCCAAGAGGGTGCTTGTTTAGCAGCTTGAATAATGCAATCAATGTGATTTTCAGGGATGGCATATTCACTATCAAAATGACGAAAAGTGCGATGTTGTAGTAATTGATTGATAATTTTATTCATTATTTTTTCTGTCTTTTACTGGTTAAAAAATTAAAAAATGCTTATTTACAATAACTATGAAGATGGTTACTATGAATATTAAATGTATCATTTAGTTTAAAAACCATGACAAGTTATCACAATTTACAATCATACTAATATAGTATTTATGAAAGGACAGCTATGTTCCCGGAATATCGTGATTTAATTAGCCAATTAAGACAAGAAGATAATCATTTCAATCGTTTGTTTGAAGAGCACAATGAACTGGATCACAAAATTGAGCGTTTAAGCAAAAATGTTGTAACCAGTGGATTAGATGAGATTGAAGATTTAAAAGTACAAAAATTGGCTTTGAAAGATCAGTTGTATGTCATTTTGAAAAAAGCGGATACTGAAAACAAATAAATTATTGAAATCATATCAATGATAAGAAATAAAAACAGCATAAACACTTTAATGGTTTATGCTGTTTTTTGTTTATTGACTACATTATTATTTTAGGCTTCAGGCAGCCAAGAATCATCTTGCCAGATGTTTTCTAAAATTTGGTTAATCTGTTCTTTTTCTTCTTTATTTTTGGTACCGAAAATATTTAAACTTTGGCTGGAACTTAAGGCAATTCTAATATGATAGTCATCATATTGTTTGGCCAATTGTTTATCAATTTGTGTTTCTAATGCTTCTAAAATGGCTAAATTGGGTTTATTGGGTGAGTTTTTATCAAATAAAATTTCGATGCGTAGCATAGTATAACCTTTATTAAATCGATATTTTCATGCATTATTATCAATAATAAATCCTCATATGAATAAATGCAACAATTATTCATATGAGGATAATAAATATTAATATTTAAATAGCAATTCAAAGTTATATCATTGTTATTTAAAAATAATTAAACATCTTGAAATTTTGAATCAGTTAATCAAGTGGAAATCTCTTGGCGCGTCCAATACAGGTTGGATGATATTTTTTCGAATGGTAAAATCGCCAAAACATTCATCAGGATGGCGTTCTTGTGACCACAGACCAATCATTTCATCCAATAGCGTTAGAATCTCTTCTTCGGTAATGTTTTCTTTGTAAAGGCGAGGAATTCTAGTGCCAATTCGATTGCCACCTAAGTGCAAATTATAGCGACCAATAGCTTTACCAACGAGACCGACTTCAGCCAACATTGCACGTCCACAGCCATTCGGGCAGCCAGTAATTCTTAAAACAATAGAATCATCGTTAAGGCTGTATTTTGCTAGGATTGAATCTATCTTATCTGTGAATTGCGGTAAAAAGCGCTCAGCTTCTGCCATGGCCAATGGGCATGTTGGGAAAGAAACACATGCCATTGAAGCTTGTCGCTGAGGACTTTGCTTGTCATCAATTAGTCCATGCTGTCTGGCAATTTCTTCGATTGCATCTTTATTTTGTTCCGCAATATTAGCAATGATTAAGTTTTGGTTGGCTGTTAAGCGGAAATCACCAGTATGAATTTTGGCAATTTCAGCAACACCTGTTTTAAGAGGGCGATTTTCATAATCCAATAAGCGACCATTTTCAATAAATAAAGTTAAATGCCAGAATCCTTTATTATCTTGAATCCAGCCGATTTTATCTCCTCGGCTGGTAAACTCATATGGCTTGATGGGTTGAAATTTTACGCCAATTCTATTTTCAACTTCTTCTTTGAAAACATCCAAACCCACTCGTTCTAGGGTATAACGTGTTTTAGATGCTTTGCGGTTGCTTCTATCGCCCCAATCGCGCTGAGTTGTGACTACTGCAGCAGCGGCAGCAAGAGTATGCTCTAGTGAAATGAAACCAAGTTCTTTTGCAGTATTCGGATAAGTGGCTTGGTTACCATGTTCCATTGAGAGACCACCGCCGACTAGGACATTAAAACCAATCAAATGGTTATTTTCTTCAATGGCAACAAAATTTAAATCGTTGGCGTGTAAATCAACATCATTTTGCGGAGGAATTACAACAGTGGTTTTAAATTTCCGAGGCAGGTAGTTACTTCCTAAAATCGGTTCTTGCTCGTCTTCTGTGCTATGGAGCTTTTCACCATCTAGCCATATTTCTGCGTAAGCACGCGTTTTAGGTAGTAGATGTTCTGATATTTTTTTAGCCCATTCATATGCTTCTTGGTGCAATGCGGATTCAATGGGATTGGATGTGCACAATACGTTTCGGTTAACATCGCCTGCTGTGGCAATGGAATCCAAGCCCAATTGATTTAACCATTGATGCATTGGTTTAATGTCGTCTTTTAAAACACCATGAAATTGGAAGGTTTGTCGATTGGTTAACCGAATACTGCCATACAATGTGTGTTCAGAAGCAAATTGGTCAATGCCAAGCCATTGCGTTGGTGTAATAATACCGCCGGGTAAACGGCAGCGTAACATGACATTTTTTAAAGGTTCTAGTTTCTGTTCAATTCGTTCTGCACGAATATCTCGGTCATCTTGTTCATACATGCCATGAAAACGGATTAATTGAAAATTATCGCCGTTAAAACCACCAGTTAAACCATCTTGTAAATCTTCTTGTATGGTTCCGCGCAGTAGTTGGCTATTTTTTTTAAGTCTCTCGTTATCACTCAATGGCGCTTCAGGCAATTGGGCACGAGGATCTGTATTTTTTTGTATGGTACTCATCTTGTTGTATTCCTGAATATGATTAATATACGTCACGTTGGTAGCGATGGTTATCACGAAGCTCATCTAGGTATTCATCTGCTGTTTCCATGTCCATGTTTCCTTGCTTAATTAAGACAGATAAGAGAGCTTCTTCGACAGCTTTTGCCATATTATTGGCATCACCGCAGACATAAATATGTGCGCCATCTTGTATCCATTGCCAAATTGTTTGCGCTTCTTCAGCAATCTTGTGTTGGACATACACTTTTTGTTGTGGGTTTTTACGTGACCAAGCCAAGCTGGTTTTATTTAGCAAACCGTTTTTGTGCCATTGCTGCCATTCGCTTTGATATAGGAAATCATCAGTGAAATTTTGATTACCAAAAATAAGCCAATTTGAGCCAATAGCATTATCATTTTCTCGTTGCTGCATGAATGCTCTAAATGGTGCTATACCTGTTCCTGCTCCAATCATAATAATGGGATTATTACTGTCTTCAGGCAGCCTGAAACGGTTATTGGGCTCAATAAAAACCTTTATTGCGTCATCTTCCTGTAGTCGCTCACCCAGTAATCCAGAGCCAACACCTAAATGGATTTCATCTTGGTAATCGAATCGAACCACTGAAACGGTTAGATGCACTTCGTTATCCACTTCCGCTTGTGCAGATGCAATGGAATACAAGCGAGGAACCAATGGCCGTAAGATACCAATTAAAGCTTGTGCTGATATGGATGTTGGAAATTGCTGAATCACAGCTAATAACGGTGTGCTTTGAACCCAATTAGCCAGTTCTTGTGCATCATCTACCAGACTTAGCAACGTACTGCTTTGTGATAATGTTGCCCAAGCTTTAACAAAAGCATTGTTATTTTGGGTGAGCTCTAGCTCTGTTCGCAAAGCATCTTGCAAAGTCATTTCTGTTTTATTAGACAGAATTACTTTTTCAGAACCATCTAATTTCAGGGTATCCAGCCATTTCTGCACAAAAATATCATCGTTATAAACATAGATGCCTAATGAATCCCCAGTTTGATATTCAATACCAGAATCACCTAAATCAATCTCAATGTGTTGAACATCCTTATTTGCGTCACGAGAAGTAATTTTTTGTCGAGATAGTAATGTTGCTGGATAGGGATTCTCTTTACTGTAAAGCTGAGGAGCTCCAGAATCATTGGCTTGGTTTATTGCTGTATTCGGTGAAATATTTGCACTGTTTTTTGATTCTTCTAGTAATTGTTCTAATTTTTGTTGAATTTGTTCCTGCCAACTTTGTGCCGTGTCTTGAAAGTCCAAATCACAATCCACTCGTGGCAGTAATGCTGTTGCACCTAGTTCAATGAATCGGTTCTCAAAATTTTTCCCTGCTTGGCAAAAGTCAGGATAAGAGCTATCACCTAATGCCAAAACTGCAAAAGAAAGGTTTTCTAGATTAGGGGCTTTTTTGCCAAATAAAAATTTAGAAAAAGAAATGGCTTCTTCAGGATATTCGCCATCCCCTTGGGTTGAGCTCACTAAAAGTACAATGTCTTCATCAACAATATTTCTATTCTTATAATCACCAATACTTTGAATACTGGCCTCGATTTTGCTTGCATTAAGTTGCTGGTGTAAAGCTTCCGCGACCCGTTTAGCATTACCTGTTTGTGAAGCAGATAAAATCAAAACTTTTCTGGGTTTTATCGTTGCTAGGTTGCCAATGGCTGGTGTTTCACTATTATGATTAGTTACTAATGAATTCGCTGATTGAGATTTTGCCCAGCAATATCCAGACAACCACGACAATTCTTTTTCATTAAAACTATCAAGTTTTTGTAAAAAATCAGAGGAGATAATCATATTGTTTCTCCTGTTGAATAAATGATGCCAGCTGCAACTGTTTGATTGGTTGTTTCATCAATTAAAATAAAAGAACCAGTATTTTTATTTTGTTGGTAAGTTGATGCTGCAATGGGTTGTTGTAAAACAAGGCTCGCTTTGCCGATATCATTCATATTCAATATTTGTTGATCAACTTTTTCTTCTTCCAGTGTATTTAAGTTTAAAAGCTGATGAATTTCTTTGATTTTTGCATAAATGGTTTGGCTACCATGTTTTAACCAGTATTTTCTAGCTGGATTTAATGGTCTTTCATCAAGCCAGCAAAGGGATGCTTCTATTTTTTGGCTAGGTTCAATTTTATTTTCTTTTGCCACCACGCTATTGCCACGAGAGATATCAATCTCATGATTCAAAGTAATGGTTAAAACTTCACCTGCATAAGCTGTTTTTTGTTCACCTTGAGGACTATAAATGGCTGTAATTTGAGCTTCTTTTTGATTCGGCAGGACACGAATGGATTGCCCAACCTGTAATTGCCCATTTTCCAATCGTCCTTGATAGCCACGAAAATCATTTTGTGCGCTGCCATCTTGTCTGGTTACTCGCTGAACAGAAAAATAAGCATCATTGATTGAAGTGGAAGTATGGTTCAATTTAGGTAAGTCTGATAGCAAGCTTAATAAGCTAGGACCTTGGTACCATGGCATTTTGGTGCTGTCGTGCACAATATTATCGCCATGTAATGCTGAAATTGGTAAGTAATGAATATTTTGAATATCTAGTTTTTTGGCAAGGCTTGCGTAAGCTTGGGTAATAGCCAAATAAGCTTTTTCTTCGTAATTTAATAAGTCCAGCTTATTAATGGCAACAATGATGTGTTGGCATTCTAATAGTTTTAGTAACGCACTGTGTCTCAATGTCTGTGGCAGTAGTTGAACAGAATCTTGTGTTAAATCCAATCGGGAAGCATCAATTAAGATAATGGCGGCATCAGCAGTGGATGCTCCAGTAACCATATTGCGGGTATATTGTTCATGTCCAGGGGTGTCAGCTAAAATGAATTTTCTTTTATCTGTATTAAAATAACGATAAGCCACATCAATGGTAATGCCTTGTTCACGCTCAGCAGCCAAACCATCGGTTAATAGAGCAAAATTAGGAATGGCATTGTCACTGTCACTGTCTTGATGTAAGTTTTGACTGATTTGGTCAATTTGGTCACTTAGCAGCGTTTGGCTATCATAAAGTAAGCGACCAATTAAAGTTGATTTGCCATCATCAACACTTCCTGCTGTGATAAAGCGCAAAACGTGCTGATATTGATTTATATTCATAGTGTGTTTTCCTTTGTCTTTATTTTTTATGATTAAAAATAACCAGCTCGTTTGCGCTCTTCCATAGCGGCTTCTGATTGTTGGTCATCAAGGCGTGTTGCGCTGCGTTCAGAAATGGTTGTTTGAGCGGTTTCTAGGATAATTTCATGCGGTGTTTTCGCATAGCTTGCCACTGGGCAAGTGCAACTAATATCGCCAACCGTTCTAAATCGAACATCGCAAACTTCACTAATTTCCTGTTCTTTTTTAGGTGTTAAAGGGGTAACAGGAACCAAAAGAGAGCCTCGTTTAACCACTTCTCGTTGATGTGAATAGTAAATGCTAGGAAGTTGTAAGTTTTCTTTTTCGATGTATTGCCAAATATCGATTTCAGTCCAATTTGAAATGGGGAAAACTCGCATATTTTCACCATTGTTTAATTTAGTGTTATAGATGGACCATAGTTCAGGGCGTTGATTTTTGGGATCCCATTGTCCAAACTCATCTCTAAATGAAAAAATTCGCTCTTTGGCGCGGGCTTTTTCTTCATCTCGTCTTGCTCCACCCATCAAGGCGTCGAATTGATTTTCTTCGATTGCCTCAAGTAATGTAACCGCTTGTGCTGCGTTTCTAGATTGATTTTCATCTCGTAAAACAACGGTTCCTTTTTTGATGGAATCTTCAACGTGAGCAACGGTTAATTTTGCGCCTATTTTCTTAACGATTTCATCACGGAATTGAATAACCTCAGGGTAGTTATGTCCTGTATCAATATGTAATAAGGTAAAAGGCAATCTTAAAGGGCGATTGGGAATATGGAATGCTTTACAAGCAAGGGCAAGAAGAACAACGGAGTCTTTACCGCCAGAAAATAATAAGGCAGGATTTTTTGCCTCAGCAATGACTTCACGAATGATGTAGATTGATTCTGCTTCTAGCCAATCTAAGTGCTGGTTGTCAATTGGGTTCATTGGATTCTCACTTCATATCATAATAAAAATTATTCTGTTTTAACGGGTATGTAGGCCACACTCTTTGTTATCTTGATTTTCCCACCACCATCTTCCTGCTCGAATACTTTCCCCTTGGCGAATGGCTTTAGTACAAGGCTCACAACCAATGCTGGGGTAACCATGGTGATATAAGCTATTAACAGGAATGCCATGGCTTTGGATGAATGCCCAAATGTCTGTTTCGTCCCAATTGGCCAATGGATTGAATTTAATCTTCAGATTGTTGTTATCCCATTCTTCATATTGTAAATCTTGCCTTGTTGATGATTGGGTACGGCGTTGACCAGTAATCCAAGCTTGATATGGGGCTAGGGCTCGAGATAAAGGCTCAATTTTTCGGGTGTAGCAACAAGCTTTCCGTGCAGTCGTGCTTTGGTAAATGTCACTTAGGTCATATTCACTCTTAAATTCTTGTAGCAAATTTTCTTGTGGCTCGTGAATAACGAAATTCACGCTAGGGTAAAGTTTTTGTACTGTTTCAAGATAGGTTAGGGTTGTTTGATGCAACTTACCTGTATTCAAGATAAAGATATCAACTGGTAAATGTAGGCTAGCAATCACATGTGTTAAAACCATGTCTTCTGCAGCTAAGCTACTTGCTAAAGTAACGGCATTAAAACGTTGATAGATATCTTGTAAATTTTGTTTGAGTAAATTAGTGAGTAGCTTTGCCGATTGTTTATCTTGTTCCGTTGCAGTAGGAATGTGCCATAAGGCTGTTTGTTGGTAATTAGACATAGGTGCGACTCCCAAAATCAATTTATTAAAGCTATGCTAGCCAGTTTCAAAATGCCTGAGAAAGAATATATTTGTCTTTCTATATAGCTAAATTGCATATGGTTTTAAAAAAATTGATTAATACCGCTATATAACTAAAAGGAAGAAACATACAAGAATTGGTTATTTTGAAGTTTGTACAACTCTTTATAAGATAAGTATAAATTTAATATAACTAGGATTTGGGATATGGACTATTTTCCACTTTTTGCCAATTTGAAAGAACAACCTGTTTTAGTGGTTGGCGCTGGAGAGGTGGCTTATCGAAAGATCACCTTATTATTAAAAGCTGGGGCGTCAGTCAAAATTATTGCGAAACAAGTCGGTCAAGATGTTCAACAATTAATTGATTCTGGTTCAGTCGTGTTCTTACGAGATACTTTTGATGATGAGGATGTTAATCAGGCAATGTTGACCATTGCAGCAACCAATAATGACACCTTAAACCAACAGATTTCAGATGCGGCTAAATCACGATTGAGATTGGTTAATGTTGTTGATAACCAGGAGTTATGTGGTTTTATTGTGCCTGCCATTATAGATAGAAGTCCTGTACAGATTGCTGTGTCAACAGGAGGTTCTTCTCCTGTCTTAGCTCGTTTGTTACGAGAGAAGCTAGAAAGTATATTGCCTGAGTATTTGGGTGCGATGGCCAATTTTGCTAAAGAGAAGCGTGAATTGGTTAAAGGGTATTTATCAACCTTAACGCAGCGCCGTATTTTTTGGGAAAATTTATTGCGCAACCCCATTTTCAAACATTCTATTGCGAACCATCATATAGATGATGCAGAACACTTACTACAAACGTGTTTAATTAACCAAGGTACACAAGAGCAAAATAAAATCGGAATGGTAACGTTAGTTGGTGCTGGTCCTGGAGATGTTGGATTATTAACCTTGAAAGGTTTACAAGCCATTCAAGCTGCGGATATTGTTTTATATGATGCATTAGTGGATCAGAGTGTATTGGATTTAATTCGTCGGGATGCGACACAAATATCAGTTGGTAAACGGGCTCATCAAAAAAGCGTGAATCAAGATGTTACGAATCAATTATTGATAGATTATGCTAAACAAGGTTTGCATGTTGTCCGTTTGAAAGGTGGAGATCCATTTGTTTTTGGTCGAGGTGCTGAAGAAGTTGAAGTATTAAAAGATGCTGGTGTTGCTTATGCCATTGTTCCTGGGGTTACTGCGGCATTAGGTGCAACAGCTTATGCAGGTATTCCATTAACACATAGAAACTACGCTCAATCTGCAACGATGATCACAGGTCATTGCCGAGAAGAGGGTGATGAGATTGATTGGTCTAGTTTGGCTAGGTCGAAACAAACACTGGCTATTTATATGGGAACGATTAAGGCTGCTGAAATTAGCAAAGAGTTAATTGAACATGGCAAGAGTGCATACACTCCTGTTGCGATTATTAGTCATGGTACTTTGAAAACACAAAAAGTAGATATTGGTCGTTTATCTGATCTTGAAGATTTAGCTAAAAAATCGGTTCGACCTGCATTAATAGTGATTGGCGAAGTTGTTTCTTTACATGACAAGTGCCAGTGGTTTATGTAATTTGACTAAATGTAGCTTGTATACAATTATACAATAATATTAATTTAATCAAATCATTATGATATTAAATTAATAGGTTTTATAAGGATGAAGAAAATATTTCATTCTAAATAACAAAGAGATGTAAAGTTTTGTTATCTTTATCTTTGACGAAATTATTTAGCTGTGATTACATGGTTTTACTACAGAAGTAGAAAATAAATATCAGTATTATAAAACAAAGAAA
Source organism: Vitreoscilla sp. (assembly GCA_030150505.1). Lineage (GTDB taxonomy): Bacteria > Pseudomonadota > Gammaproteobacteria > Burkholderiales > Neisseriaceae > JASLFS01. The sequence continues at coordinate 27,823 of JASLFS010000010.1, read as the reverse complement.
AAGATGAGGAGAACATAGGATGGAAGCTTTACAAAAGTTTTTCGACACGGTGGGAGGCATGGTCTGGGGCCCAGCGATGTTGGTTTTGCTGGTTGGTACTGGTGTATTACTGACCATTCGTTTACGTGGATTGCAATTTAGCAAGCTGCCAATGGCATTAAAACAAGCTTTTGGTGGAACAAAAGGACAAGATGAACAAGAGGGTGACGTATCCCATTTTGGCGCATTAATGACAGCATTATCTGCAACCATTGGTACTGGTAATATTGCTGGTGTTGCAACTGCTGTTGTATTAGGTGGACCAGGTGCAATTTTCTGGATGTGGATTACTGCTATTTTTGGAATGGCAACAAAATACGGCGAAGGTATTTTAGCCGTGAAATATCGCATTACAAATAGCAAAGGTGAGATGGCCGGCGGTCCAATGTACTATATTGAGCGTGGCTTGAAATGGAAATGGTTGGCTGTATTGTTCGCTTTGTTTGCGGTACTTGCTTCTTTTGGCATTGGTAGTTCAGTTCAATCAAACTCTGTTGCACAATCAATTCACGCCAGCTTTGGTGTTGATCAAGCGGCAACTGGTTTTATTCTAACTATTTTAACAGCCGTGGTTGTTTTGGGCGGTATTAAAAGTATTTCAAAAGCTGCATCAGTGATTGTTCCTGTTATGGCTGTTGTATATGTTTTAGGCGGTTTGGTTATTATTTTTGCTAATCTAGATGCTGTTGGTCCTGCTATTAGCATGATTTTCTCTGATGCGTTTACTGGACAAGCTGCTGCAGGTGGTGCATTAGGTACTGTTATCCGTTTTGGTGTGGCTCGTGGTGTGTTCTCGAATGAAGCTGGTATGGGTTCTGCTCCGATTGCCGCAGCTGCTGCAAAAACAGACCATCCTGCTCGTCAAGCATTGGTATCAATGACTGGTACTTTCTTAGATACCATCGTTGTTTGTTCAATTACAGGCGTTGTATTGGTAATGGGTGGTTTGTATGCAGATGGACAAACTGGTGCTGCTTTAACGACATTAACATTTGATAAGTTATTGCCAGGCTGGGGTGGCTACATTGTTACTTTTGGTTTGATTTTCTTTGCTTACTCAACGATTTTGGGTTGGTGCTACTACGGTGAAAAATGTGCGGCTTATTTGTTAGGTGATAAAGCTGTATTGCCATACCGCGTGGTTTATGTGGCAACGGTAATGATCGGTACAGTGGCTAGTTTGGATTTGGTTTGGGCTGCTGCAGATACGTTTAATGGCTTAATGGCGATTCCTAACTTGATTGCTTTGTTGCTATTGTCAGGTGTGATTGTATCTGAGACCAATGATTTCTTTAATAAATTGAAAACAGGTCAATTATCTAAATAATTAGATTTGGGGATTTCAGAAAAAACAGCTAGCATATTTGCTAGCTGTTTTTTTATGTTCAAAAATAATGAGGAAGGTTTGTCTATGAAACGATTGCTTATTGTTATGAATACGCCATCCATTAATACATCCAAAATGTTAGAAGTTTTGTATCAAGCAGTTCAATTAGAAGCGATTGATAGCCAAGTAACTGTTAAAGCAATACCACCATTATTGGCATGCGCTGAAGATGTTTTAGCTGCTGATATGCTGATATTGGGCAGTACTGAGAATTTAGGTTATATGAGTGGGGAGATTAAGGATTTTTTTGATCGCATTTATTACCCTGTTTTAGAAAAGAAACAAGGGCTGCCATGTATGCTTCTTATCCGTGCTGGTTTAGATGGCGAAGGGGCTATTCGTTCCATTCAACGGGTTTTAACCGGATTAAAATGGCAAGAAGTGCAGCATCCTTTATTATTAAAAGGTGCATGGCAAGATGATTTTCTTGAATCTGTTCAAGAGTTGGGGAAAATGGCTATTGTTGGTTTAGATTCAGGTATTTTTTAAGCCTCGTTTACTTTGAAAAAATTGCTGTAAGAGTTGTTGGCTTTCTTGCTCTAAGATGCCGCTAATGAGAGCGGTATGTTGATTCATTGGTTTTTCAAATAGGTTTAAAATGCTACCAGCAGCACCCATTTTAGGTTCTTTTGCCGCAAAGATAACTCGCTTAACTCTGGATTGAATTAATGCACTTGCGCACATGGGGCATGGCTCTAATGTGATATAAACATCACAGTCGTTTAGGCGATAGTTTTGTAGTTTTTCCCCTGCGATATTCAAAGCATTGATTTCGGCATGTTTGCAAGCAGAATGTTCCATAATGCAGGTATTGTGAGCCTCTGCAATTATTTTTTGTTGATGAACAATAACGGCGCCAACTGGGATTTCATTACAAAATGCTGCTTTTTCTGCTTGTTTCAGTGCTAAAGACATATAGTGATTCATTTCACTATTGGGTAGTCTTGCTGCTACAGGCGCATGTGTTTTCAGGGCATTTTGTAGTTCTTGCTTTGTTTCTTGGCTTATTTCATGAACGGATTGATTGTTGATGGCTGCCTGTAATTGCCATAATACAGACAGAGTGATGGTTAGACCTTCGGCTTTTAATTGCAGAAACAATGTTGCTGCATGATGTTTTTTTAAATCATCAATTTTGAAAATTTGTAGATGATTTAGTGTTTTGATAACAGAAGGGCTAAAAGGGGGAGTTGAAAGTAACATGGTTTCAAAATATACAAGCCCCATCATACGATGAGGCTTGTATGTTTAATGATTAATAATTATTTCTTGGCTGTTTTTTCTTTGCCATCATCTTTTTTTGTTTTACTGTTTTTTTCAGCCAAACTCAAAGATTCTTTCCAAGAACTAGGATTTTTAATTAATTCAAGTGCTTTCGCAAATTGTTCGTCATTTTCAGCAGTAGGATTACGGCGACGTTCAATTTCTTCTTCAAGACTAAGTGGCTTCTCTTTTTTCACTTCAGTATCTTTTTTGGTGTCTTCCTTTTCATCAATAAGCAATTTGCCTTTGACTTCCGTACCACCTTTTGGATTACTTAAGTGACCAGCCAAATCTGCTTCACGAGTTTCAAATAAGCGACTTTTGTCTTTCACTTCTACATCAGGAACAATGCCTTGTGCTTGAATAGAGCGATCATTTGGCGTGTAATATAAAGCTGTTGTAATTTTAACGCCACCACCATTACTAAGTGGAATTAATGTTTGTACCGAACCTTTACCAAAGCTTTGAGTACCAACAATAACTGCACGTTTATGATCTTGTAATGCACCAGCAACAATTTCTGAAGCAGAAGCTGAGCCAGAGTTAATTAAGACTGTCATTGGGGCAGTTTTTGCTTCTGCAGGAAGGTTAACCAGTGGATCTTTTGAACGGCTATCCATGAGGTAATCTTTGCGATTGGCTTTTAGCTCCATGCCTTTTTTACCATCGCGACCTTTGGTGCTAACCACTGAAGAATCTTCAGGCAAGAAAGCAGCAGAAACGCCAACAGCGCCATTTAATAAACCACCTGGGTCATCACGTAAATCTAGAATAATGCCTTTTAATGGTGCTTTATTTTCTTTTGTTAAGTTAAGAATGGCTTTGCCAACTAACTCTGTGGTTGGTTCTTGGAATTGAGTGACACGAATATAAGCATAATCTGGTTCAACTAGCTTACTTCTCACGCTCTTCACTTTAATAATTGCTCGTTCCATCTTAACCACGATGGGTTGTGAAGAATCTTTACGAGATAATGTTAGCGTAATTGGCGTACCAGGTTTACCGCGCATAATTTTCACTGCGTCAGTAGTTGTCATGCCGCGTGTAGATTGGTCATTAATTTTGACAATGTAATCACCACTTTTAACGCCAGAGCGCTCTGCTGGGGTATCTTCAATAGGTGAGATAACTTTAATAAAGCCATCTTCAGAGCCAATTTCCATTCCTAATCCACCGAACTCGCCTGAGGTTTGTTCACGTAAATCAGTAAAGTCTGTTGGATCCATATAATCAGAATGGGGATCAAGTGCAGATACCATGCCTTTGATAGCATCTTGAACCAATTTATCATCTTTGGTTTCTTGATAATAATTAGCTTTAATTTGGCCATATACTTCAGCAAAAGTACGTATATCTTGCACCGGTAAAGTATCAGCTTCTTTGTTGGCGAAGCTTTGGGCACTTAAACTAAGTGCAATACCAGTAAATGTACCTAAAGTATAAAGAGTAATTTTTTTAAGGGTGTTTTTCATTTGAGGCATATGAGTCTCTTATATAGCTTTTTCTTTTTTTGATGAGAATTACTTATTAAGCCCTAAGCATATTGAATTTTATCTTATAAGACAACAGCGATATCGTAAAATCATGCTAACGAACCCAAGAAAGTGGATTCATTGCTTGTCCACGGTAACGTATTTCAAAGTATACGCCTTTTTCTTCATTAGGCAACTGACCGCTAGAGCCAATGCTTTGTTGTGCTTTGATTTTTTGTCCATTAGACGCAAAGATACTTGATAGGCCAGTGTAAACAGTTAAGTACTGCCCACCATGATCGATAATGACTGTTGAACCATAGCCTGGTAAATTGCCAGAAAATGCAACTTGCCCATTTGCTACCGCTGCAACAGATCCCTGACCAGCAATGTAAATCCCTTTCCAGACACCACCGCTGGATTTGCTCTGACCAAAACGACCAATAATTTTTCCTGAAAGAGGTAAGCGCATTTTTCCTTGCATGCGGCTAAATTGTTCGTCATTAAGAGCAGTTACTTCGATGGCTTTTCCATCTGTTGGTGACAGGGCTAAATCTTCTTTGGTTAAAGTAGATTGTGGAATCTCTTTGGTTGGTGTTTTGTCTGTTGGTGATTTAGTTGTTGTGTTGGTTTGAGCCTGTTTGTTTTTATTGGCTTTATCTTGTGCAGCTTGTTGCTGTTTCTTTTTTTCTGCTAATGCTAGGGCTCGTTTTTGAGCATCTTCTTTTGCCTTGGCTTTTGCTTTTGCCTCAGCAATGGCTTGTTGTCTAGCTCGTTCTGCACTTTTTCTAGCAATGTCTGCAATCACTTGGTTCAAACGTTTTTCATCTTGTTTTAAGCTGGTTATTTTGCTGGTTTGCTGGTTGATATTTTGGTCTAATTGCTGACTTTCTTTTAAGGCAATTGAGTTTTTATCTTGGAGTTTACCAACAATTTTTTTCTGTTCTTCTTGTAATTGTTTGATTTTTTCTAATTGCTTAGAAATTTGTTGTTGTTGCTTATCAATTTGCTGTTGTTGCTCGACTAATTGTGCAATGGCTTTTTGATTTGCTTGCTGTAAATAGCGTACATATTGTAGCTGGCGACCTTTTTGATTGGGTTCGCTATTTTTAATTAATAGTACCAAGGCATCTGGTTGTTTGTTTTTGTAGTGAGTATTCAGTAGGCGGCTAATTTGCGCTTTATTGTTATTCACCTTGGTTTGTAATTGACGATTATTGGCTTGTAATTTTTGTAATTCTTGCCAATATTCGGCTTGTTCTTTGTTGATTTTTCCCAATGCTTTTTCTTCAGCACTGATTTGTTGCTGAACATTTTTTAAGTCTAATTGGACTTTGTTTTTTTCTTGTTGTTGTTTCGTTAGTTCTTTTTGAGCCTGATTTAGCTGATCTTGAATTTGTTTGAGTTTTTGGCTTTCATCAGCAAAAACCACTTGGCCTGCAATGAGCAGGCAAGTGGTTGATAGCAAAATAGATCGAACTAGTTGTTTCATGAAATCCATTCGATTAAGTTGTTTCCAGTCATTTCTTGAGGCTGAGCAACGTTTAACATTGCTAATAAAGATGGGGCAATGTCTTTTAGTGCGCCATCACTTTGAATCTTAGCAGGTTTGCCAACGTACAAGAAAGGAACTTGGTTTGTTGTGTGTTGAGTATGAGCTTGTTGGTTATTGTGATCAAACATATTTTCACAATTGCCATGATCCGCAGTGATTAATACTTGTCCTTGCACTGCTAAAGCGGCCTCTGTAATTTTACCCACACATGCATCCAGTGTTTCAACTGCTTTAATAGATGCGTTTAGATTACCAGTGTGACCAACCATATCACCATTAGCGAAGTTGCAGATGATAAGATCAAATAAATCATTGTTCAATGAGTTAACAATGTGATCACATACTTCAAAGGCACTCATTTCTGGTTGTAAATCATATGTTGCTACATCAGGAGATGGAACCAGAATGCGTTCTTCTAATGGATATGGAGTTTCATTGCCACCACTGAAAAAATAAGTAACATGTGGGTATTTTTCAGTTTCAGCGATGCGTAATTGGCGAAGACCTAGGCTTGATACATATTCGCCTAAGCCATTTTTAATGGATTGAGGGCTATACATAACAGGTGTTGTATATTGTGCGCCGTAGCTAGTAATGCTGGCAAAATAACCTAGATTGGCTTGGTATTTCTTTTCAAAGCCAGCAAAGTCATCAAATGTTAATGCTTGTGTTAATTCTCTTGCACGGTCTGCACGGAAGTTTAAGAAGACAATGTGGTCGCCATCTTGCAAGGTTGCATCAGCTTGTACGATGGTTGCTTTAACAAATTCATCATTTTCATTACGAGCATAAGCTTGTTCTAATGCATCTGTTGCGCTATTTGCGTGGAATTCAGCATCACCAAATAAGGCATTGTAAGCAGTTTCGACTCTATCCCAGCGGTTATCTCTATCCATTGAATAAAAACGGCCAATAATTGAGCCAATTTTAACTTCGGGGTGTTGAGCTACATAATCATCTAATTCTTTTAAATAGCTAGCCGCGCTGCGAGGTGGTGTATCACGACCATCTAATGATGGATGAATGACAATTTGTTTTACGCCTGCTGCTATTGCAGCATCCATAGCGGCAAAGATATGGTTAATGTGGGCATGAACGCCACCATCAGAAAATAAGCCTAATAAATGCAAACGCTGGTTGGCATCAATTTTGAAGGCTTCCTGTAAGGTGTGATTTTTTGCAAATTCACCAGATTCAATTTCCATATCAATGCGAGTGATATCTTGTGGTACTACTCGACCTGCGCCAATGTTTAAGTGACCCACTTCAGAGTTGCCAAATTGGCCAGTTGGCAAACCAACCATGCGTTCAGATGCATCAATCGTGTTATATGCGTATTGTGCTTTTAAGGCATCTAAATTAGGCGTTTTTGCCAAGGCAACAGCGTTATTTTCTGTTTCTTGACGATCTCCAAAGCCATCTAAAATTAATAGAACAACGGGTTTTTGAATTGACACAAGTAAGACCTTTATTTGGTGATTGGTTTTGAGAGTAGCATCTGAATAGTAAGTATAGAGCATTCACAATCAAGATGCGCTAAAATAGGCAGATTATAGTCTTTTTTGCTTGTTAATTTCAAATTTGCCACGATATGATTAATCAACATTGAGACGCGAGTGGATCAGAATCAGTCATTCGGATGATTTAAAATGATAATAATAAGTTAAATGAGGAAAATACAACATTGAATCTTACAAATCACTTTTTAATTGCAATGCCACATGTTCAGGACCTTTTTTTTGAAAATAGCGTTGTGTATGTTTGTGAACATAATGCAGATGGGGCAATGGGTTTAATTATCAATAAACCATCACCATTGGTGATGGATCAGCTGTTTGATGCAGCGAAAAAACCAACACCAGAAAGATTTATTAGCTCTGCTGTGCATATGGGCGGTCCTATTCAAATTGACCGTGGTTTTTTGATTCATACGCCCATTGGAAATTGGCAAAGCAGCTTATCTGTTACCGATAGTATCGCTTTAACGACCTCAAAAGATATTATTGTGGGAATGCAGAATTCAGATGAGGTGAATAAAATTTTTGCCACAATTGGCTATACCAGTTGGAGTGAAGGGCAGTTAGAAGACGAGATTTCGAATAACGATTGGTTAGTAGTAGAGGCCAACGAAGATATTTTATTTGATTGTCCTATTGCAGAGCGCTATGAACAAGCGTTAAATTTATTGGGTATTCAATCGGCAGCATTAATGGGAAGCGCAGGACATGCATAATATTGCACCAAATGGAACAACATTGGCTTTTGATTTTGGCAAAGCGAGAATTGGTATTGCACAGGGTGATGCAGAGTTAGCCATATCCCATCCATTGGTTACCATTAGTGAAGTTGAAAATAAAAAGCGATTTGTATTAATCGAAAACCTCATTCGTGAATGGCAGCCTAAGCATTTGGTTGTCGGTTTGCCCACTTACATGGATGGGCATGAGCATGAGATGACAAAATTATGCCGAAAGTTTGCAAATCGTTTATATGGACGATTTGCATTACCAGTTTATTTGGTAGATGAAAGATTATCGTCTTCTTTTGCTGAAGGTTTGTTAAGGGAAGCTCAGGTTTTTGGCCGAAAACAAAAGCCAATGCTTGATCAAGTTGCAGCACAAGCCATTTTGCAAACATTCTTTGAAAATGGTTACCTTGAAGAAATTAAACATTCTTCTGATTTGGTTGAATAAAATACATTAATAATAAAAAGGTGATAGTAGGTAACATGGAACAAAAACAGGCAGCAGATAATCTTAAAGTGGCTATTTTAGCAGAAGCACTTCCGTATATCCGTCAATTTTCTGGCAGCACTTTGGTGATTAAATATGGTGGTAATGCAATGACGGAGCAGCATTTAAAAGAAGGATTTGCGAAGGATGTTGCGCTATTAAAGCTAGTCGGCATTCATCCAATAGTTGTGCATGGTGGTGGGCCACAAATTAATAAAATGCTAGAAAAAGTGGGTAAAGAAGGACAATTTATTCAGGGAATGCGTGTTACCGATGCAGAAACCATGGATATTGTTGAGATGGTTTTAGGTGGGCATGTTAATAATGAAATTGTTTCTATGTTAAATCAGCATGGCGGTAAAGCGGTTGGCTTAACAGGAAAAGATGCTCATTGTATTAAAGCTAAGAAACTATGTGTGGACACGCCAGAAGCCAAATTGGTGGATATTGGGCAGGTTGGCGATGTAGATAGCATCGACAGTGTTTTAATCCGTAATTTAAGTGAGCGTGGTTATATTCCAGTTGTTGCGCCGATTGGGGTTGGCGAGCATGGCGAGGCATTTAATATTAATGCGGATGTGGTTGCTGGACGTTTAGCAGAAGAAATGCATGCTGAAAAATTGGTTATGATGACAAATACGCCAGGTGTTTTAGATAAAGAAGGGCATTTATTGACTAGGATTACGCCAAGTAAAGTAAAAGCTTTGATTGAGGATGGTACTTTGTATGGTGGTATGCTGCCTAAAATCCAAGCTGCTTTAGATGCTGCTAGCAATGGTGTTAATTCTATTCATGTGATTGATGGACGAGTACCACATGCTTTGTTATTGGAGATATTTACTGATAATGGGGTTGGTTCAATGATTTTGTCTAAAGATTAGATGAATGTTAATAAAAAAAGCTGCTTAGATAAGCAGCTTTTTTTTATTCGGCGTTAAATTATTTATTTTGATTTGTTAAGCCGATAAGTCCTGTACACAATAGGGCAACCATAAATATTAGCATTGTTGTCATGCTAGACCTCCTTTTTTAAGTATTTATTTTAGGTAGGAAGAAGCATTGTAGCAAAATTATACAATATAATCAAGTTAATACTTATTTTTCGGAACTTTTTTTAATCTATTGGCATATTTTTTGTTAAAGTTGAATTGATTGGTGGTTTAATGGGCATTTGATTTTATTACTATTCGTTGTGTTTTTTCATTAATAAGTGAATAAACAGTTATTGCTATGCTGATTATTTGGTTTATATCAAAAAAATATATTATCAGTGATTTATAATTCCCTAGATAAATAAAAAATCATTACGAAAAAGCAAGAAAAGCCACTCTAAAACTAGAGTGGCTTTTTTGTATGCATTTTTATTATATTGATTTAATGCATTGGTTAAGTATAAGCAGTAATTCAGTATCACTAAGTTAAATAATTATTTGGTTTTTCTATGAAGCCTTTGCTTCAACTTATGTATAAATTATATTGATTTTTTATTATTTATTAAATGAATAAAAAGTATTTTTTTGTAAATTGAATATTCAAATTGATTTATGTCAAATAAATAACTTATTGAATTTTAAGGGTAATATTTCATTAAAGAAAATTTTGTAAAATTTAGAAAAATATTGGTGTTTTTTATCAATTTTTCAATTTATTTTGGTGTTTCATATTTTGATTTAATCAAATTTTGATACTGTATTTTATAAAATATTCTTTTATGAGGTCTTTATGCTGGCTATTTATTGAGTAATTGAAATGAATCATCATTAATTATCTAAAAAATGGATTCATAAAAATCATTTCTATAATTTATGTGGTTGGTGGATTACCTCGTTTATAAACGAGAAGATGGCCTTTGTATGGCAGATTATTGATAGGCTCGGTTAATCGCGTGCATTCTTCTAATGTAAATCCATGTGTTTTTAATTCTCTGGTAAGGTGATTACGATAGCCACGATTCGGATCTACGATCCAGATGGTGCAATCATATTCTGAGAATTTTTGAATAAAATCGGCAACTTGTTTGGCGCTGCATGGTTCGTATAAGACATCACTGCCAATAATATGATTATATTTGCCTGACAAAAGAGGTGCGTTGGTGTCGTTTAGGTTTGGCTTGGGAACATCTCCCCATTGTCCATGCCTGAATCGAATAGAGGGTAGGTTATTGAGTTGGGAGTTAATGGTTAGAAATTTACCTGCTAATGGGTGGCGGTCGCTAGCAGTGATGTTAAGCCCCATTTGCTGTGCTACTAAACTAGCAATGCCAAGTCCACAGCCAATTTCTAGCATATTGCTACGGGTTGGAATGGGGCGTTTGATGATTTTAAGTGCTAGTTGAATGCTTGATGGCCATAACATACCAAATATAGGCCAAGCTGCGGAACAGATACCTAAGCGTTTAGCTTTGTGATTGGGGTCGTAATACTGTTGTTGATTAAGTAATGATTGGATATTAAAAAATAAATTGGGATGGATTTCTACTATTTGTTGCTTAGTTTTATAAGGAATAGTATTCATGGTTTGATAGTGTAATCTGACCTCGTTTTCTAGAGAACATGCACTACTATCGCAAATTATTGAGAATAAAGCGAATTTCTGATTGTTTTATTTGGATTATTCCCTTTTTTGTACGCAAATGGCATTTTTTTGTAAAAAATTACCAAGATAATGCTTTTTAATTTGAAAGATTTTGATTATCAACAGTAGCAATGCAAGCAAAAAAAGCGCCTATCATTTTAAATGACAGGCATAAAAAAGATTAAAAAAGAAAATTAAAATCATGGGAAGTCAGTCATAAATATTACTTAAAATAGTTTTTTTATCTTTTAAGTTATAAATTAGTCTGTTTTTTTCAAAAAATTCAATGATGAGCCGATAAGCTGATTTCAGAATGGGTATTGATATGCGGAATAGTGAATGCATCAATCAGAATGAGTGTGAATTGGTGAGGTAAGTGGATTAAGGATAAGAAAATGGTCATTAATGCTCTTATTAGAAATTAATTGGGATTTGCTCTTTGTAATGTTAAAATCCGTACATCTTTAATCTTGTTTGGTTTCTTGCATTGGGCAATCACAAGATTGTGCTAAATATTTTTTGTGTACATAATTGCGTACATAATTCTAACAAAGACAAATTATGAGTAATGACATTATTGAGCAGGTAAGTCGTCGACGTACCTTTGCTATCATTTCGCATCCTGATGCGGGTAAAACGACATTAACAGAAAAATTATTGTTATTTTCAGGTGCTATTAAATCTGCAGGTACGGTAAAAGGGAAAAAAACAGGTAAGTTTGCGACGTCAGACTGGATGGATATTGAGAAGCAACGTGGTATTTCGGTTGCGTCTAGTGTGATGCAGTTCGATTATCGTGATCATTCTGTTAACTTGTTAGACACTCCTGGACACCAGGATTTCTCAGAAGATACTTATCGCGTATTAACCGCTGTTGATAGCGCGTTAATGGTGATTGACGCTGGTAATGGTGTGGAAGAGCAAACAATTAAATTGTTGAATGTTTGTCGCTTGCGTAATACGCCTATTGTTACTTTTATGAATAAGTATGACCGTGAGGTTCGTGATTCATTAGAGTTGCTTGATGAAGTCGAAAGTGTTTTGAAAATTCGTTGCGCACCAGTGTCATGGCCTATTGGCATGGGTAAAACATTCCGTGGTGTGTATGATATTTTAAATGATCGCGTTCATTTATTTGAAGCTGGTACAGAGAAATTAATTACAGAATTTGAAACCATTGAAGGGATTAATAATCCTCGATTGGATGAATTATTTCCTTTGGAAATGCAGCAGTGTCGTGATGAAATTGAATTAGTACAGGCTGCATCTAATCCATTTGATTTGGAAGAGTTCTTGGCTGGTGATTTAACGCCTGTTTTCTTTGGTTCTGCGATTAATAACTTTGGTGTGCGTGAAATTCTAGATGCATTGATTAATTGGGCTCCAGCACCTAAAGGTCGTGATGCAACAGTAAGAGTTGTTGAGCCGACTGAGCCAAAATTTTCTGGTTTTGTATTTAAAATTCAGGCCAATATGGATCCTAAGCATCGCGATAGAATTGCATTTATGCGCGTTTGCTCTGGTAAGTTTAATCGCGGCATGAAAATGAAACATTTGCGTTTAAATCGTGATATTGCAGCCTCAAGCGTGGTAACGTTTATGTCACATGACCGTGAATTGGTTGAAGAAGCTTATGCTGGCGATATTATTGGTATTCCTAATCACGGCAATATTCAAATTGGTGATAGTTTTAGTGAAGGCGATCAATTATCGTTTACTGGCATTCCGTTTTTTGCGCCAGAGTTGTTCCGCAGCGTTAGAATTCGTAACCCTTTGAAAATGAAGCAGTTGCAAAAAGGGCTTCAGCAGTTGGGTGAAGAAGGTGCGGTGCAGGTATTTAAGCCGAATAATGGTGGCGATTTGATTTTAGGCGCTGTAGGTGTTTTGCAGTTTGAAGTAGTTGCTTCTCGGTTAGCCGCAGAGTATGGCGTGGATGCAATTTTTGATAATGTATCAATTTGGTCTGCTCGTTGGATTTCTTGTTCGGATTCTAAAAAATTGGCTGAATTTGAAAGAGCTAATAATATGAATTTGAGTATTGATGCCGGAAATACAATGGCTTATCTTGCACCAAATCGTGTGAATTTGCAGTTAACTCAGGAGCGCTGGCCTGATATTGTGTTCCATGAGACTCGCGAGCATTCTGTCAATTTAACAGAACGTTAATTCTTAGTTAAATTTTAAAAGGCTGCCTGAAAGTCGCTATAATGAGCGTTTCAGGCAGCCTTTTATTTTGGAAGCGCATTATTATGTGGTCTAGTATTCAGACATTCTTTTCTCATTCAGCTGTTAGCACAGATGTCATTTTGTCCCTTGCGGCCATTTTTTTCCTCATCGTTTTTCGAATGATTGTTTTATTCGTTACGTTTAAACGAAATAGTGATTGGAGCTTGGATACGAAAAGACGTTGGGTTGTGGTATCTAGAAATGTGATATTTTTAGTCAGTTTGCTGGCATTGTTTATGATTTGGTCCACTCAAATTCAAAACTTTGCTTTATCTATGGTGGCATTTGCGGCAGCCATGGTGTTGGCAACAAAAGAATTAATTATGTGTCTTTCAGGGAGCCTCTTAAGAGCCAGTACGCGATTATATTCGGTTGGGGATTATATTAAAGTAGGTGATATCAAAGGGCGTGTGATTGATATTAATATTTTAAATACAGTCATGATGGAAGTCGGTTTAAATAATTATTTAACAGGTCATACCATCTCTTTTTCAAATAGTGTTTTGTTGACTCAAAATGTTTCTAAAGACGCAATCTTTGGTCCGTATGTAGCACATTATTTTGAAATTCCAATGTCTGTTAATGTGAATCCAGAAGGTGCTGTGAATTTTATCCAAGATAAAATTTTGCAATATTCCTCCCCTTATATTCACGAAGCAGAACGTCACTTTCAAGCCTTAAAAGTAGAGAAATTATATTTAATTCCTTCAGTGGAACCTTTGGTTAAAATCATGCCTCTTAATGATAAATTACATCATTTGGCAATTCGATTGGTGATTCCATTTAAAGAACGTCAAAGAATAGAACAAGAAATTATTAGGGCTTTTTTACTATATCAATACCATCAGGAGAATAGTTCAAAAGCCCATTAGTAGAAGAATGGGGGCATTGTGAGTATAAAAGATTGGCCAGCAAGCGAACGCCCCCGTGAGAAGCTATTGCAACATGGTGTTAAAGCATTAACTGACGCCGAGCTATTAGCCATATTGGTTCGAGTTGGCATTCGAGGGCTTAGCGCAGTAGATTTGTCACGATTACTATTGAACAAATTTGGTAGCTTGAACGCTGTTTTTTCAGCACCTCAATGGGATTTGTGTCAACAAAAAGGCATTGGAGATTCTGCATTTGTACAATTTCAAGTTGTTATTGAAATTAGTAGAAGGTTATTAAAGGAAACCATAACCACTCAACCTTGTATGAGTGATAGCCAAATAGTAACGGATTATTTAAGGCTTAAGCTCGGTAACCTGCCGCACGAGTGCTTATTATTATTGTATTTAGACTGCCAACATAAAATTATTAATTTAGAAAAAATTGCAGTTGGTAGCATTGCGGAACAGAAAATCTCAATGCGAGAATTGGTGCAGGCTATTTTAAAATATCACGCTTCTGCCATTATATTAGTACATAATCACCCAAGTGGTTCAAATCACTTTTCAAAAGAAGACATCGCATTTACTAACAAAATCATGAGTGTTTTAAAGCCAATTGACGTTGAAGTATTGGACCATTTTCTGGTCACAAACAACCAAGTCACTTCACTGAGAAGTACTCATATTTTAAAATAGAATAAAAAAATCCGCTTTAAAAGCGGATTTCATCATTATTTCCAATAGCGCCACCAAGGGATTTCATCAGCTTGCCAATCAAGTTCTAGAAACTTACTATCAGGGAAGTTGTGAGCCAAAATACGATTAGTATCATCGCTTAATTCTTGATTGCCTAGCTTTTTATAAGCTGTTTTCATCATTACCAATGCTTCCTCAGTATAAATAGAATCAGGGAAGCCAGTAATCACATTTTGAGATCGATTTGCAGCAGCAACATAAGCACCACGTTTCATGTAATAACGAGCAACAGACATTTCATGTCCAGCTAAAGCGTCCACTAGCTTAATCATGCGGTCAGTAGCATCTTGTGCATAATTACTATTTGGGTAGTTTGTTACCACTTGTGAAAACGCAAAATAAGCTTCTCTATTTGCTTTTGGGTCACGATCTGACCATTCTTGTTTTGCCAATTTGTTTACAAAAGAAGTGTCTTCATTAAATAGCACTAAGCCACGCAAATACCAAACATAGTCAAGATTAGGGTGTCGAGGATATTGTTGCTCAAATCGGTCTAAAGCAGCCAATGATTTTTCTGGTTCTGCATCTTTGTAATAAGCGTAAGCAATGTCTAATTGAGCTTGTTGCGCATAACGACCATTTGGAAAGCGAGATTGTAATAATTCGTATAATTTAATGGCACGAGTGTAGTTGCTCTTGTACAATTGGTCATTTGCTTCTGCATACAGTTTTTCAACTGGCCAAGATTGCGTAATTTGCGCATCTTTATCATTACTTGTACTGTGTTTACTTGCACAAGCAGTAAGGCCTAACATAAGACTAATACTGGTTACCATTAAAAGTTTTTTCATGAAAGTCACATCCTTGAATAATGACAGTGATTATAACGATGATTTCGAATTTTCGGCAAAACAAAATAATGAAATTCGAGAATTTATCATACCTAATTCATTAGCCGGCAGCCGTTTGGACGCTGCATTGGCAAAAATCATGCCTGATTTTTCACGAAGTCGTATTACTTCGTGGATAAAAGAAGGCGCTGTATTGCTAAATGGCAAGATAGCTGAGCCTAAAATCAAATTAATTGGTCAAGAAAAGGTTAATGTTACCATCATACCTAGCGATGAAAATTTAGCATTTACACCAGAAGATATACCTCTTGACGTTATTTATGAAGATGACTCTGTTATCGTTATTAATAAACCTGCCAATTTTGTTGTACATCCAGCAGCAGGCAACTGGTCTGGTACGGTCTTAAATGCACTACTATACCATTATCCCGATTTACAACAAATCCCTCGTGCTGGAATTGTGCATCGATTAGATAAAGATACCAGTGGCTTAATGGTTATTGCTCGTACTTTACAAGCACAAATTAATTTAGTTAAACAACTACAAGATAGAAGTGTTAAAAGAATTTATCGTGCAGTTTGTGATGGCATCGTACCATTTGACGGCATCATTGAAACTTTAATTGGGCGTGATCCACACAACCGCACCAAAATGGCTGTGGTGAAGTTTGGTGGTAAAGAAGCCATTACACATATTAAAGTGCTGGAAAGATACACAACACATTCTTATGTAGAATGCTCATTAGAAACAGGTAGAACGCATCAGATCCGTGTACACATGCGAGAAGCTAAGCACCCATTGGCTGGAGATTTGGTGTATGGCAATCCGCGTTACAAATGCTCTGATGAAGTTAAAGATGTTGTTAAAGGATTAGCTCGACAAGCTTTACATGCTTATTCATTAAGTTTTATTCATCCAGCAAGCAAGGAGTTGGTATCTTTTGAGGCACCACTTCCAGATGACATTTATCATTTGTTATCAATCTTGCGTTTGGAATCTGGCATGGACTCAGCATTAACCCACGAAGATGCTTATCAGGAACTGTTACCAGTTGATGAGGATGATGACTGGGATGATGGTGATGTCGAGGTGATTTATGTCCGAGATTAGTTTTAAAATGCAGCCAGAAAATCCTACGTTAGCAAGCAATCCCAGTTTTTTTGCTGCTAAATGGGATGCACCTAAAAATGTAAAAACTTTAATCACGACTCGCCATGGTGGTGCGAGCCAAGGTGTATACGCTAGTTTAAACCTTGGAAAGCATGTTGGTGACAATGAGCAAGCGGTATTGGAAAATAGAGCCATTGTTGCCAAGCAAATACCAGTTCCCATGGCATATATGAGTCAAGTGCATTCTCCTGATGTCGTAACAGCTAAAACTGCTTTAGAGCAAATAGTGGAAGCAGATGCCTCTGTGGACTCCTCTGGAGAAGTAGCTTGCGTTGTCATGACTGCAGATTGCCTGCCTGTTTTATTTTGTGATACGAATGGCACAGTTGTTGCTGCAGCTCATGCCGGATGGAAGGGCTTGGCTGCTGGCGTATTAGAAAAAACCATTGCTAGCATGAATGTTTCTCCTGAAAATATTTTGGCTTACATGGGACCAGCCATTGGGCCTGATGCTTTCGAAGTTGGACAAGATGTTTGGGATTGTTTCTGTTTGAAAAATAGCGTACATGAAGCAGCATTTAGCACAATTGGTAAGCAGCATTATTTAGCGAATATTTATTTGTTAGCAACGCAAGTCATGAATCAAGTTGGTGTTAAACAGATTTATGGTGGTGATTTTTGTACTGTTTTAGAAAGAGAACATTTTTTCTCTTATCGCCGTGAGGGACAAACAGGGCGAATGGTCAGCGCTATTTGGATTGAGAATTAATTATTTCAATGTTTGCTGATGATGGTGATGTATTTAGAGAAAGCCGCTTGAAAATGCGGCTTTTTTAGTTTAAAAAATACGATGATTCAGTTAAATATTCATTAAAACTGCTTTTTAAATTGTTTTGCGATAAGATTTGAAAAATAATTGATAAGAGAGGCAATCATGACCGAAAAAATAAAAGGTGATGGCGCATTTCGCCGTCAAGGATTATATGGCTCTGTAACAGAAAATACGTACTCTGGTGCTTTGTCATTTATGCGAAGGAATTACAGTAGAGATTTAGAAGGTGTCGATGTTGTGGTTTCTGGTGTTCCTTTGGACTTGGCGACTACATTTCGCTCTGGGGCAAGATTAGGCCCACAAGCAATCCGTGCAGCTAGCGTGCAATTGGCAGAATTGGATTTATTTCCTTGGGGTTTTGATCCATTTGAAGACTTGGCTGTCATTGATTATGGTGATTGTTATTTCGATGCTCATAATCCATTGACGATTAAAGATTCTATTATTAATCATGCTCGACATATTCTGCAAAATAGCAATGCTAAAATGTTAACATTTGGTGGCGATCATTATATTACTTATCCATTGTTATTGGCTCACGTTGAAAAATACGGTAAGCCTTTATCTTTGCTTCATTTTGATGCACATTGCGATACTTGGCCAGATGATGATCCTCAATCAATGAACCATGGAACCATGTTTTACAAAGCCATTAATGAAGGATTAATTGATCCAAAAACATCCGCTCAAGTTGGTATTCGTACATGGAACAGTGATTTTATGAACATGAATATGCTTTTTGCTCCTTGGGTGAATGAAAATGGGGCGGAAGCGACTGCTAACCGCATTAAAGAAATAGTTGGTGACAATCCAGTTTATTTAACATTTGATATTGATTGTTTAGATCCTGCATTTGCACCAGGAACAGGAACACCCGTTGCAGGTGGATTAACTAGCCATACTGCGTTGAATATTATCCGCTCCTTAGGCAATATTAATATTGTTGGTATGGATGTAGTGGAAGTATCTCCAGCATACGATCAAAGTGAAATTACAGCACTTGCTGCTGCCCATGTCGCTGCTGATTTGTTGTGCTTAATGAGAAATCAAAAGTTAGGGATCAAGTAAATATAAAAAAAACCAAGCATTTTGCTTGGTTTTTTCTAGTAATACTTAATCAAGCCAATTAGGCATCTAGATTAAATACTTTGTGTAATACACGAGAAGCCAATTCCATGTATTTTTCTTCAATTAGCACAGAAACTTTGATTTCAGAAGTGCTAATCATTTGAATATTAATACCTTCTTCAGCTAAAGTGCGGAACATTGTTGAAGCAACACCAACATGAGAGCGCATGCCTAAGCCAACAATAGAAACTTTAACAACACTGTCGTCACCATCTACTTTTGCTGCGCCAATATTTTTTTGTACTTCAGCAAGTAGTTTTAGTGTTTTTTGGTAGTCCACACGCGGAACAGTAAATGAGAAATCAGTTGTACCTTCTTCGCCAACGTTTTGGATAATCATATCCACTTCAATGTTAGCATCAGCTACCGCGCCTAGAATTTGGTAAGCAATACCTGGTTTGTCAGGAACACCTCTAACATTAATACGAGCCTGATTTTTATCAAATGCAATACCAGTTACGGCAGCTTTTTCCATGTTTGCTTCCTCTTCTAATGTAATTAAGGTGCCTTCACCTTCATCTTGTAAACTACTTAATACACGTAAACGAACTTTGTATTTCCCTGCAAATTCAACGGCACGAATTTGCAAAACCTTAGAACCCAAGCTTGCTAATTCAAGCATTTCTTCAAAAGTAATGCGATCTAATCGTTTTGCTTCAGGAACAACACGAGGGTCAGTTGTATAAACGCCATCAACATCAGTATAAATTTGGCATTCATCAGCTTGTAAAGCTGCTGCCAAAGCAACAGCAGAAGTATCTGATCCACCACGGCCTAATGTTGTAATGTCATTGTTTTCATTAATGCCCTGGAAGCCGGCAACAATAATCACTTTACCTTGGTCCAGTTCGGCACGCATGGCTTCACTTTGGATGTCTTCGATACGTGCTTTGTTGTGTGATGTGTCTGTTTTAACCGCAACTTGCCAGCCAGTAAAGCTTTTGGCATCAATGCCAATATCTTTTAATGCCATTGCCAATAAACCAATGGTCACTTGTTCCCCAGTAGAAAGAATAACATCCATTTCACGAGGATCAGGTGATTCTTGAATGGCTTCTGCTAAAGCAACCAATCTGTTGGTTTCCCCACTCATTGCAGAAACAACCACGACAATATCGTGTCCTTCGGCTTTAAATTTTGCAATGCGTTTCGCAACGTTTTTAATACGGTCAGTTGAGCCAACTGATGTGCCACCGTATTTTTGTACAATTAATGCCATTTTTTTCTTCTTTGTTGATAAAATTTTTAAAATTGAACAAGTATTATTAACATAAATAGTACAGAAAACAAGGGGAAAATGTCCCCTAATTAAAATTAAATGCTAGTTAAGGCTTGTTTTTGGTGCTCTAGTAATTCCGAAATGCCTTTTTCTGCTAAGGCTAGCAATTTTAATAGCGATTCAGTACTAAATGTTGCACCTTCCGCGGTGCCTTGAATCTCGACAATGTTACCACTTGCTGTCATGACAATATTAACATCACTGTCACAGCCAGAATCTTCAGTGTATTCTAAGTCTAACATGGCTTCTCCGCCAACAATGCCAACTGAAACAGCAGCAACGCCTTCTTTAATTGGATTTTCTTGAATTAAGTTTTTCGACATTAAATCATCAATAGCCATTTTCAATGCAATATAAGCACCAGTAATGCTTGTAGTACGAGTGCCACCATCGGCTTGGATAACATCACAATCAATGGTAATTTGTCGTTCTCCAAGTTTTTCTAAATCGATGATGGCTCTTAATGAGCGCCCAATTAAGCGTTGGATTTCTTGTGTTCGGCCACTTTGTTTGCCTGATGCAGCTTCCCGTCTCATTCTTGAGTGGGTAGAGCGTGGCAACATACCATATTCAGCGGTTACCCAACCTTGATTTTTACCTTTTAAAAATGGAGGCACACTGTCTTCAACGCTGGCTGTACAGATGACTTTTGTGTTGCCACATTCGATTAATACTGAACCTTCAGCTTGCGCTAGAAAATTGGTAGTGATGCGAATAGGGCGCATTTCGTCGTTATGGCGAGAAGTACGAGATAGGGTGCTCATGGTTAGGCTCCATTTTTAAATCAAATAATCTTTTATTATACACTGTATTGAATAGGCTGATTTGAAGCTAATACAAGGAATCAAAATGCTTAGATTAAGAGTATTATTTGATTTTTAATAAAAATTAATTATTTAATTTTTCACAGCTTAATTGATTAAGTATGGCACAATCAGAGCGCTCATCGCCATGGCAACTATTAGCCCAAGTCGATAATGTTTGGTGCATGGCTTGTAAGTCATGAATTTGATTTTCTAGTCGTTTAATGTGTTGCGTGACCAGTTTTTTAACATCACTGCTTTGACGGTGTTCATGCCGCCAAAAATTAAGTAAATTTTCAATCTCAGTCAAAGAGAATCCGACTTGACGTGCTTGCTGAATGAATTTTAATTCACGAATATGTTCTTCATTATAAACTCTATAGCCGTTTTCCAATCTTTTTGGCTTGGTAATGAGATTTTTTTCTTCATAATCACGAATGCTTTTGCTAGATAGCTGAGTTAGCTTAGCTGCTTCACTAATGTTTATCATTTTGATGCTCCTGCCGATATTGACATTAACTCATGGTTAAGGTTTATTCTAATGGAGTTTTAGCATATGTTTCAATAGGAGTGATTAATGAGTAATGTGACATTTAATGTTAATGGTATGACTTGTCAAGGATGTGCCAAGGCTGTAACGAATGCATTAATGAGTTTAGAAGGCATTGAGCAAGTTGATGTTAATCTAGAAAATAAGCAAGTTGTCGTATCTTTTGATGATGCAAAAAAGAATGTTGCCGAGCTTGAAGTGGCCATCACTGAAGCTGGATATGAATTGTTTTAATTGATAATTTGTAAAAAAGAAAGAAAGGTTTATCCTTTCTTTCTTTTTGAAACCCAAGGTTATTTAGCAGGAATGGTTCCCATGCGTTGAGTCAGAGAAGTTTGTGGCTCATTGAATAAACTTGCGTAATATGTTGCATTGGCCATTACTTTTTTAACGTAATCTCGTGTTTCATTGAATGGAATTGTCTCAGCATAAATAGCACCTTCTAGTGGTGTATTTGCTTGCCAGCGACGAGCTCGTGAAGGGCCTGCGTTATAACCTGCAGTTGCTAAAACTTCACTGCCTAAGCTATTACGAATATCGCCAAGGTACCAAGTGCCCATCTGAATATTGTTATCAATATTCGTTAAGCTATAGTTGGTTAAGCCAATCTTTCTAGCAATCTCTCTACCAGTGGCTGGCATAATTTGCATTAGGCCAGTTGCACCAACGTGCGAGTTTGCACTTAACATAAAGCGACTTTCTTGGCGGATTAAGCCATAAACCCAAGCAGGGTCAACGTTTGCTTGTGGTGCATAACGCTCGGTAATTTCACGGAATGGTGATAAGTAGCGTAATGGATAGTTGAGTAAATTATTGGTTCTATCTGCGCTGTAAATTGTCATTTCATTAAATGAATGTTGATTAGCCACTTCTGCAGATGCAATGAGTGTTGTCTCATTGTAATCGCGTACTGCATATCGCCATTGTGCTTGTGCTTCTCGGCGCATGGTCCAATCGCCTATTTCTTGAGATTTCTTAAATAGTGTTAAAGCCCGTGTAATAGCGCCATCTTTTTGTATGCTTTGTAAGGCGTGGGTATTTGCTTTAGGTGCATTGCTCGTTGTGTTAACTTTATTTCCTAAGGCTTCAGTTGCCAATAGAGCATAAAAATTACGTCCAGAATTTTCAGCTTGTTGGAAGTGCTTTTTAGCTTGTGTTTGGTTACCTAAAGCTTGGTATGAGCGTGCTAACCAGTATTGCCAAGTTTCATCAGCTTGTACTTTAGTTGGCATTTGTAGGATGATATTTTTTAATTGTGCCCAATTTTGTTGTCTTAAAGCTGCACGTGCATACCATTGCCACTGTTCTTCATCAAGTTGGTTTGGATCAGATTGCATAAAGTAATTCAAGGCAACTTGTAGATTTTGTTTCTTGGCTTCAGATAAACCCGCTAAGCCATATGCAAAAGCTATTTGGTTTTGAGACAGTCCTGATTTGATATTAGATAATTGTCCTAAAATATTATTGCGATTTTTGGGAGCAGTAGCTGCATATAAGGCTGCTTCTTGATTAGCTTGGCCTCCCATTGAGCTGCCAGCTAAATTACTTGGCAATGGTTGATTAATTGCACTTGCTAAACGTCGGGCATCTGTTACTTGGTTTTTACTTAATAGTAAACGAACACGCTCCCAAACAGCTTGTTCTTTAAATTGATTTAAACTCGCAGCCTGAGCAATTAATCTATTACAGCCAGTGGTGAATCCAGCCTTGTCATTCATTAATTCTTTGGCTAATTGGTTTTGGGCACTAGCATGATTGAGCTGTGCCGTTTCTGCAAAACATTGTGTTTCTTGATCTATTCCACTTTTACTTAGTAACGGGTATTGTTGCTGGAATTGGGCCCAATTACCACGGCGACCTAGTCGTTTTAACCAATTATTGCGAACCCGTTCGGCCATTGCGTTATCCGTTCTTTGCTGTGCTAAGAATTGGGCAGGGGCAAGGTCGTCATCTCTGGCGATGGCTTTGAGTACATCTTGATATTGATAGTAATCACTAATGATTGTATTGGCATCATCGTGAGCTCTATTTTGTGTATTTAAACTATTAGAAGGTTGTACCGCTTCAACAACAGTTTCCGGTGTTTCAACATTTGTGCATGCTGTTAAGCTAATCAATGCAGCGCCAACGGCAATGGTTAGTGTCTTTAGAAAGTTATTTTTCATCGACTATTTCCTATGTAAAAGTTATTTACGCCAGTAAGCAGGAGTAAATAAAATCAATACTGTAAAAATTTCTAAACGCCCCAGTAACATAACGCACATTGATAGCCATTTTTGTGTATCAGAGAAAAGGGCAAAGTTGTAACTAGGGCCAGCATTTCCTAAGCCCGGACCAGTGTTGGTGATATTGGTCGAGGTTAAAGACAGTGCTGTTAAAAAATCCATGCCTGTTGCCATCATTAGAAATGTGAAGATAACAACAGTTGTAAAATAAACAAATATAAATGCTAGAACCGTTAAAGCTGTTCTTTCAGGAACCGATCGCTCATTTACTTTTACTTGTAATACTGCATTTGGGTGCAATAATAATGTCATTTCACGCAAGCTGTATTTAAATAAAACAATGGCTCGAATCATTTTAATACCGCCACCAGTAGAGCCTGAGTTAGCTAAAATATGTGAAAGTAACAGCATCCATAAAGATGCAATAAGTGGCCATTTTCCAAAGTCTGAGTTGGTAAATCCAGATGCTAAACCAATGGAAACAAAGTTAAAGCCAACAAAGCGGAATGCATCCAAAAGACTATAATAATTCGTATGCCAAAGATAGAGGCTAACAACAAATATACTGCCAAATAAAATGATGATTAATAATCGAAATTCTTCATCCATTTTGTAAACACGCCAGTCTTTATTGCGAATGGCGTAAAAGTGATTAGCAAAGTTAATTGCTCCCAATATCATACCAAAAGCCATAATCATTTCAATGCTGACTGAATTGAAATAAGCAACGCTATCATTGTGTGTGGAGAAACCACCTAATGATAAACTTGCCATGCCATGGCACATTGCATCTAGCCAATTCATTCCCGCAAGCTTCAGAGCAAAAATAATAATAATGGTAAACATTAAATAAATTAACCACATATTTTTAGCTGTTTGTGCAATGCGAGGGGCCAATTTCCTATCTTTATTAATGCCAGGTACTTCTGCTCGATACAGCTGCATACCACCTACACCAAGTAGCGGAAGAATAGCGACTGCTAGAACAATAATACCCATACCACCAAGCCAGTTAAGCATATGCCGCCAAAAATTTAAGGATGGCTCCAGAGAATCTAAGTCAGATATAACAGTTGAACCAGTAGTGGTTAATCCTGATATGGCTTCATAAAAAGCATTGGTAAAGCCGAAATCTTCGATACCAAAATAAAAAGGTGTTGCTGCAACCAAGCCAAAGGCAAGCCAAATTAATGAAACCAGTGGAAAGCTGTCACGGGTTTTGAGTTCAGTGTTAAAAGATTGTGTTGCCGCCCAGAGAGAATAGGTTAAACAAAGAGTAGCCGCACTAGATAATAAAAATAATGAAACTAGACCATCATTGTAGACATAAGCCACCAAAGCTGGAGTTAACAAAGTTAGCCCAAAGATAAAGCCAAGCTTTGATAGCACATGAATAATAGGCAAAAATTTATACATAATAATAAATGGGGCAACTTAAAAAAAGCCAACTTTAACTTGAATGAGTTTTTCTAACTCGCGAATAGCTCGACGGCGTGACACAAAGAAAACGAGGTGATCACCATCAGCAAAAGTCATGTCTTTGTGAGCCATGATGACTTCATCTTCTCTTTGTAATGCTACTAAATTACATCCTAAAGGTAATTTAACTTGTTTGAGGGTTCTTCCAATTAAATTAGATGTGTGTTTGTCACCATGAATAACGACTTCTACAGCTTCAACCTCACCATGACGAAGTGTATTTACCGCTACCACGTCACCACGTCGAACATGGGCTAAAATAGACCCAATGGTAATTAAATGAGGAGAGATAACGATATCAATCATATTACCTTGCAATAAATTGACATAGCTAGAGCGATTAACAATCGTAATAATACGTTTAACACCTAAGTTTTTTGCCAGCATGCTGGACATGATGTTGCTTTCATCGTCATTGGTAATGGCACAAAAAATATCAATTTCTTCAATGTGCTCTTGTACCAATAAGTTTTCATCTGTCGATGAGCCTTGTAATACCAAAGATGAGTTTAAATTTTCAGATAAAAATTCAGCACGACGTGGATTGTGTTCAATAATTTTGACATTAAATCCATCTTCTAATAATTTTGCTAAGCGGTAACCAATATTTCCTCCGCCAGCAATCATAACATTTCTAGCTGTTTTAACAGGTGGGCGTAATTCACGCATGACAACAGGTACATGTTCTGTAGCAGCCAAGAAAAACACTTCATCACCATCTAATAGTACTGTTTGTGGTGTAGGAGTAACCAAATAATTATCCCGATATATTGCAAATATTTGGCAATCAACTCCATCAGGAAGGTCATTATTGATTTGTCCAATGGCTTTATCTACAAGTAAACCACCACGATGGGCTTTGGCAACAACCATTTGTACTTTACCATTGGCAAAGTTAATGACTTGTAGTGCGCTTGGGTAAACGAATAATTCGTAGAGTTGCTCAGTTACCAATTGTTCTGGACAAATTGATTCAGTTACATTGAATAGTTCTAATAAACTATTGATATTTTCATTTTGTTCAATGCTATCAGATTGAAATTCTAAATAATCACTGTGCCGAACCCTTGCAATGCGGCTAGGAATATTAAATAACTCATCGGCAAGACGGCAAGCAACAAGATTAATTTCGTCACTTCGTGTTAAAGCAAGGACTAAATCAGTGTCGTTTGCACCAGATAATTCTAATATAGCAGGAGACGCGGCATTGCCTTGGATAGTTTGAATATCTAATTTGCTACTAAGGTTTTTTAAAGGCGCTTCTTCAATGTCGACAACAGTGACATCATTATTGGTTACCTGAGCCAAGTTTTGCGCAACAGTTGTACCAACTTGACCGCTACCGAGAATTAGAATCTTCACATGCTACTCATTATATGGGTAAAAGAGAGTGATGTATTTTAAGTCTTATTCGAAAAAAAATCATCTTATCAATAATGTCTTTATTCATTGATTTAAAATAATTGTTGGTTTGATATGAAAATAAGAATAGTTTGTATAGTCAAATTTGGTTGTTTATGGCTAAAAGATGACGCTTTGCCGATAAAAGATTAAAATGTAATTACCGTAGAAACTGCTTATATAGGTAAATAAGAATATGACCGTCATTAAACAAGCTGATTTTATACAAAGCATTGCTGATGCTTTTCAATTCATTAGTTATTATCATCCCAAAGATTACATTCAAGCGCTAACTAAAGCATGGGAAAAAGAGGAGAGTCCTGCTGCAAAAGATGCTATGGCACAAATTTTAGTCAATAGCCGGATGTGCGCAGAAGGTCACCGTCCTATTTGCCAAGATACCGGTATTGCTACTGTATTTTTGAAAGTTGGCATGAATGTGCAGTGGGATGCAGAAATGTCAGTGCAAGAAATGGTGAATGAAGGTGTTCGCCGTGCTTATTTGAATCCAGAGAATAAATTAAGAGCATCTGTATTAAGTGATCCAGCGGGCAAACGTCAGAACACAAAAGATAATACGCCAGCTGTTATTCACATGGAAATTGTAGCAGGTGATAAAGTTGAAGTAACTTGTGCTGCCAAAGGTGGCGGCTCAGAAAATAAATCTAAATTAGCCATGTTGAATCCATCTGATTCTATTGTTGATTGGATTTTGAAAACCATTCCAACGATGGGTGCTGGATGGTGTCCACCTGGAATTTTAGGAATTGGTATTGGTGGTACGCCAGAAAAAGCTGCTTTGCTGGCTAAAGAGTCACTTATGAGTCATATTGATATTCATGAGTTACAAGAAAAAGCTGCATCAGGTGCTGAATTAAATACGGTTGAAGCACTTCGCTTAGAATTGTTTGAGAAAGTTAATGCTTTAGGCATTGGCGCACAAGGATTAGGTGGCTTAACAACAGTATTGGATGTCAAAATATTAGATTATCCAACACATGCGGCATCAAAGCCTATTGCCATGATTCCAAATTGTGCAGCAACTCGCCATGTGGAATTTGAATTAGATGGTACTGGACCAGTTAATTTAGAAGCACCGAGCTTAGAAGATTGGCCTGATTTAACTTATAATCCAAATAACGGTAAACGTGTTGATTTGGATAATATTACCAAAGAAGAAGTGGCTTCTTGGAAAATTGGCGATGTATTATTGCTAAATGGTAAAATTTTGACAGGACGTGATGCGGCACATAAACGTTTGATTGATATGTTGAATAAAGGTGAAAGTTTGCCTGTCGACTTTACTAATCGCGTTATTTACTATGTTGGACCTGTTGATCCAGTCGGA
>JASLFS010000070.1 GCA_030150505.1 Vitreoscilla sp. | reverse complement strand
GCAAGCTGGCAAGTGCGACAATGGCAAAATTTAATGGTTCCAATGGCATCAACTTCATATTCTATGGCTTGGCATAAGCAATGACCACGCATAATGAATGCTCCTTATTTGAATTGAGTGTATTTTAAGAGCGTTTATGCTTGTCAGTTACATAGTTAACTTCTTCCGCACTACCTAAAATTACAGCTACTCGTTGATGCAAGCCATCTGGTTGAATATCTAGGATATTGCCATAAGCATTAGTCGACATGCCGCCAGATTGTTCAATAATTAAGCTTAATGGATTTGCTTCGTACATTAGGCGTAGTTTTCCTGCTTTGCTTGGATCGCGGCTATCTTTAGGGTAAGTAAACAAGCCACCGCGCATTAAAATACGGTGAATTTCAGCAACCATTGAAGCAACCCAGCGCATATTGTAATTTTTGCCTCGAGAACCTTCCTCTCCAGCTAATAATTCAGCAATATATTCTTGCATTGGCTGTTCCCAATGGCGTTGATTTGACATATTAATCGCAAACTCTTTGGTTGCATGAGGTACAACTGGCTGCATTTGAGTCAAAATAAATTGATGCTGATTGTTTAAAGTGAATACAAAAACACCATGTTTTAAGCAAAGAACCATTTGAGTTTGTGGGCCATATAAAACATAGCCACTGGCTACTTGGTCACGTCCTTTTTGTAGGAATGACTCTGTGCTTAGTTCACCTGCAGATTTTGACAAAATCGAGAAGATTGTACCAACAGAAATATTAACATTAATATTAGATGAGCCATCTAATGGGTCAAATAATACTAAATATTGTCCTTCTGCATTCGCTGCAACAAATGAGTCTTCTTCTTCAGAAGCTAAACCAGCTACATGGGTGTTACTAGATAGATTTTTAATCATAATGTCATTGGCGATGACATCTAGTTTTTGTTGGTCTTCACCTTGAATATTGCCAGTGCCTGCTGCGCCAATGATACCAGCTAATGCACCTTCACGAACTTGATCACTAATTTCTAAACAGGCATTTACAACGCTTTTTACCACGGTACCCAAGGCTTCTGGTAAATGGTTTTCTGATAAATGTTGTGGTAAAAAATCGGTAAATTTTTGGTGTAACATCAGGGTAATCCTTGTTCAGTTAATTGTATTAACGAATATTATAATGAAGTTTAAAGTGTGCGGTATTGTCTTGTTTTAGCAACTGACAAATTGTTGGCAAAACACTTTCTAATTGTTCAGGTAAATTGTAGGGTGGGTTAATAATCCACATGCCACTGCCATGCATACCAAAGCCATCAGCTCTTGGTGCGTGAACATGTAATTGCACGTGCAGGTAATTATCAATCCCTAGTTTTTGTAAAGCTTGTGGAAAATTTTGGCTTTCCTCTCGAGTTAAAACAGGAAACCAAATCATATAGCAGCCGGTATTAAAACGTTTTAAAGCATCTTGTAATGTTTTGATAACTTGTTGATAGTCCGTTTTAACTTCATAAGGAGGATCAATTAGAACAATGGCTCTGCGTGTTGGAGGCGGCAACAATGATATTAAACCTTTAAAACCATCTTGGTTGTTAATGGTGGTTTGTTTATTCATTTTACGTTCATGAATATTGTTTTCTAGGAATCCAACATCTTGAGGATGCAGCTCATACAAGCGCATTTTATCTTGTTCACGTATCAGATTTGCCGCAATAAATGGTGAGCCAGCATAATATTGATTGCTGGGCTCTGGTAAGTTCTCATCAATTGACTGAATGAAATCTTGCAATATTGTTGGCAAATTTTGTTGTTGTCTTAATATAGATATTCCACCTAGGTGTTCATTTACCTTGGTGGATTCTTTGCTATCTAATTGATACAACCCAATTCCCGCATGGGTATCAATGTACCAATAGGGTTTGTCTTTTTGATTAAAGTAGCTTTGAACCAGATAAAGACATAAATGTTTCAGAATGTCGGCATGGTTGCCGGCATGAAAGGCGTGGCGATAACTTAGCATTGCCCAAACCTAAATATAAAGGAAAGCATTATTTTAACCGAGTGAGAGAAATAGGGGAAATAATCATTTTTTATCTAATAGCAATTGGCATTTTTTAGTGGATACTAATGTGGCTTGCTGTAGTTTTTCTATGGCATTTTTATCTTTTTTGCCAATGCTTTTTTCAATGCTGGCAAGGTTTTCCTCATTTCCTAATTGGACAACAAGGTCATCAAATGTACATTCACAAAATGCTTGAATTTGTGGTTTCATTTGCGGTGATGTTCTAATGGGTTTGATGCAAGCATGTATGAATTTTTGCTTGAACGGGGAGAATTTAGCAAATCTTTCTTGTTCTTCTGTTTTGGAACATGCTCCGAGTAAGAAGATGCTGCAAATGGTTGCTGAAAATAGTATTTTGTTCATGTTCTTCTTTCTAAAGCAAAGTGTTGTTGGCCTGATGAACCAAGTAATTTCTGATCCAGCGTATTGCTGCTGCGAGTTCATGAGCTGTTAGGCCAATGGGACCAATGCCATTTGAAACCAATAAATCAGCCGCTGCACCATGTAGCCAAACACCACCACAAATGGCTTCTTGTGGGGAAATGCCTTGTGCAAATAAGCCAGATATAATACCGGTTAAAACATCTCCACTACCAGCTGTTGCCAATCCTGCGTTTCCACTCTCGTTTTGGTAAAACCATTCTTTTTCATTAGCTACAATGGTTTGATAGCCTTTTAATACAACCCAAGTTTGGTATTGCTTGGCTATTTGAAAGGCAGCAGCTAGACGGTTTGATTGAATATCTTCAACGGAACATTGTAGTAATCTAGCAGCTTCTAGTGGATGGGGAGTGAGAACTCGTGTGTTTTGAGTATCAGGCAAAGTTTGCCATTTTGCTATAATATTTAAAGCATCAGCATCTAAAATTAATGAGCTATTGTTGATGTTTAGCCAGTTTTGTAAAACTTGTTCACTTTGTGTGCTGGTATTCATACCACAGCCGATACCAATAGCCGAGAAATGTGGTTGTTGAAGCAAATCGTCAGCAGTGTGAAGCATAAGCTCAGGGTGATCGGTAATATAGGGAATAGGTAAGGTGGGTTGAGTAAAACCAAGCCAGACTCTTCCTGCGCCACTGTATAAGGCAGCGACGCTGGATAAAACAATGGCACCAGTCATGCCTTGGCTACTACCAATCATGGCAACATTTCCAAAAGTCCCTTTGTTGCTATCAATCGCTCGTGTTTTTAAGATTGATGGGAAGTGTTGTGAGGCGGTTGCTAGCCATGAAGCTGTGATATCAGGTGATAAGGTAAATTTCATTTTAGTTTTCTTGGTACGCAAATAAATCCAAATTTAATTGTTGTTTTATTTCTGGCAATGTTTGGAGCTGACTAAGGCCA
Organism: Vitreoscilla sp.; assembly: GCA_030150505.1. GTDB lineage: Bacteria > Pseudomonadota > Gammaproteobacteria > Burkholderiales > Neisseriaceae > JASLFS01. The sequence goes on along the minus strand of JASLFS010000070.1, from coordinate 15,210 downwards.
ATTCCCAGTAATCGAAAAAGGGTTTCTTGAGGTTCATTGAGACGGGTTAATAAAATTTGTGCCGCATACAATAAATCATCTTCAGTTTCTAGCGCGCTATCAAAGGAAAGTGAGCGCGTTAAAGTTTGAAACTGGGTTGTTTTGACCTTTAATGTAATGGTTTTACCCCAAATATCTTTACGCTGCGCTTGTTGCCATAAACTTTGGCAAAGTGATTTTAGTGGTAATGATAAGTCATCTAGAGACAAATCTGTTTCAAAAGTTACTTCCGTGGATATTTGTTGGTAATCTTGGCTATTATCGACTTGACGATGATCAATGCCTCTGGCTAAGTCATAGAGCCGATAACCATAGCGCCCAAAATAATGATTTAATTCGCCAGAACTTAATGGTTGAATATCTGCGATGGTTTTTAAACCAATTTTGTCCATTTTCTGCAATGTTTTTTGTCCAACACCAGGGATTTTAGCCAAAGGAATGCTGGGTATAAAAGTGGCGACATCTTGTGGTGAAATAACAAACTGTCCATTGGGCTTATTCCAGTCAGAGGCAATTTTAGCAAGAAATTTATTAGGAGCAATACCAGCAGAAGCTGTTAAACCGGTTTCATCCACAATATCTTGACGAATTTTTTCTGCTAGCCAAGTAGCGCTTGGCATGTTGATTTTGTTTTCAGTGACATCTAAATAGGCCTCATCTAATGAAAGTGGTTCAATTAAATCGGTGTAGCGCTGAAATATCTGTCTAATTTGTTTTGAAATGGCTCGATATTCGTCAAAGTGCGGAGGTATAAAAATAGCATGTGGGCAAAGCTGTTTTGCTTTGGTAACAGACATGGCTGAGCGCAAGCCATATTTTCTTGCTGGATATGAAGCGGCACAAATTACTGAGCGTAAGCCTTCCCAAGCTACGACAACTGGTTGGTTAGCTAAGTCTGGGCGTTTCTTGAGTTCAACCGATGCATAAAAAGCATCCATGTCGATGTGGATGATTTTTCGAGTTTTCATATTAAGCGCGCGGGTGGTGTTCTAAAACGATTTGTTTTAAACGTTCATTGGCCACATGCGTGTAAATTTGTGTGGTGCTAATGTCAGCATGTCCCAAAAGCATCTGTACAACGCGTAAGTCAGCGCCATGGTTAACCAAATGAGTGGCAAAAGCATGTCGTAAAGAGTGGGGACTAATGTTTTGAATGTGTGTTTCTTTTGCGTAGCGTTTTACAATCATCCAAGCCAGTTGCCTAGTCATGCCGCCTTTTTTTTGGCTAACAAACAAATAATCACATGCCTGGTTATTTAGCAAAACCGGACGAGCATGGTTAAAATACTCAATAACCGCTTGGCAAGCTTGCTCACCTAAGGGAACTAAGCGTTGTTTATCGCCTTTACCTATTGTTGCTATTACTCCTCGTTGTAAATCAATTTCATTAATGCGTATTTTGACTGCTTCGCTTACTCGCATTCCTGTGGCGTACATTACTTCCAATAAGGCATAATCACGCAATCCATGGGTGCTAGACTGATCAGGAGCGGTTAGTAACGCCTCAACTTGCTCTTCGCTAATATAGCTAGGTAGGTATTGTGCTTTTTTAGGTGCTTTTAAAAACTCCACTGGATTCGTGGTGATATATTGGGATTCTATTAAATATTGATATAAACGTCGGCAAGCTGATAGCGTTCTAGATTGAGAGCTGGGTTTTTCTGTTTCGACAAAAATAGCGCTAGCTAAATTAATATCATCGGTGTCCAGAAAAAAATACCCAAGTTGTTCTAATCTTGTTGATACTTTATTTAAATCTCTTTTATAGCTTGCTAAGGTGTTTTCAGATAAACGCTCTTGTAGCCATAAATGTTCCAGAAAATGATCAATTAAATCTGCTTGTGATAAAAAAGAGCTACGCATTTATAAAGCACCTTCTAAACGCAATAATGCAGTTTTAATGGATGTATTTGAAGTTTCTGTACTTAAGGCGAAACCACCTAAGCCATTTTTGGCAATAACACGGTGACAAGGGATTAAAATAGGAATGGGATTTTTGCCACATGCCTGACCAATAGCTCTTGGATGAGATTGTAATGCTTTGGCTAAATCAGAATAAGTACGTGTTTCACCGTAAGGAATTTGATAAATGGCTTGCCAGACTCGTTGCTGGAAATCAGTTCCTTGAGGGGTGCTTAGCAAAGTAAAAGGCTTAACCAAAGTGCCTGAGAAATATTGATCCAGTTGCAATTTTAATTCATGGGGTAAGGTTTGCGCTGGTAAATGGCTGATATTATCTATTGATGCGAAGGGTAGTAAAACTTCTACGCAAGTATTATTTTCAATCACACAATGTAAAGTGCCTATTGGGCTTGGATAAACAGCAGTAAATTTCATATGACCAGTATTTGCGAACAGATTTTATGATTAAGATGGTAGCTGTTTTGATGGTATTTAGCAAAAAGTAAATGGGTTGGTTGGTTATTTTATTGTTTAGACAAAATAAAAGCTGTAATGGATAACCATTACAGCTGGAATTCTAGTTCGAATAACTAAATATTAAGCGGCTTGAATATTTGACGCTTGTTTGCCTTTAGGGCCTTCAGTTACTTCAAATGAAACGCGTTGACCTTCTTTTAAGGTTTTAAAGCCATTCATGTTGATAGCAGAGAAATGCGCAAATAAATCTTCACCACCTTCATCTGGAGTAATGAAACCAAAACCTTTTGCGTCGTTAAACCACTTAACAATACCTGTTGCCATGAAACATCCTATAATTCAAAAATAAAAACGTAATACTAGGTAACACAGTTTTGATAAAGCATTTCGAAAAATGTAGAATCAAATTTGCGCCTAGTGATTACGTTTTACCTGTGTTAGATAAGCGCGTCAAGTGTTGATTCATAAAAATTGTCTTTTTTGTTGAAATGACTCTAAAATAACACAATATTCCGTTGTAATTTAGTAAGGTGTGAAGAATATGGCGCAAATGATGCCCAATCAAGAATATGAAATTGGTATTAAAGAGAGTCATGGTGAAGTTAAAGCACCAAAGCGTTACCATGTTTACTTAATTAATGATGATTACACGCCAATGGATTTCGTAATTCAAGTTTTACAAGAAATTTTTGCATTTTCCGCGGAGAAGGCATTTCATACCATGATGTTAATCCATCATGAAGGAAAAGGTATTTGTGGAACATATACCTTGGATATTGCTATGACAAAACAAGCACAAGTTGATGAGTTTTCTGAACAAGAAGAATATCCATTGCAATGCGTTATTGAGGAGCTGACATGATTACTCAATCATTAGAGCAGTCGTTACAGCAGGCATATGCCTATGCACGACAAAATCGCCATGAGTTTATTGGCTTAGAACATTTGTTGTTAGCATTGATTGATAATCAATATGCCAAAAAAGTATTGTTAGGTTGTAATGTTGATTTGAATTTATTGAGTCAACAATTAATAGAAAGTATTGCTGAAAATACACCACTTTTGCTAGAGGATGATGCAGATAGTGATAATGTGCAGCCCACATTTGGTTTTCAGCGTGTTTTGCAGCGTTCGATGATTCATGCCCAAGCAGCAGATAAGCAAGAGGTGAATGGCGCTGATGTTTTGGTGGAAATTTGTGCTGAGCAAGAGAGCCATGCTTATTATTATTTGAATCAACAAGGCATTACGCGTTTGTTTATTATTCGCTATTTGGCAAAGAATGCTTATGATTGTGCCTCTGAAGAGACTGTTAGTGCTGAGAGCGATTCTACTGCTAGCTCTGATGCGACTTTAGAAGGTGCTTTAAAACAATATACTGTTAATTTAAATGAAGAAGTTAAAGCTGGCCGAATTGATCCATTGATTGGGCGAGATAAAGAATTGGCTCGGATGATGCAAACATTGTGCCGTCGCCGGAAAAATAATCCATTGTTGGTGGGTGAGGCTGGTGTAGGTAAAACGGCATTGGCTGAGGGGTTGGCTTATCGTATTGAACACGGTGATGTTCCCGAGGTTATACAGAATGCGGTAGTTTACTCATTGGATATTGGTTCGTTATTAGCCGGAACTAAGTACCGTGGTGATTTCGAGTCAAGAATAAAAGCCATCATTAATGCTTTGATGGAAGTTGAAAACGCTATTTTATTTATTGATGAAATTCATACCATTATTGGTGCGGGTAGTGTTTCAGGTGGGACTTTAGATGCTTCTAATTTATTAAAGCCTGCTTTAGCTAGAGGACAATTGCGCTGTATTGGCGCCACAACTTATCAAGAATACCGTCATACTTTTGAAAAAGATCATGCATTAAATCGACGTTTCCAAAAAGTAGATGTTGCAGAGCCTAGTGTTGAGCAGGCGATTGCTATTATGGGTGGCTTGAAAGATAAATTTGAGAGTTTCCATCAGGTTAAATATGCGAATGAGGCATTAAGAGCAGCGGTTGAGTTGTCGGTTAAATATATTAATGAGCGTTTTTTACCTGATAAGGCGATTGATGTATTAGATGAGGTTGGTGCTGCGCAAAAGTTATTGCCATTAGCAAAACGCAGTTCGGTGATTGAGGCTAAAAATGTTGAGGCAATGATTGCTCAAATGGCAAGAATTCCTGAAGTTTCCATTTCAAAAGATGATAAAGAGCGTTTAAGAACATTAAAACGAGATTTGGAATTGGTTGTTTTTGGTCAGAATGAAGCCATTGATGTTTTGGTTCAGGCTATTAAACAAGCTCGAGCTGGTTTGGGAATGCCAGAAAAGCCGATTGGTAGTTTCTTATTTTCTGGGCCAACGGGTGTGGGTAAAACAGAAGTGGCTAAGCAATTGGCACTTTTAATGGGCTTACCGATGATTCGTTTTGATATGTCAGAATACATGGAACAGCATGCTGTAGCTCGGTTAATTGGTTCTCCTCCAGGTTATGTTGGTTTTGAGCAAGGCGGATTGTTAACGGAAGCGATTAGTAAGCAGCCTTTTTCAGTTTTGTTATTGGATGAAATTGAAAAAGCACATCCAGATATTTTTAATATTTTATTGCAAGTAATGGATAACGGTACATTAACTGATAATAATGGACGTTCGGCAGATTTTAGAAATGTCATTATTATTATGACAACGAATGCTGGTGCGCAAGAGTTAAGTAAATCGCCAGTAGGGTTTGTCAGCGGGCGTGTGCAAGGTGATGAGCTTCATGCAATTAAGAAAACGTTTTCGCCTGAGTTTCGAAATCGCCTTGATGCGATTGTGCCATTTTCTGGTTTGGATAAAACTATTGTTTCTAAAGTGGTGGATAAGTTTTTATTGCAATTGGAAATTCAATTACAAGAGCAAAATGTTCATATTCAATTTACAAATGCATTAAAGCAATATTTATCCGATAAAGGTTTTGACCCTGTTATGGGCGCAAGACCCATTCATCGTTTAATTCAAAATACGATTCGCCGTGCGTTGGCAGATGAATTATTGTTTGGTGATTTGATCAATGGTGGTGAGGTTACTGTTGATATTGATGGGCAAGAGCAAGTTCAATTAAATATAGAAAAAACGGTTTTAGAGGAACTTGAATCGACCGTGAAATTATAAAATCATTCATTATGCGCAATGACTTTAGGATAAAAACATGAAATTTCATTTCCAGTGTTATCGATTTGAAGAGCTTAGTGCGCAACAAATTTATGATATTTTACAGCTTCGTACTGAAGTATTTGTTTTGGAACAGGCTTGTTTGTATCAGGATTTAGATTATAAAGATCAACAATGCTGGCATTTGTGGTATGAAAATGACCAACAAAAAACAGTAGCTTATTTGCGAGTATTGCCTCATGGGTTGAGCTACCCTGAGGTTTCAATTGGTCGAGTTTTGGTGCATGAGGATTATCGTCGGCATGGATTGGCGAAAGCTTTATTGTTAGAAGCTTTTGCTATGATTGAGAAAGAGTTCGGATCGGAAAATATTCAAATCGGTGCGCAAGCTTATTTAGAAGGGTTTTATAAGCAGCTAGGATTTGAAGCGGTATCTGATGTTTATAATGAAGATTCTATTGCGCATATTGATATGATTAAAAAATTTAATCATAAACCGTAATACTTGATTTATAATTTTAAGATTATCCAATATTGTTGGTTTATTTTAATTAATAGGTAGATTTGTGGCTATATTACAAGTATTGCGTTACCCAGATAAGCGTTTGCGTACAATTGCAAAACCCATTGAGCAGTTTACTCCTGAAATTCAGCAATTGGTTGCTGATATGTTTGAAACGATGTATAGCGAAGATGGGGTTGGATTGGCAGCCACTCAGGTTGATCAGCATATTCGGTTGGTGGTCATTGATATATCTGAAGAGCGAAACCAGCCTTATGTATTAATTAATCCTGAAATTATTGAAACAGTAGGCTGCATGGAGAACCCAGAAGGCTGCTTATCTGTTCCTGGACAGCGTGCTATGGTTGAAAGAGCCGAGCAGGTTAGGGTAAAAGCACAAAATGAGCATGGTGAAGAGTTTGAACTAAATGCGGAAGGTTTGTTGGCTATTTGTATCCAGCATGAAATGGATCATTTAGTGGGCAAGCTATATGTTGATTATCTATCTCCATTAAAACGCCAACGCCTTGAGGCAAAACTAATGAAGCAGTATAAACTTGAATCAAGAGCGCATTAGTTTTTTTAGGTTACCTTGCTTTGCAGATAAGGCAAGGTAATATCTAAAGCAGCTTGAAGCGATTCTTGAATATCATGATCTGTTATTTCAATGTTGGGTAAGCACACTGCTTTTAAAAATAAATGCCCTTTTAACATTTCTAAGTATTGATGGACACACATTCTTAATTTTTTATTGGAAAAGTTTTGTAGTTCAGGCAGCGTATATAGTTTGTTTAATAATGCTTGATAACATTTGCTAGGACCTTCTTGATAGAAGCAAATGCCTACTTCGGGAGAATGTAAAGATTCTGAAACGACTAGGCGAAATAAGCCAATGGTTTTTGGATGCAGAACAGCGCGCAAGAATCGCTCGCCATAATAACAAAGAACCCCATATAAACTTTCGTCATGTTCTTTAATTTTCATGGTATCAAAGATTTCACCAACCATAGTATTAATCACTTCTGAAAACAAACCTTCTTTATTTCCAAATGCTTCGTAGATGGTTGAACGAGAACCACCAGAGCGATCAATTATCATGCCAATAGTAGTTGCGGCATAGCCATTTTCAATAAAAACTTCTTGAGCAGCTTGAATAATAGCTTCTGTGCGTTTTTTTCCTTTTGGGGTGGATGATGAGTTGGGCATGATTTATCTTGTTTCTAAATATAATTTATTTGACATATAAATGATTAGCAATTACATTGCATGCAAATGACTAAGTAATTTGTAATATTATACTTTGTTTTGTTTCTCATGGTTTTATATTAAAAATAAATCGCATGATTTACTATCAGTAAAAGTGTTAATTAAAATGTAATTATGTTTAATTTTGAAATGAATGGTTATTTTCCTGATTTTATAGGCGTGATAGTGATTATTATCAAATTTGTAAATAATCAAGTCTAATAAAATTAGTCATTATGATGTTAACGCGACATGACAATTTATTTATGTGGATATTTTGTAATGTCGTTTTCATAAAAATCAAGTATAGTTTTATAACAGTGTTAAATTTAATAAAGAAACTGAGATAAAAATGGTCGCGAAATTAGAACCTATCAAGCCCATCCCAGCTTTGATCGCTCTGGCGCTAACATTAATCATTTGGTTTGTGATTCCTGTCCCTGAGGGCGTGAGTCCAAATGCATGGAAATTGTTAGCTTTATTTGTTGGTACCATTGCCGCTATTATTGGTAAGGCCTTACCCATTGGTGCCGTCTCTATCCTTGCTATTGCCTTAGTGGCGATAACAGGCGTTACAAACCCTGGAAATCCTAAAGCAGCTTTAGGTGATGCATTAAGTGGTTTTTCAAATGAGCTAATTTGGTTAATTGGTATCTCTATTATGATTTCTATCAGCCTTAATAAAACAGGCTTGGGAGCTCGAATAGGTTACTATTTAATTTCTTTGTTTGGTAAGCGTACTCTTGGTATTGCGTATGCTTTGGCTTTTGCTGAAACAATTCTTGCGCCTGTTACGCCAAGTAACACAGCTCGTGGTGGTGGTATTATTCACCCGATTATGCGCTCAATTGCAGATAGCTTTGATTCCAAACCAGAACGTGGTTCAACTGAAAAAATTGGTCGTTATTTGGCTTTAGTAAACTACAATACTAACCCAATTACTTCGGCTATGTTTATTACTGCAACGGCACCAAACCCATTGATTGTTAGCTTGATCTATGAAGGATCTGGCCATCATTTGACATGGGGTATGTGGGCGATTGCGGCCTTTGTTCCTGGTATCTTGTCATTAATTTTAATGCCGTTAGTGATTTACTTTGTTTGTCCTCCTGAGATTAAGAAAACACCAGATGCACCTGGTTTTGCTAAGGAGCAATTGAAGACATTAGGTCCATTATCATTGCCAGAAAAAATTACCCTAGGTGTATTTGCTTTATTGCTAATCATGTGGGCTGGTGTTCCTGCGATGATTTTTGGTGATGCATTCTTAATTAACCCAACAACTGCTGCATTCATTGGTTTATCTATTCTATTGGTTACTGGTGTTCTGCAATGGGATGAAGTGTTAAAAAACAAAGGCGCTTGGGATACCGTTGTGTGGTTCTCGGCCTTAGTGATGATGGCAGGCTTCTTAGGTAAACTGGGTTTAGTTTCTTGGTTGGCTGTTACTGTCGGCAGTGGTATTGATAACTTAGGTGTTGGTTGGATTACCGGTATGTTGATTCTAGTATTAGTATATGTGTATTCACATTATTTCTTTGCTAGTACCACAGCACACATTACTGCCATGTTTGCAGCATTCTTTGCCGCAGGTATCGCACTAGGTGCTCCTCCAATGTTGTTAGGTTTAACTTTGGCTTTCTCTTCATCATTGATGATGTCATTGACTCATTATGGTACAGGTACCGCTCCAATTATCTTTGGTTCTGGCTATACTACTTTAGGTGAATGGTGGAAAGTTGGTTTTGTTGTCAGCGTAGTTAACTTGATTGTTTGGTTCTATGTTGGCGGATTATGGTGGAAAGTATTAGGTTACTGGTAAACGGTAAAAATGAAAGGCTGCTTTAAATCAAGGCAGCCTTTTTTGTATATGTTACAGTTAGATACAAACAATTCACAATGATATTGTTCATTTTCGTCATTGGTATTTAAAGCAATTTAGAAAGGACGTATTTGATATGTTAAAAGTCATTCAATCTCCAGCAAAGTATGTACAAGGTCCAGATGCATTAGAGCAATTGGGGCAATATGTACAACCCTTTGCCAAAGAAGCTTTGGTTATTGCTGATGAGTTTGTTTGGGGCTTGGTTGGAGCCAAAGTTGAAGAAAGCTTAGCCAAATCTCAAATTACTCTTCATAAAGCTGTTTTTGAAGGTGAATGTTCTAATGTTGAAATACAAAGGCTAAATGAAATTTTTCAAAAAGCTGGAGCCCAAATTGTTATTGGTGTTGGTGGTGGTAAAACATTAGATACTGCAAAAGCAGTTGCACATGCAGGTAATGTACCTATTGTCATCGCTCCAACTATTGCATCTACGGATGCACCAACGAGTGCATTATCTGTTATTTATACAGAATCAGGCGAATTTGAAAGTTATTTGTTATTCCCTAAAAATCCAGATGTGGTTTTGATGGATACAACGATTATTGCGCAAGCTCCTTCACGTTTATTGGTATCCGGAATGGGAGATGCCTTGGCTACTTATTTTGAAGCAAGAGTTTGTACCTCAACATTTAATCAAACAATGGCTGGTGGTGTTAGCACCCAAGCAGCAATGTCATTAGCGACTTTGTGTTATGAAATTTTATTAAATGATGGTTACAAAGCCAAATTAGCTGCTGAAAATAAAGTGAGCACCAAGGCGCTTGAAAATATTGTTGAAGCCAATACACTTTTAAGTGGATTAGGTTTTGAAAGTGCAGGATTGGGCGCCGCTCATGCGATTCACAATGGTTTAACTGTTATTGAAGAATGTCATGGTATGTATCATGGTGAAAAAGTGGCTTTTGGTACATTGGTGCAACTGGTATTGGAAAATGCTCCAATGGAAGAGATTGATCAAGTACTCGATTTCTGTACAGAAGTTGGCTTGCCTGTTACATTGGCAGAATTAGGATTGGCGGATGGTGCTGTTGGTTATTATGATAAATTAATGGCTGCAGCCGAATTAAGCTGTGCTGAAGGTGAAACCATTCATAATATGCCATTTAAAGTGGATGCAAAATCAGTATATGCAGCTATTTTGAGTGCTGATAGCATGGGGCGACAATGGGTTTTATAAGTTTATTTGGTAATGAATAAACAAAAAAGCAGCCATTTAGGCTGCTTTTTTTATGTTTTGGAGGCGGGGGCGCGGATTTAAACCGGCCTACACAGCTTTGCAAACTGTGGCATAGTCACTCTGCCACCCCGCCATTGAAGTACGACACTATACATGCCATTGCTTAAAAAAGCTAGTGGGCTTTTAATGACTTCGATTTAAAATGCCTTTTCAGTGGTTTTTATATCAAAGTAGTAGGCTGCGTTATTTGAATGAAAGAGATGGTGTGGTTTTTAATATGGGATTTATGGATATTAAAATATGAAATAATTAGGAAAATAGACAAATAAAGAGCGGGTTGTTAGTTTTGTTTTATTTTGTCATAAAGTATTTGTTTCACATCGATGATCAATATTCTTGTGCTATATTGATGATATTTAAAAGTATTGGCTTGATATTTATATTTAATTTCATTCATTATTATTTTTTTATTTTGAAATAATAAGAAGATTGTAATGAAATCTAGCATCATCTATAAATGTTATGGGGAATTAGGCTAAAATAAAAGGTTGATATCTGATAGAATTTAGCTAACAATTTTTTATATTATACAAAGCCCAAAGTAGGGCGAATCATAATTGAATTAGGATAGTGAAGAAATGACCCAAAATACGAATTCAGCTGCAACCATTATGCAGAATATTCCTGTTGGTGAGAAAGTTGGTATTGCATTTTCTGGTGGTTTAGATACCTCAGCAGCATTGTTATGGATGAAGCAAAAAGGTGCTTTGCCTTATGCTTATACTGCAAATCTAGGCCAACCTGATGAAGAGGATTATGATGCGATTCCTCGTAAGGCAGAACAATATGGTGCGATTAAAGCTCGTTTAGTTGATTGCCGTACGCAATTGGCTCATGAAGGCATTGCAGCCATTCAATGTGGTGCATTTCACATTACCAACGGTGGTATGCCATATTTTAATACTACGCCATTAGGTCGTGCAGTAACGGGTACTATGCTTGTTGCAGCAATGAAAGAAGATGACGTTAATATTTGGGGCGATGGCAGTACTTATAAAGGTAATGATATTGAGCGTTTCTATCGTTACGGTTTATTAACCAACCCAAATCTTCGCATTTACAAACCTTGGTTAGATCAACAATTTATTGATGAGCTTGGTGGCCGTCAAGAAATGTCTGAGTTTTTGATTGCTAATGGTTTTGACTACAAAATGTCAGTAGAAAAAGCTTATTCAACAGATTCAAATATGCTTGGCGCAACGCATGAAGCCAAAGATTTAGAATACTTAAATAGCGGTATTAAAATTGTACAGCCTATTATGGGCGTTGCATTCTGGAAAGATGATGTTGAAATTCAACCAGAAGAAGTCAAAATTCGATTTGAAGAGGGTGTTCCTGTTGCCTTAAATGGTAAAGAAATTAATGACCCAGTTGAATTGATTTTAGAAGCTAACCGCATCGGTGGACGTCATGGTTTGGGCATGAGTGACCAAATCGAAAACCGCATTATTGAAGCTAAATCTCGTGGTATTTATGAAGCTCCAGGAATGGCTTTGTTGCATATCGCTTACGAGCGTTTGGTTTCTGGTATTCATAACGAAGACACTATTGAGCAATACCGTATTAATGGTTTGCGTTTAGGTCGCTTATTGTATCAAGGCCGTTGGTTTGATTCTCAAGCATTGATGCTACGTGAAACTGCTCAGCGTTGGGTAGCTAAAGCGATTACTGGTGAAGTGACTTTAGAATTGCGTCGCGGTAATGATTACTTGATTCTTAATACTGAATCTCCAAACTTGACTTACCATGCTGAGCGTTTGAGCATGGAAAAAGTGAATTCTAGCTTCTCTCCAGCAGACCGTATTGGTCAATTGACCATGAGAAACTTAGATATTACAGATACACGTGATAAATTAGCGTTGTATTCTCAAACAGGATTGTTATCTTTGGGTAAAGATTCTGTGTTGCCTCAATTAGGTTATGAAGATAAATAATTTATCGATTAATTGAGTTGTTAAAAAAAGCCTTTCTTTAGAAAGGCTTTTTTATATGCAAATGCATTTTGAATCAATATATTCTTAATAAATTTAATATTGATTCACACTTATAAGCATTCGTTTAATAAGCGAACACGGCAAGTTTTACCTTTGATTTTGCCTGCACGAATGCGTTTAATGGCTTGGTCAGCATAGGCACGGTCAATGGCAACATAAACATGCATAGGGAAAACATTGATTTTTCCAATATTTTCACCCTGTAGAGCATCATCGCCATTGGTTAAAACACCTAAAATATCGCCTGCACGAATTTTGGCTTTTTTACCACCATCTATGCATAAGGTAATCATAGGCGCTTTGAGTTTGGCACGTTTCACTAAGGCAAAACTGCTTTGTTCTAACCATTTTGAAGGGCTTTTTAAATAATCTTCAACGGATAGTGCACGATTCATTTCTTCAGGAGCAACGAAGGTCATGGCTAAACCTTCTTGACCGGCACGACCAGTACGGCCAATGCGATGCACATAAACTTCAGGATCATGCGCTAATTCATAGTTAATGACCATTGATAGATTTTTAATATCTAAACCTCGCGCAGCGACATCAGTTGCAACCAATACTCGGCAGCTATGATTGGCAAAGCGCAATAAAACTTGGTCTCTATCTCGTTGTTCTAAATCGCCATGTAAAGACAAGGTATCAATATTGCGTTGATTCAAGTGTTTTTCTACTTTTTGGCAGTCACTTTTGGTATTACAGAACACAACACAAGATTCTGGTTGGTGTTTAGATAGTAATTGAGCAACTAATTCCAAACGCTGGTTATTTTCTATTTGTACCATGTATTGCTCAATTTGCAATGATTGCTCTTTTGCATCGATGGTTACAATGGTTGGATCTTTTTGAATTAGCTGACTAATCGACTCAATATCTTCAGGGTAGGTAGCTGAAAATAGCAAGGTTTGGCGTTTTTGAGGTAAAAATGGAACGATAGCATCCATTTCATCAGAAAAACCCATGTCTAGCATGCGGTCAGCTTCATCTAGCACTGCAACTTGCACATTGTCTAAAGTTAAAGAAGCACGTTGTAAGTGATCTAAAATACGACCAGGGGTGCCAACAGCGATATGTGGAGGATGGCTAAGTGAAGATACTTGAGCCGCGATAGGTTGTCCGCCGCATAAGCTTAATATTTTAACATTGGGCATATGACGAGCCAAACGACGTAATTCTTGGCTCACTTGGTCTGCTAATTCTCGGGTTGGACACAATACCAATCCTTGTGTTTGAAAAACTTCAGGATTGATTGATTGCAGTATTCCAATGCCGAATGCTGCGGTTTTTCCGCTACCTGTTTGAGCTCTGGCGAGTACATCTTTACCTTGTAAAATGCTTGGTAAAGCTTGCGCTTGGATAGGTGTCATTTCTAGATAACCTAACTGCTCAAGGTTGGTTAATTGTTCAGTAGAAATAGAAAGTTCAGAAAATAAAATTGGCACGGTTTCTTCTTTTTAAATAGGTCATTAAGGTAGAGAATATACAGGAAACTGATATTAAAATGTGAGCCAAAGCTTGGATGGCAATTGATGATTAATAGGCAGTTTGTTTTGTGATTGCAGTATCATGATTTTCATGACTTCAATATGGTTTTGTATGTTCTAAAGTTGTTTTTTGATTAAGAGATTAATTAGCTAAGGTGAATATTGCTAATTCAGTTCGTTGAATTAGTACCATTGTTTGGTGAAGAGTTCATTGGTTTGAATTTGAATAATCAAAATAATCATGGAATTGAGATATTTTATCATGAGCCGTTTGATTATCCTTAATTTATTTTGATAAATAATGCTAAAATAGATGGTTAAAAGATAATATATTGCTATCTGGCCATATTAAACAAATTACAGCTTAGGACTTGGATATCAATCTGAGTCTTTTTTTGTATGTATGGTTTCGTAATAGATGGTTTTTCAATTATTAAAATGAATAATAAACAGCTGGTTACAGCATAAAGCACACTGTGGTTTAGGAATAATATCGTGTCAATATTTGACCAAAATATATGGATATTCAGCACAAAAATTCTATTGGGATTGTTTGTGTTATGGTTTTTTTTACGACTTGGTAAGAAGGTCATTCGTTGGGTTCGATTTCGGCGCATTGGTGCCCATCGAATTAGCCGAATGAGCGGATTAGAGTTTGAACATTTTTTGGAAGATTTATTTAATCGCTTGGGTTATTCTGTTGAGTTAACTAAGGCATCAGGCGATTTTGGTGCGGATTTGATTTTGCATGGCGATGAACGAGTTGTTATTCAGGCGAAGCGCTATGATGGTAACGTTAGCTTACCTGCCATACAGGAAGTTTATGCCGCAAAAGCTTATTATGAAGCAGATGAAGCATGGGTTATTACCAATAGTCAGTATACGAAAAATGCACAGATATTGGCTGAAGCTTGTGATGTCAGGCTGATTGATGGTGATGAATTGTTTGAGATTTTAGATCAGATTAAATCGAAAAGGTAAGAGATGAAAACCGAGAAAAAATCGACTGTTGCTCATGTTAAATCTTTATTGAATGCTGGCGATAAACAAAAGAAGGCTCATCAAACAGGCATTAAGAAAGCACTTCATCCTAGAAATATTCACAATACCTCGTATGATTTTGATCGATTAACGCAGGTTTTGCCAAGCTTGAAGCCATTTGTTTCTATGAATGCTTATGGCAATTTATCCATTGATTTTCATCGTCCTGAAGCGGTTATTACTTTGAATAAGGCTTTATTAAAAGCAGATTTTCAAGTGGATTATTGGGATTTGCCCAGTGGTAATTTATGTCCACCGATTCC
>JASLFS010000036.1 GCA_030150505.1 Vitreoscilla sp. | reverse complement strand
GATGATGTCACGGAAATGAAAAGTGGTGAGATAAGTGATGTTGAGAAAGACATTGCAAGGCATGTTGCAAGCTTGGTTAATGATGGCGATACTTTGCAGATAGGTTTTGGTAGTTTGCCTGATGCGGTTGTGAATCAATTAACTGATAAAAAAGATTTGGGTGTTCACACTGAAATTTTAGGCGATGGGATTATTTCTTTGTGGAAAAAAGGGATTATTAATAATCGCGTGAAGAATTTTCACCCCAATAAAATGATTGCCACATTTGCAATGGGAACGAAGCAGTTGTATCAAGAAATGAACCACAACCCTGATTTGGCAATGTATCCTGCTGAATATGTGAATGATCCTGATATTGCCAGTAAAAATGATAATTTGGTTGCGATTAACGGCATTATGGAAGTGGATTTTTTTGGGCAATGCGCTGCTGAAAGTGTGGGAACGTATATTTATTCGAGCACTGGCGGGCAAACAGATTTTGTGCGCGCTGCCATGATGTCTAAAGGAGGGCGCTCAATTATGGTGTTGCCTTCAACAGCAAAGGGCGGAACGATTTCTCGGATTAAAGCGACATTAACCGAAGGCGCTATGATTTCAACGCATAAAAATGATGTGAATTATGTGGTAACGGAATATGGTATTGCTCAATTACGTGGGCAGCCTATTAAAGAACGTACTAAACGATTGATTGAGATTGCTCATCCAGACTTTAGGGAAGAATTACGAGAAGAAGCTAAAAAACGTCATTTATTATAAAAAATGGGTTTAAAAGCCACCTTTCAGGGAGCCTAGGCTCCCTGAAAGGTGGCTTTTTGATGTGATTATGCATCTAAACTTAACAATAAATCTCTAAATGCATTTGGATCTTTGGTAAAAGTTAAATCACCTTCAGGTGGGAAATGATAGTCTTCTAAGCGAGACACCCAAAAGCGTAAGATTGCTGCTTTTTGTGCTAAAGGCAGGAAGTTTTCTTCATCTGATGTTAACGGTCTAATGCTGTTGTAGCCATCTAATAACGCTTGTTTTAAGGCATTATCAATGTTATTGTCAGGCGTTCTTGCCCAGTCATTAATGGCGATTGCAATGTCGTAAATAAAGCTACCGTAACATGCATAATAAAAATCAATAAAGCCAGCAACTTCATCGCCATCCAGCAAAACATTATCTTTAAATAAATCAGCGTGAATAATGCCGTGAGGCAATTTATCAATAGGCTGTTTTGCAATTAAATCAATGGTGTCTTGTAGCAATTTTGCTTCGTTGTTGTCCATGCGCTCATAGACACGTTTAGCCGTGGTTTGCCACCAATCTTGATAGCGTGGATTGTCCATGTGTAAATCAATATTTTGGCTAGCTAAATGCATTTTAGCCATCATAGCGCCTACGGAGAAGCATTGTGCTGCTGATGGGGTTTCAGAATCAGAGCCTTTTAAGCAGCTAACCAAACAAGCTGGTTTATCGGCTAGAATGCTCACTAAATGCCCATCAGTTTGAATTTGTGGAGTAGGGCAAGCTACACCTTGTTGGCTTAGCGCTCTCATTAATTCTAAGAAAAAAGGCAATTCTTCTAATTGTAGTGTTTCAAAGATAGTCAGAATATAGCGATTTTCTGTCGTAGTAACAAAATAATTGGTATTGGTAATGCCTTGGGCGATGCCTTTTAGCTCAACCAACTCTCCTAAATTATAAAGCGATAAAAAGTCTTGCATCTGACTTTCGCTAACGGTGGTGTAGACTGACATACAATGAATATCCTTATTAATTTAAGGCATCATACCAAAAAAAACCGCCTGCGTTGAGAGCGCAGGCGGTTTTGTGAAAGAGCGAAGTCTATTTTTAAATATCTTGGCTTAAATTCACTTGTTCCAGTGGAATTTTTTTCGTGCGGTAACGCAATTTATGATAGAAGAAAAATACCAAAAAGATTGGGATGCCCATGTATGTAACCAAGAAGCGATTCCATTCAAATTCACCTGTTAGCATCAATGTTGTATCTTGACCAACAATCACCAATAAGCACAAAGCAAAAGCAAAAATAGGACCGAAAGGGAACCATTTTGCACGGTAGCGTAATTGATTCAAATCACGACCTTGAGCAATAAATGCACGGCGGAAACGGTAGTGACTAATCGCAATGCCAAGCCATGCAATAAAGCCAGTTAAGCCAGACGCAGCTAAAACATACTGATAAGCATGATCGCTTGTCAGCTGTAATAAAAACACTGCAAATACCACTAGCGTTGTGGCAATCAATGAAATAATTGGCGTGCCAGAAGCATTGACTTTTGCAAACATTGGGTAAGCCAATTTGTCTTTTGCCATGGCATATAACATACGAGTTGATGCATACATACCCGAATTACCAGCCGATAAAATTGACGTCAAAATGACTGCATTCATGACTGCGGCAGCAAAAGCAAAGCCCGCTTTTTCAAATACCAAAGTAAAAGGTGATTTTGAAATTTCGTTCACATCACCACCCAAAAGAGCTGGGTCAGTATAAGGAATAAGCAAACCAATGACTAAAATCGCCAAAATATAAAAAATCAAAATGCGCCAGAAAACTTTTTTAACCGCTTGAGGAATACTTTTTTCTGGGTTTTCAGATTCACCAGCAGCAACGCCAATAAGCTCAGTTCCTTGAAATGAGAAACCGGCAATTAAGAAAACACCGAGCGCCATGAGAAATTTATTGGCAGTGCTATCACCTAAAAATGGGGCGTCGCCCACAGTAAAGTTAGTTAAGCCAATGTATTCGCCACCAATAATGCCGAAAATGGTTAAAACACCAATGATTAAGAAAATAACAACTGTAATTACTTTAATCAGTGCAAACCAGTATTCAGATTCACCATAAGCCCGAACAGAAA
This sequence comes from Vitreoscilla sp., assembly GCA_030150505.1. Classification (GTDB taxonomy): domain Bacteria; phylum Pseudomonadota; class Gammaproteobacteria; order Burkholderiales; family Neisseriaceae; genus JASLFS01. Next base: position 14,286 of record JASLFS010000036.1, on the reverse strand, counting down.
GGCTGTTTAAACCAATAATGGCCAGTAGAAATAATAAGCTCCATCCCCAAGCTGGCAGAAACTGCATGGGAGCCCAATAGTGAATCACAATGGAGGCAATCGAAATATCTGCGGCAACTGTAATCACCCAGTTAAACCAATAGTTCCAACCAAGCGCAAAACCCAATGAAGGATCAACGAAACGGGTTGCATAAGTACTAAATGCACCTGAGGTTGGTAAGAAAGTCGCCATTTCACCCAATGACGTCATGAGGAAATAAACCATCACGCCAATGGCAGCATAAGCAAGCAATGCTCCACCAGGACCTGCATCATGAATGGCAGAGCCACTGGCCATAAACAAACCAGTACCAATACAACCGCCAATCGCAATCATAGATAAGTGGCGAACTTTCAAATGTCGCTGAACCTGATTCGCCGTATTGTGTACATCGGAAGAATGGGTTGCCCCTGCTTCTTGTTTCGATGTTGGCGAGTTTGAAGAATCCATAACTCAATCTCTCTTATTCAAAATCTATCGCAAATCTTGCAATAATAACAAATTTAAATCCGCTGCGTTGAATGACGAGTGAAAAAAAATAAGGGAACTGTGGGGAATTTGGGATTAAGCCCTATTAATTTATATCAAATTTGATATAAATTAATAGGGCTTAATATTTGATTTATAAGAATAAAGATTCTGATGCCCTGTATTTTTACTTGTTCAAATACAGTGGCTTTCGTATGATGACAGATTCTGCCTATTATGAAAGCCTTGTAACGTGACAACTCATACTGATTTGGTTTTAGCGCCGCCATCATTTGAAAGCAAAATTTGCCCACCTGAAAAAGTGAGTGAAGCCATCAAAAATCTCGCAAAACCACTGGTTTTTACCAATGGTTGTTTTGATATTTTGCACCGTGGGCATGTAACGTATTTGGCGCAAGCCAAAGAGCAAGGCGCAAGTTTAGTGCTGGCATTAAATACTGATGCTTCAGTTAGAAGATTGGGCAAAGGTTCTGATCGACCGATTAATCCCTTGGCTAATCGATTGGCCGTTGTTGCTGCATTAGCAAGTATTGATATCGTGACTTGGTTTGATGAAGACACACCTTTGAATTTAATTGAAACCATCCAACCCAATATTTTGGTTAAAGGTGGCGATTGGGCACCTGAAAACATAGTGGGCTCTGCAGAAACATGGGCTCGTGGTGGACAAGTGCTGTCTATTCCATTTTTACATCAAACATCAACCACTGAAACATTAGCTAAAATTCGCACGGGTGATTAAGCATGAGTATTGAAAAAGCTCAATTATTATTAGCATTGCTAGCGGATGGTCAGCCAAGAGCAGTCGCTGATTTATTGCCTTATTTTGATTCATCACTACCAATGATTAACGGCGCAAGACAAAGTTTGCCAGAAGAGTGGCAGCAGCGCTTTCGTCAACAAGATGGATTATGGCAGTTAAAACGACCATCAACAGTGATGCATCAGAATGATGAATTTTGGGAACAAAACGTTTCATCATTCGCCATGACTATTTTAAATGAGTGCGAATCAACCAATACTTATTTGCGAGAACGGCTAAGTCAAGAAAACCTACATCGCCATGTCGTGATAACCAATCTGCAAACGGCAGGAAAAGGGCGGCAAGGAAAAACATGGCAAAGCCAATTAGGTGATAGCTTAACATTTAGCTTTGTGTGGTCATTTAATAAGCAGCAAGCACAATTAGGTGCATTGGCATTAATTACTGCATTGGCCATTCAAGAAACATTAAAAAAACACCATGTTCATGCTCAAATAAAATGGCCAAATGATATTGTTGTTGGCCAACAGAAAATGGGCGGTATTCTGATTGAAACCAAAAAGACACAGCATGAAACAGCAGTGATTGTGGGTGTTGGTTTAAATTTTGCAGAACCCTTACAGGTTGAGCAACAAAATACGCATATTTGGTCACAGCAGCAAAACTGCCAACCAAAAAAATGGTTAGCTGATTTTTTAAGTCATGTTTCGGAATATTTTAATCGTTTTGCGGAACAAGGATTTCAGCCTTTTATTGAGCATTATCGAAGTGCGCACCGCGATGAATACCAAATGGTGCAATTGCATCGTCATGGGCAATTAATTCATGAAGGTAAAGTCATTGGTGTCGATAATAACGGTGCCTTGTTGCTTGAAACAGACAGTGGATTACAAAAAATTGTGACGGGTGAGGTGAGTTTGCGCATCAAAAAAAATGCAGAAGAGATTCAATCGTCTACAATGGCTGGAGCCAAGCAAGTAACAGATTTAGCAGGGATTGGAACGCAGCCTAAATACTTATTACTTGATGCAGGTAATAGCCAACTAAAATGGGCTCTGGTACAACAAGGAAAAATTATTGAGACTGGAAAAGCACCATATGGTAGATTGCAGCCATTGGGTGAATTTTTCCAAGAGCATAATGACATCATCGAAGTTGTTGGATGTGCAGTTTGTGGTGAGCAAAAAATGGCAGCAGTAGCAGAGCAGCTGCCCAAGCCCATCACTTGGCTAAGTTCGATGGCCAAAGGGCTTGGCATTGTAAATCATTATATGAAACCAGAAGAACATGGTTCTGATCGGTGGTTTAATATATTAGGTAGCAGACGATTTTCACAAGAAGCTTGTGTCGTGGTAAGTTGTGGCACTGCCATTACCATTGATGCATTAACAGCAGAAAATCATTATTTAGGTGGTAGTATTATGCCTGGTTTCAATCTCATGAAAGAAGCCATGGCACTGAAAACAGCCAACTTAAATCAGCCAGTGGGAAGGGCTTATCCATTTGCAACATCAACAGCAAATGCGATTGCCAGTGGCATGTTAGATGCAGCATGTGGGGCATTAATATTAATGTATCAACGGCTAAAAGAAAAAACTGCAGCGGGAAAAAACGTTAAAGTACTATTAACAGGCGGTGGTGCTAAAAAAATCGAGCAACATTTGCCAAAACAGTTTATTGAAGAAGCGCAAGTTGAGATCATTGATAATTTGGTTATCTATGGATTATTGAATTGGATTGAACAAGAATGAAGTGGCTATTTGCAATTTTAGTTGCATTGAATATTATTATTTTCGCTAATGTTATCACTCAAAAAATGCAGCAGCCCAAAGAAGTCAAAGCAATAGAAGAAGTTGTTGTGGCTCCGGTGGCAAAGCAGGAAGAAGTTATTTGGGATGATGCAGCTAGTCAAACAGAAATTAACGCTAGCCAAGAAGCAGCAGAGCAAGAACATAAAGCTGTGAAAGAAGGCAAGAAAGCAGATAAAAAAACAGAAACAGCAAAACGAAAAGAAGAATCGATTAACGACATTCCATTAACTCGAAAAGCAGCAAATTGCTCAGCAAAAGTGACTTTGCCTGAAGATGCTTATCATCGATTAAAAGGCATGCTTAACCGTTGGCCAAATGCCGCTAATCGAATTGTTGTGAAAAATGACAATACTGATGAAGTAGGGCGACAATACCATGTTTTATTTCCCGTGAATGGTGATGCAACAGAAGTTGCAATTGAAGCCATTAGCAAAGGATTTAAAGCCAAAGCGGAAGGCAATGTCGTTACTTTGGGTATTTTCAAAAATCAAAATCATGCAGAGCAGCTAAAAGACAAAGCGCGCAATGCAGGTTATGCACAAACCAATGTGATTGAAAAACGTCTAACAGGCGCTCAAAACTTAACGACTGCTAAATACCAAGTATTGTTCCTACAGGTTGATAATCAAGCTGCTAAAGACATTGGAGATATCGTTCAACCTTATTCACGTTTAGAACGTTCTGATTGTAAGTAGTATTCTATCTTGGCACCTATTTATCGTGATTGATAAATAGGTGCTATCTATTTTGTTCTTATTCTTTGGCTGGGTCATCAGCTAAATCATTAAAACGTTGTACAGTAGAGCCCTTTACCAGAATGTTTTGATCGGGTTCTGTTGAAAATAAATCATAATTTTCGGCGTGATTTTGGGTTTGAATATTAAGCCAATTGGCAAGCCCAGACATCATATTGAATCCAGATTTTTGAGCCTTGATGACTTCATGTTGCTTGCTATCACTATTGGTTACAAATAGTGGCACTTCATATCCTTGTTTAACGTCATTATCATGGCGCAGCGCTTCATGCTGACCTTGTCCATGATCCGCAAAATACATCATAGAAAATCTGCGATTGGTCATTGATTCTTGATGCTGTAAGCTATCATGAATTTTAGAAAGTAATAAATCTGTTTGTTCAAGGCTACTTAAATAGCAATTATAATTGTGTCCAAGTGAGTGTTGAAGTTGAGGGTTGATTTTTTCTATGCGGTCACAGGAGTTAAAATGCGAGCCAAATAGATGAACAACGAATAATCGAGGTTTCTTCGTTTGTTGTGATAATTGGGTTTGAAAAATAGGGAATAATTCCCAATCACTGGGTCCTTTATCACCGAAGCTTTTGAGTTTGGCAAAAAAATGGAAATGGCTTTTTTGTCCTAATATTGATATGGGGGATTCTGAGCTACCATATTTACCTTGGGCTGATATCCAATGAGTTTCAAAGCCCGCTTTGTTGGCCAAATCAATGAGATTATAGCGATAATTGATGGTTTCAGTATTCTCATTACCTTGTCCTGTTAAGGTCAGCATTCGTGTTAAGGATGGGATGGTTGATGAGGCAGGGCTAATTAAACCATCAATTAAAATACCATTAGTAGATTCCAGAAATGGTGATGTTTTATGGGCGTAACCGTAAGCTGATAAATAGTCTTTTCTGACACTTTCACCTATTACAATAACATAGTCATCATATTGGGGATTAGATTGTTTTATTTGCCATAAGATAAGATTGTTGGGCTGGAATTGATTTTCTTTTAAGGTAGTGTAGACATTGAATACCTGACTATAAAAACCAAAAGGATAGGTTCGTTTCCAGTCTTCTTTCGATAGTATTGGTAATATGCTGTAGGTCAATAAAACAATGCAGCTGATAATGGATATTTTAATTTTAAGTGCTGTTTTCAAGTGCCTTTGATACAAGTATCCAAATAATACCCCACAAATAAGAAGGGCAAAGGCATAAGTATATTCTTTGATGCTGATGACAGATAGAAAGCCTTGTGCTTCTAATGGATTGCTATAAAAAAGAGCGGTGACAATATCAGTTGAGGGCAATCCATACATGATGGCTGTTGGCATGTATAGCGACGCTAATAATATTAATGGAAAACCACAAACCCAAAAAATGATTCTATTAGTTGATAAAACAAATAAGCTCGCCAGAGTAACCATCGTTAAGTGAAGTGGAAAACCAATTGTATTGGATATTCTTAATAAGAAATAACAGCTCCCTGTTAATGCAATGAGCATTGTAGAAAATATACTTGTTTGAATGATTTTCTGTATGTGAATTGATTGCTGCATTTTTTTAGATATAAGTTATTTAGTAAATAAATTATACAGATGAAAGCATGGCTATCGTGAATCTAATCAAATTATTCTAATTTTCTGTTATTTTATTTTTTGTATGGCCAACAGATAAGGTGGGTAGTTTTTTTGGTTTATAAAGCCATATTGCAAAACAGAAAACTGTTTTTGGGATAAAGCGCTTGCCCATTGGTGTATTTTTTTGGCTTCTTCGGCGTTATCGTGGCCTGAGTAAATCACCAAAATAATCATGCCTGATTGTGGCAATAAATTTAAAATTTCCTCACAAGCTTTGATGGTGTTTTGAGGTTGGGTTGTAATGTTTTTATTGCTACACGGCAGATAACCTAAATTAAAAATTGCAGCTGAAATCGGTTTATGAATATAGCGCTGAAGGTGCTGGTGTCCATCTAATATGAGCTGAACTCGATGATTGAGTGATTGTTCTCTTAAGCGCTTTTCTGTATTGATTAAAGCCATTGCTTGAATATCAAAAGCATAAACCTGTCCTGAGTCGCCAACCAATTGTGCAAGTTTAACTGTATCATTTCCATTGCCCATGGTTGCATCAATGGCATTGTCCCCATTTTGAAGGTGCTCGCTTAGTAATTGATGTGCAAAGTTCAACACAGATAATAATTTCATGATTTTTATGAGTGACAGATAAAGACAAGCCATATTGTAAGGCTCACCTAAGAAGGTTTCAAATTTGAGCTAGGCCGATAACCATTAATAAGAAGTGAAATAGATAATATTTATCGTATCCAGTTAGGAATATGGTACAGAATCATTTTATTCCTTACTAATCTGCAGGGTAAATGCTAAACTTGCTGATTCTTAATTATTATTTAACTTTCATGAGGTCAGCGTCTTTTATGTCATCTGCTAATGTCAGCAACGCCCAAGAGTTTTTATTGGCAAATAACCATATCAGTGATGCAATGGTTAATCAGACTCTACAATTAATTGGTGTACATGATGTTGATTATGCCGATTTATACTTTCAATATACTGCGTTTGAGAGCTGGCATTTAGAAGAAGGTGTGGTTAAATCTGGTAGTTTTAATATTGACCAAGGCGTCGGCGTTCGTGCTGTTAGCCATGATAAAACCGCATTTGCTTATGCTGATGCTATTTCAGAGCAAACTTTAAAACAATCTGCTTTAGCGGTGCGTTCTATTGCTCAAGCAAAACAAGATAATATTGATATTCCCCATGCAATCATTCAATCTCCTCATCAGCTATATGGCGCTAGTAATCCGATTAAAAGTTTAGAAGCCGCACAAAAAGTGGCATTATTAAATCGCATTGAAGAAATGGCTAAATCTGCCGATCCTCGAGTGGTTCAAGTGATGGCTGGCTTAACATGTGAACATGAATATGTGTTTATTGCTCGTTTAGATGGCAAGCAAAGTGCCGACATCCGTCCATTGGTGCGATTGTCTGTTACGGTCATTGTTGAAGCAAACGGGCGAAAAGAGCAAGGCAGTTGCGGTGGTGGTGGCCGTTTTGACTTATCGTATTTTGATGATGCCAAATGCCAAGAGTTTGTTGATAAAGCAGTCAAGCAAGGTTTAATTAATTTAGAAGCACAACCAGCTCCTGCTGGAAGCATGACTGTGGTTCTTGGGAATGGTTGGCCTGGGGTATTATTACATGAAGCAGTGGGACATGGTTTAGAGGGCGACTTTAATCGCAAAGGAACCAGCGTATTTGCTGATAAAATGGGTGAAATGATTGCTGCAAAAGGCGTGACGGTGATAGACCAAGGTAATATTGAAAAGCGCCGTGGTTCATTGAATGTTGATGATGAGGGTAATTTAACTCAAGCCAATGTGTTGATTGAAGACGGCCGATTAAGTGGTTACTTGCAAGATGAAATGAATGCACGCTTGATGGGCATGCCTGTAACTGGCAATGGTCGCCGTGAAAGTTATGCATCGACACCGATGCCAAGAATGACCAATACTTTTATGCAAAATGGTCACCATGATCCGGAAGAGATTTTAGCTTCTGTTGATAAAGGTATTTACGCTGTGAATTTTGGTGGCGGACAGGTTGATATTACCAGTGGTAAGTTTGTGTTTAGCGCTTCAGAAGCATGGCTAATTGAAAATGGTAAATTGCAGTATCCAGTTAAGGGCGCGACAATTATTGGCAATGGTCCAGATGTGTTAAAACATGTGAGCATGATTGGTAATGATATGGCCTTGGATTCTGGTGTTGGTGTTTGTGGAAAAGATGGGCAAAGTGTTCCTGTTGGAGTGGGGCAACCTACATTGCGTGTTGATGCTGGATTAATCGTTGGTGGTAGCCAAGCATAAATTTAGCAGTTCTTTGGTTTGTGAAAAAATCCTGTTGCATTTGCGTAACAGGATTTTTTTATTCATTTGATCATTATTTTCAACAAAATATTCATTTGTGAAAAATATATTGGTTTTTTTATTGTTTTCGAATTAAAAAATGTTCGAATTGGCTTGTTTTGTGATTATATTGGAAATTATTACAATTTTATGAATAAAAATTTACTTTTTTATTTAATAACGAAAAAAAATGTTGACATGAAAATAAGAAAGCTTCATAATTAGCATCGTTGAGTAGTCGCAATGACTGCTTAACAGTTTCTCCTCTATTTCTCCTTTGTAGACTTGGCGCACATTTTTTTAGATGTGCGCATTTTTTTTGTTTAAGATCAATGCATTCGTTACAAATATTTACAAAATGGAATGAATTTCTCTTGTGTTTATTTCCCATGTTTTTGCTGCAGTGCAGCTAAAAAGCAACAGGGTAATTAGAGTGACTGCTTTATTTATTTGCGAAAATTTTCTAATTTGTTTTATTTAATCATATAGTAATCAGTAACTTATGTTTTTTAGGCTGTTTTTTGATCTAGGTCATAGTGTTTTTGATGTTGATTTTGGGTTATTTAGAAAAAAAGTGAACAAAAGAGGTTGACCTTTATTTTGAAGATTGGCATAATAGCAACTGTTGAGTAGTTGCAATGACTGCTTAACAGTTTCTCCTCTATTTCTCCTTTGTAGACTTGGCGCACATTTTAGAATGTGCGCATTTTTTTTGCCTAAAAGAAATGAATATTGATTTGGGTAAATGGTAAATAATGAGATTGCTATAAGAGGGTATTTTATTTAAAAAATAAAGGGGTGATTAAAAATTGGATAAGGTTGTTTTAGAATCCCTATCCAATTTTAAAGTGACGCTTTAAGAGGTTTGTAGTGAGCCTTTTGCATTCATGAGTAAATCAATAACATCATTGGCTGTGATGATTACATAATCAGAATTAATTTCTTCTAAAGCAATATTATTGTGTTCAATGCACGATTTGCACACTGCAATTTGTCCGCCTAATGCTATAAATTCATCCATCAGTTGATGGGTTGGTAAAAATGGCATTCCAACATCTGCTGTTAATTGACAGTCTTGATGACCTAGGTGAACTGCATCTACTAAAAAAATAATGGTTGCGCTATGTCCTTTTTTTAAAGCTTGTACGGACATGGTTAATGCAACGGTTAGTTTGGCTGGGTCATTTTGATCCGTGAATAAAGTACAAACAAAATCGGTTAGCTTCATAGCAGTTCCTATTGACAAGTTATTATCATGTGAATTATATTAGCAATTACTAATTTAGATTAGGCTAAATTATATTAAGCTAATATTATAAGTTTAAAAGTTGTCTGGCAATAGTTTGTCATGAATAATTCATATTAAGGGTCGTTTTAATGAGTAAATTTACAGAACTAACACAACAAATTTCAAAAAACTTGGGCGAGTTAAAACAAAGTTCACCTGATTTAATGAAAGGTTTCTCTGGTTTGGCTGGTGCGGCGTTAAAGCCGGGTGTTTTAGATGCTAAAACCAAAGAGTTGATTGCGTTGGCAATTGGCATTGCTGGTCGTTGTGATGCTTGTATTGGTTTTCATACGCAAGCGTTGGTTCGTTTGGGCATGACGCAGGAAGAATTGGAAGAGTTGCTTGCCGTTGCTGTGATGATGGGCGGTGGTCCATCTTTGATGTATGCAACTAATGCAATGGAAGCGTTCAAAGAGTTTTCAGCAAAAGCATAATTTTTAAAAATAGTGTTGGCTATTTTTCATTAACACATGGTTGCAATTTGTTTTAGTGAAGATCAATAGCAAAATGAATTTAACCAACTAATCATTTTTGATTGGTTGGTTTTTTTATTATGCATTGATTAAAAATTGTTTTTTGAGATGGTCTATATTGACATTTAAAGTGTTGCTAATGAAGTGGTTAATTGATAAATATTGTTTTTCAATTTGTGCTATTGCATGAAGTAGATAGTTTTTTTGAACAGATAAAATACAATCCAATGATTGCATTTGTTGACTGGTTTGCAATGGTAGTAAATTCAGTATCGCTTGCTTGGTTGACGTTGTATTTTGATTGCTAAATAGATAATCGGCCATAATGATTTCTTGGTCAAAATCCAGAGCGTGTAATAGTAGGTAAGTGGCTAAACCTGTTCGGTCTTTTCCTGCGGTGCAGTGAAACAATAAGGCGCCATCCTCTAATTCTTGTAACGCATGAAAAAAGGCTTGATATTGGCTGATGGTATTTAAGGCCAACTCATCATACAAATGAAAGAAAAATTGCTCAATAGCGGCAATATCAGCCTGAATAATTAAATCTTTTAAGTTGCTGATGTTGATGTTGCCTGCATTGATGGGTAGGTTTTGTGTGTGCGTGGTATTGGATATTACTAAATTAGGCTGCGATTGGGTTTCTGAGGTAGTTCTAAAGTCGATGATATGTTTGATGTTTATTGCGGATAAGGTTTTGATATCTTGCTGGGTTAATGTGTGTAATTGGCCAGAGCGCAATAGAGTATTGGGGCGTATTTTTTGCCCATGTTGGTTGGTGTATTGGTTTAAGTCTCGGCAGTTTAATTGACCGACTAAGGGTAGGCAGTATGGTTGAGTATTCAATGGTTATCCTTATTATTATCTGTATTAATTTAAGTCTAGTATCATTGCTTCTTTTACTTCTTCCATCACAACATAACTTCTACTTTCTGCTGCTGCGGGTAGTTGTAAAAGAATGCTACCCAGCATATCACGATAAGCATGCATATCGGGTAATCTTGCTTTGATTAAGTAATCATATTCACCAGAGACTAAGTGGCATTCTAATATTTGCGGTATCTGCATGACTTCGCGGCGAAATTCATCAAAAATATTGCCTGATTTGGAACGCAATTTTATTTCCACAAAAACCAATAAACCTTGGTTAACTTTATGTGGGTTAATGCGAGTGAAATAACCAGTGATAATTTGTTCTCGTTCTAGGCGTTTAACGCGTTCGGTTACCGGGGTGGTTGATAGGCCTACTTGTTCGGCTAATTCAGTCATGCTGATACGAGCATTTTTTTGCAAAATAGTGAGAATTTTCATGTCAATTTTGTCTAAGTGTTTCATTCTAGATAAATCCTATTTTTTTGATTATTTTTAAAGAAATTTACTAAAATTATACCGTAATTTTGGTGGAATTCACTATAAGAAAACAATTAAACTTACTTTTTTGACTGAAACAGCTTGTTGCGTTGCACAAGCAAATGAATAAAAATTAATTTGCCATTTAGGGCAGAGATATTTGGGAGTGAGTAAATGAAGATTGTGATTTTGGGTGCAGGCGTTGTTGGTGTAACAACGGCATGGTATTTAAGCCAAGAAGGTCACGATGTTACCGTTGTTGAGCGCGATGAAGCTGCTGCAATGGATACGAGTTTTGGTAATGCTGGTCAAATCTCTCCAGGGTATGCATCTCCTTGGGCTGCTCCTGGTATTCCAACTAAAGCATTAAAGTGGATGTTTAAAGAGCACTCTCCATTAATTTTCCGCCCGGATGGTAGTTTATTTCAAGTTAAATGGTTATTTAAAATGCTAGCAGAATGTGGTGCTGAGCGTTATGCCATTAATAAAGAGCGTATGTTGCGTATTTCTGAATACAGCCGCGATAATTTCCGTAAATTGCGTGCTGATACTGGTATTCAATATGAAGGCCGTCAGTTAGGTACGTTGCAAATTTTCCGCTCTGATGTTGAAGTTGAAGCATCTAAAAAAGACATTAAAGTGTTGGCTGAGTTAGGCATTGAGCATCAGGTATTAAGCCCTGAAGGTTGTGTTGAATATGAACCAGCATTAAAAACTGAGTTACATAAAATTAAAGGTGGCTTGCGTTTGCCTAATGATGAAACAGGTGATTGCCATTTGTTTACTCAGACATTAGCGAAAATGTGTGAAGATGCTGGCGTTAAATTCTTGTTTAATCACAATATTGACCGCATCGAGCACGATAATAAGCAAGTTAAAGCAATTTGGGCAAATGGACAGCAAATTACAGCTGATCATTATGTTTGCTGTTTGGGTACTTATAGCCGTAAGTTAATGGAAACCATTGGTATTGATTTGCCTATTTATCCAATTAAAGGTTATTCATTGACTGTGCCAATTACAGATCCTGATAGTGCACCTGTTTCAACAATTTTGGATGAAACTTATAAAGTTGCGATTACTCGCTTTGATGATCGTATTCGCGTAGGTGGCATGGCTGAATTGTCTGGTTATGAAATCCATTTGGGTCAAAAACGCCGTGAAACTTTAGAGCATGTTGTAACCGACCTATATCCTCGTGGTGGCGATGTTGCTAAGGCAACTTTCTGGTCTGGCTTGCGTCCAGTGACGCCAGATAGTACGCCTGTGATGGGTGGTAGCCGTTTTGAGAACTTCTCAATTAATGCTGGTCACGGTACTTTGGGTTGGACAATGAGCTTGGGTTCTGCAAAAGTAATGTCTGATTTAATCAGCGGTAAGCAACCTGATATTCGTTATGATGACTTATCGATTCAACGTTACGCTAAAGGCAGTGAAGTGTTGGTTGTACCAATGCGTTAATACTGATTCAAAATAATACTGAAAAAAAGCCGAGGAGTATTCTCTTCGGCTTTTTAGTGAAGCTTATCAAATAAGGAATTTAAAAATGCGTCCATTAGTGGCAAAAATTCGTCTTAATAATTTACGCGATAATTATTTAACGTTAAAAGGTATGCATGGTAAAAAGGCGTTGGCTGTTTTGAAAGCAAATGCTTATGGTCATGGCGCTATTGAATGTGCTCAAGCTTTAGAAGATATTGCGGATGGTTTTGCTGTTGCAACGATAGAGGAAGCTATTCAGTTAAGAAAAGCTGGTTTGAAATTGCCTATCGTTATGCTTGAGGGTGTGTTCGAGTTAAGTGAATATGCTTTGGTTGATGAATACCAACTTTGGCCTGTGGTTCAGAACGAAAATCAATTACAAGGATTTTTGGACTATGCTTGGCAAAATAAAGTAAAAGTATGGTTGAAGATGGATTCTGGCATGCATAGAGCTGGTTTTTTTCCTAAAGATTATGCTGCTGCTTATGAGCGTTTGGTTGCCAATGAGTTTGTGGATGGAGTTGTTAAAATGACTCACTTTGCTCGTGCCGATGAAATGGATAGCAACATGACTGCGGAGCAAATTGAAGCATTTGATTCTGTTTGTTCTCAGTTGGCAGGTGAGGAAAGCATGGCAAACTCTGCTGCTATTTTGGCTCATCCAGCTGCGCATCGTGATTGGGCGCGTATTGGTTTGGCATTGTATGGTTTGTCGCCATTTGCTACGCCTGATAAACATTTGAAACCAGTTATGCAGTTGGAAACCAAAGTATTTGGTGTGCGTGAATTAGGTGCGAACGAAGTAGTGGGTTATGGTTCTATTTTTAAAACAGAGCAGCCAACGCGTATTGGTTTAATGGCTTGCGGTTATGCTGATGGTTATCCTCGTTTGGCTTCGAATGATAGTCCGATTTTTATTGATGGTGTGAAAAGTCGTGTAGCTGGTCGGGTTTCGATGGATATGATGACCATTGAGCTCAATAGAGCTGAGCAAGGCATTGGTAGTCATGTTGAGTTGTGGGGCGACAATGTTTCAATTGATGATGTTGCTGCTATGGCTGGTACTATTTCATATGAGTTGTTGTGCAATATTAAACGTGCAAAATTTGAATATTTAAAATAACAAAAAAGTCGTGTATTACTTTGATAGGCTTCCTGAAGGTGTGGGAAGTCTTTTTTTATGCTTAATAAGATAATAAAAATGATTATCATTTAAATTATAAATGTTATAATGTGATGAAATTAATGATAATAAGAGTGCTTAAATGTCTAGAGGGATGTTATTAAAAAATCAAGAAGTGGGTTTTACTCACAAAGGTTGGGTTTTATCTTGTCCTGTTTATTGTGGGAATGATGGGGGAGAGATGGCGATTGCGGCTAGATATAAGTTGGATTGGTGGCTGCATTTGAATTTAAAAGTATTGCATCGAGTTATTAATCCTGTTGCTTTGTTGCTTAATATACCCAATAGATGGTTTTTAATTAGCCGTAAACCGATGAGAAAAGTAATCTGTATGAAAGTATGAACTTGGTTTGGTAGTGGGGGAAATGGTTAAGATTTGGTGGGTATTTTAAAATGAAAAAGTAGGATAATAAAAAAGCCTTTACTAGCGTAAAGGCTTTTTTATAATAAGAAGCAAATTGAAATATTATTTCAATTTAGTTTCTTTATACATCACATGCTTACGAGCAACAGGATCAAATTTTTTGATCTCTAGTTTGCCAGGCATTGTGCGTTTGTTTTTGGTTGTGGTATAGAAATGACCTGTACCAGCAGATGATTCTAGTTTGATTTTATCGCGCATTGCTCTAGTCCTTAATAATCTTTAAATCAACAATATTAAGCTTCGCCGCGTGCACGCAAATCAGCCAAAACGACATCAATGCCTACTTTATCGATGGTACGCAAAGCAGCATTTGACA
>JASLFS010000008.1 GCA_030150505.1 Vitreoscilla sp. | reverse complement strand
CCAAGGGTTAGTAGAGTTTGTGTTGCTAACACCAAGCCCATTTCACGGTCATCCGAAAACACTTCGTCAGCGCCTAAGTTTTTGTAAGCGGGAACTTGTTCACTGCGCTCACTGCGGACAATGATTGGGATATTGGGTGCTGCTGCTTGAGTAATGGCAATGATGTGCTCGGTGTCTGTAATTTCATTGGTGGTAATAACAATCATTTTGGCACGCAATAAGCCTGCGGCTAGTAGGACTTCTTTGCGCTTTGCATTGCCATATGCAATAGGTTCACCTGCTAATCGAGCTGCTTGTACGCGATCAACATCTAAATCAAGGGCGTAGTAGTTAATTTCTTGCTGTGCTAGTAAGCGAGCGATGGTTTGCCCGCTAGTGCCATAGCCAACCAGCACAACGTGGTCGTTTTTATTCATATTTTCCATCAGGATATTATGTAAATCGACCGATTGTTGTTCCCAATCCTTTTTGAATAATAAACTGCTAATTTTGCTACTGCCTTTGATGAGAAAGGGTGCTATTAGCATGGAAACTAAGATGGCAGCAGTGGATGCTTGGCTAACCTCTGATGACAATAGTTTGTCTTGAACCGCTAAAGCAAGTAATACAAAGCCAAATTCGCCACCTTGAGCAAGATATAAGGCAGTTGTTAGGGAGTCTTTATTTGAAAATTTTTGTTGTTTAGAGATAATCAAAACAATTAGTAATTTACCAATAATCAACAAGGCCAGTATGAGCAAAACCAAATCATAGCTGTTAATGAGGACATTTAAGTCTAGTTTCATGCCAATGGTGATGAAGAAAAAGCCCAATAAAATATCCCTAAATGGGCGAATGTCATCTTCGACTTGGAAGCGATATTGTGTTTCTGAAATTAACATGCCAGCGACAAAAGCGCCTAGAGCAAGTGATAATCCAGCCAACTCTGTTAGGTAAGCAACTCCGAGGGTGACCAAGAGCACGTTGAGCATAAATAGCTCATCGATTTTTTGTTTTGCGACGAGTTTAAACCATGGGCGCATTAGTTTGTCGCCAAAATACAATAGCAAAGCTAAAACCACGACCATTTTCACTAGAGCAAGAGCTAAGTCAATGCCAATGTTGCTGGTGTCGCCAGTGGAAGCATGGAAAAGAATCATGATGGGGACAACGGCGATGTCTTGCATTAGTAAAACGCCCATAACCATTTGACCATGTTGTTCACCTAGTTCCATTCGCTCTGACATCAAGCGACTGACAATGGCGGTGGATGACATGACTAAGGCACTGGCTAAAGCGGCTGCCCATAAAAATGGCAAACCATAAATCATCATGACTATTGTAAATAAGAAAATTGTGACGCCAACTTGCAATGAGCCAAGCCCAAATACCAAGTGTTTCATGGCCCGAAGTTTGCTAATGGAAAATTCTAAACCAATGCTAAACATTAAAAAAACAATACCGATTTCACCCAGAAATTCTGTTGCTGGTGTTTGCGGGATAATTTTAAGGACACCTGGTCCTGTTAAAAAGCCAACAACCAAATAGCCAATCATGGCTGGAATGTTGGTTCTGCGACAAATAATAACGGTCAGTACGGCGACAAGAAGTACCAGTACAACGGAGCCTAAAGAGTGATCCATGGTGATCGATTGCTGTGAATATATTAATAAATAAAATATAACGGAAAAGAGGCTGCCTGAACATACAGGTTTGGAGTTAAATGACTAAAAAAAGGATTTTCTTTGATTTGTACCTTATTTGGTCAAGTTTTTAATCACTATTGACGATTTAATTTATGATGATGTTATTTTTAATTTTATTGCGTACAGTCTAGTTAAAATAGATTTTTATTATTACAATAGTAAATGTTAATGGCTGTTTTTATTAGTAAAGATACAGCAAGTAATATTATGTAAGATAAATGTCACAGAATAATGAATAGTTCTATTATAATGCAGGGTTATAGAATTTTTATATTTAAAAGAGATTAGCTTTAAGATGGCTCACTATCCTTACATACAACAAGCACAAGAAGTATTAAAACTTGAATCTGATGCAATCTTGCAGATTAGCCATAAATTAAATCAATCATTTGAAGATGCAATTGAACTAATTTTGCAAAGCTCAGGTCGCGTGATTGTGACTGGAATGGGTAAATCAGGGCATATTGCGAGAAAAATTGCAGCCACATTAGCCTCTACAGGAACGCCTGCTTATTTTGTTCATCCCGCAGAAGCTGCGCACGGAGATTTAGGCATGATTTTGCCACAAGATGTGGTTATTGCTTTATCTCATTCTGGACAAAGTGACGAAGTATTGAACTTATTGCCTGCACTCAAAAGAAAAGGCATGAAATTAATCGCCATAACAGGACGAGCACAGTCAACTTTGGCTCAAGAAGCTGATATTCATCTGGATGCAGGTGTTGATAAAGAAGCTTGTCCTTTGGGCTTGGCGCCAACGAGTAGTACAACAGCTGCATTGGCCTTAGGTGATGCTTTGGCTGTTGTTTTGATTCAAGCTCGAGCATTTACGGCTAATGATTTTGCATTAAGTCATCCAGCAGGAAGTTTAGGCAAGAATTTATTGGTTCGGGTGAGCGATTTAATGCATACGGATGATAGATTACCCAAAGTTTTAACCAGTACAGCTTTAAAAGATGCCATTATTGAAATGAGTGAAAAAGGTCTGGGAATGACAGCGATTGTTGATGAGAATCAACAAGCGATTGGTGTTTTTACAGATGGTGATTTACGTCGACTATTTCAACAACCATTTGATGTGCAAGAAACAACGATGGCTGATGTGATGGGGAAAACACCTAAAACAATTCAGCACGATAAACTGGCAAGCGAAGCATTGCGACTTATGCAAGAAACTCGAGTTAGCGGGTTATTAGTTGTTGATGAGCAGCAGCAATTATTAGGTGCAATTAATATGCATGATTTACTGCAAGCAGGAATTGTATAATGAAAAAATTACCAGAAATGGCATTTAACTTACCATTGACAGAAATGGTGAAAAGCAAAGCAGCCAAAATTAAATTATTGATTTTAGACGTTGATGGTGTTTTAACTGACGGTCGTATTTTTATTACCGCCAGCGGTGAAGAAATTAAAGCATTTAACACTTTGGATGGGCATGGTTTGAAAATGCTACAAAAAACAGGTGTTAAATTAGCCATTATTACTGGACGTGATGCAGCTGGTGTTGCTCATCGTGCGAATGGACTGGGTATTGATTATTACATGGCTGGCATTCAAGATAAAAAATCAGCTTATGAATCATTGCGAAACCAAGCTGGTGTTTCTGAAGATGAATGTGCCTATATTGGTGATGATGTTGTGGATTTGCCAGTCATGGTTCGTTGTGGATTAGCCATTGCTGTTCCCAATGCACATTCTTGGGTAAAGCATTACGCTGATTACGAAACTCAGGCTGATGCAGGGCAAGGAGCTGTGCGTGAAGCATGTGAAGCTATCTTATATTCTACTGGCCATCTACAACAATTATTACAGGAATATGTTAAGTAATGGAGCATAAAGCCAGATTAGGTGCGTGGCTATTTCCTATTTTGTTAGCGGTATTAATGGGAGGCATTAGCTTTTGGTTGAATGAAGTTAGTCAAGTTGATGTTGTCGAAGCTCCTTTAAATCCAGATGAACCCAGATATGTGATGAACGAGGTATCTGGACGTACTTTTGGTGGCGATGGTTTGATACAAGAAGATTTTGAAGCCAATACGGTTTGGCAATTGCCTGATAATGAAGTGGTTCATATGACCAATCCTTTATTAAAAGTTTTTCAAAACAACCAAGAAGTTTATCGTGTTAAAGCCAATATTGGGCGTTATGATACGGAAAGTAAATTGGTCGATTTAGACAATCAAGTTGTTCTAATTAAAACGGCAACGGATGGACAAGAGCCTGGTTATGCAAAAACGGAACATTTACAAGTAAATACCGTAACGAAAATAGCACAAACTGATGATTTGGTTGATTTTCAAATGGGAATGTCAACAGGTCAAGCCAAAGGTTTAGTGTATGATCATAATCAGAAAAGTTTGAATTTAAAATCAAGAGTTAGGGCAATTATTTATGATGCCAAGTAGCTTAATAAAAGTAATGGGCTGTTCATTATTAATGGGCAGTTTATTGGTTTCTAATGCATGGGCTGAAAAACGAGATCGTGATCAGCCAATTGAAATTTTGGCTGACGAAGGTTCTTTAGACCAAGCCAAGCAGGAAACTATTTTTACTGGAAATGTTGAAATTACCCAAGGTAGTTTACGAATGGATGCCGCAAAAGTAACGGTTAACCGTTATGAAGATGGTACGCAAAAAATGAAAGCAACGGGTTCTCCTGTTCATTTTAAGCAAAAGTTAGAAGGCAAGAATGAATGGGTTAAAGGTCGTGGTAATACCGTCACCTATGACAGTAAAACTGGACAAGTTGTTTTAACCAGCAATGCCCGTGTCGAACGAGAAGGTGATGTTGTTAATGGTGATGTGATTACCTATAACACCAATACTGAAGTGTATACCGCCAAACGAGGTAACACCAAAGGGCGTGTTTCTGTTGTTTTACAGCCATCAACAACTGGTGGAAAAAAATAATGGAAATGGCGACACAAAGTGTTTTATCAGTTTCATCTTTACAAAAAAGCTTTAAAAAAAGACATGTTGTTAAAGATGTGACCTTGGAAATTAAAAGTGGTGAAGTGGTTGGTTTGCTAGGGCCTAACGGCGCAGGTAAAACCACCAGTTTCTATATGATTGTTGGCTTAATTGCTGCTGATGGCGGTAGCATTGACTTAGATGGTAAGGAACTTAAGCATTTACCCATTCATGTGCGAGCGCAAATGGGGCTCGGTTATTTACCACAAGAAGCGTCTATTTTTAGAAAAATGACTGTCGCTGAAAATATTACGGCGATTTTAGAAATTAAGTATAAAAATAAAAAAATCATAGCGGAAAAATTAGAAAAATTATTAGCTGATTTAAACATCGAATATTTACGAAATAATTCAGCATTATCATTGTCAGGTGGCGAAAGAAGGCGTGTTGAGATTGCCCGTGTTTTGGCAACCGAACCACAATTTATTTTGCTTGATGAGCCCTTTGCTGGTGTCGATCCTATTGCGGTTTTAGATATTCAAACCATTATTGAGTTTTTAAAATCTCGTGGTATCGGGGTTTTGATTACAGATCATAATGTTCGGGAAACATTACGAATTTGTGATAGAGCTTATATCATTAGTGAAGGCCAAGTTCTGGCGACAGGGCTCCCTGAAGATCTGGTTCAAGATGAGCAAGTTCGTCAGGTTTATCTTGGCAAAGACTTTAATTATTAATTATTTGATAATTTTTGAGGGGTAATTTGTTGCAGACATGAATAACCATTTAAAGTTAAAACAATCCCAAAAAATATTATTAACGCCCCAATTAAAACAATCTGTTCAATTGTTGAATATGTCAACGGTGGAATGCGATGAATGGTTGACCGATGCACTAGATCGGAATCCATTGCTTGAACAAGTGGCAAAGGTTGGGGTTGCTTCATTAGGCAGTAGAAAGGTTACTGCTGCGGTATCTTCATCTCATCATGGTAGTGAAGATTATGATCCTTGGTTATATATTGAGGATGAAGTTGATTTTAGAAGTTACCTGATGGCGCAAATTTGTGAGCATCCATTAACCAAAGAAGAGGCCTTTGCTGTTGGCGTGTTGATTGAGTCTTTGGATGATTATGGATATTTAACTACATCACTTGATGAAATTGTCGATAGCTTGCCTTTAGAATGGATGCTAGGCGATGATGATCTTTTAGAAGCACTGAATGCTTTAAAGCGGTTTGATCCCGCTGGCGTTGGGGCGGGAGATTTGGTTGAATCTTTAACCCTACAATTACAACGGCTACCAGAAACCAATTTAACTCAAATATCAATCATCATCGTGCAGAAATATTTGAATGATTTAAGCCGAGTTAACGCCAGTCAAAAAATCAGTAAATATTTAGCTGAAAACATAGAAGATGTTGAAGCTGCTATTACCTTGATTAGTACATTGAATCCATTTCCCAGTAATGGGTTTGAGAACGAAGAGCCAACTCAATATATTCAACCTGATGTTGAAGTTAGGTTAGTTGGTAATCGTTGGCAAGTTGAGGATGGTTTTTTTAGTGAACTTCCCATTAAAATTAATGAGGAATATGCAAGCATCGCATTGGATAATAATAATTCCGAAATGCTTGAGTTGCTAAAAGAAGGGCAAGCTTTAATCCAGCAATTACAAATGCGACACCAAACCATTAAAATGATTGCAGAATATATTGTCCTGCATCAGCAAGAGTTTTTTGATCAAGGCCGAATAGCGCTTAAGCCAATGCAGATGGTGGAAGTTGCTGATGCTTTATCCATTCATGAAAGCACGGTTTCTCGAGCAGTCAATCGCAAATATATTAATTGCCCCAAAGGTGTTTTTGAGATGCGTTCATTCTTTTCTCAGGCACTAACTTCTTCCGAAGGGGACGGCACAGAAAAAAGTAGTATTGCTGTGCAAGCCTTAATTGAACAATATATCCAATCAGAAAATCCAGCTAAGCCATATTCCGATGAGAATATCGTGAAGTGGTTAAGTACCCATGACGTTCAAATTGCACGGAGAACAGTTGCAAAGTATCGAGATATATTGGGTATTCCAGCAGCATTTGCAAGGAAAATTAGAGATTAGATTACTAAATCTTAATTTAAAACATAGTCATTATAAATAATACTCGCTAATTTTTAAAAAAGCATATAAGATAAAATCATAAAGAATTCACTGTAAGATATTAAGACTGCATAATGCATTGGTAATGTTAATAGTGCATATAACTAATAGATAAAGGAGTGTTTTATGAATCTTCAAATTACTGGTCTAAACATTGATATCACACCTGCAATTAAAGAATATATTGAAACTAAGCTAGCTAGAATTAACCGTCATGTTGATAATATTATTTCAACAACAGTTACTTTATCAGTAGAAAAAGAACAACAAAAAGCGGAAGTGGATTTGCATGTGGCTGGAAAAAACTTGCATGTTGAATCAGTGGAAAATGATTTGTATGCAGCCATTGATACTTTGATGGATAAATTGGATCGCATGGTACTTAAGCACAAAGAAAAAGCAACAAATCATCGTGCAACACCAGTAAGCCAATTAGTTGAAGAATAAATCTTCTAAATGTTATTAAAAAAGAAGCGCTGTTATTTAACAGCGCTTCTTTTTTTATTAATGATTGGATACTTTGTAGCGTTTTTCTAAGTAAGTGAAGAACCAAGTTAGTACCAGAGTCATTGCTAAGTAAATTGCAGCAATTGTATAGTACGGCTCTTCGTAAATAGAATAACGACCAGCAATGGTTCGTGCTGTAAAGGCTAGTTCACCAACAGCAATGGCTGACAATAGTGAACTATCTTTTAATAATGTAATAAATTCATTACCAAGAGGTGGGAGCATGCGTCGTAGTGCTTGCGGCAGAATGATATAGCGCATCGCTTGGCCGTAGCTTAATCCCAAAGAGCGAGCTGCTTCAATTTGGCCTCTATCGATAGATTGAATGCCACCACGGAAAATCTCAGTAATATAAGCACCAGCATTAAATGATAATGCTAATCCGCCAGCAATTAGTGCGCCATAATTTTTGCGTAAATCAGCAGCTAAATCACCACGAATTAAAATGCCGTCGGTTGGATTGATTAGGGCAACATACCAAACGAAATACCAAATGAAAATTTGGACAAATAATGGTGTTCCACGGAAGATGGTGACATACAACCAAGAAATGGTGCGTGCTAAATAAACCAATGCGCGTGTTAAAAAGTTGCCTTTTTCAACGCGAGCAACACGGGCTAATGCTCCGAATAAACCTAGTACAGTACCAAATGCCACAGCTACTGCTGTTAGACCTAAAGTGGTTAATGCACCATAAAAGAGCATCTCACGGTACTCGTAGATGATGTCAAAACGAAAATTCATGGCGTGTCTCTCGCTTAAAAATGCAATGTACTGCTTATGTTATCTTGTTCTTAGGATAATAAAAGCAGGTAAAAAGGGACTATTATAACAAATTATCACTTCAACAATTTATTTGATGTAATAAATTTTAAGGCTATTTTTGCATTTTTTTCTAGGGTTGTTGAGTGGAGAATGAGAACGTATTAATGAATATTCGGTTATTTATATAATAATCAATTATTTGTTTTGAATTTTAATGTAATTCTCATTTGTTTTTGGTGCTGAAATGGATTAAAAGAGCATTCAATTTGTTGCTTGATGATGTGATTTTTTTGAAATGTTTAAAAAATAGACCATATTGCTTCTCTAGTGCGTGCATAAGCTAGCTTATTGTGTTGATTTGCGTTTAAAATGGATGACTTGAAAAATGATTGTTAAGTGGATCTCATGCAGATTTGGTTAGGGCAAATGCATCGCCCATCTTTTGAGGATGGTTGTGCATTGACTATTGGTAATTTTGATGGCGTACATTTAGGGCATAAGCACATATTAAAGCGCTTAAAAGCAGAGGCTTCATCCAGAGGATTGCCTGCTGTGGCGGTGGTTTTTGAACCGCAGCCTAAAGAGTTTTTTGCAGATAAAATTGGTTTTGAAAAGCCGCCACGTTTATCACCTTTGCGTGACAAATTGCGATTATTACAAGCCACAGGCTGTTTGGATGGCGTTTGGGTGCAGCGGTTTAATCAAAGCTTTGCCAACATTGATGCTAATCATTTTGTACAAAATACTTTAATTGATGCATTGAAAACCCAATATTTGTTAATCGGTGATGATTTTCGTTTTGGAGCTAAGCGACAAGGTGATTTTAATTTACTAACCGCTCAAACGGCATTTGAAACGGAAAAAACACCTTCATTTTTGGTTGAAAATACCCGCGCATCGAGTACTGTTATTCGAGAAGCTTTAAGCAATGGTGATATTGAAGCTGCAAATAGATTTTTAGGGCATGATTATATTTTGTCAGGTAAAGTAAAGCATGGTCAAAAATTGGGCAGAACCATTGGCTGCCCAACAGCTAATATTGCTTTGCCAAATTATGATTATCCACTTATGGGTGTGTTTGTTGTTGATGTTTGGGGAGCATTTGGTCGCCGCCGTGGCGTAGCCAGTTTTGGTTTGAATCCAACGGTTTCTACGAATAAACGACAAAAATTAGAGGTTCATCTATTTGATTGGCATGATGACCTATATGGTCAAACTTTATCAGTCCATTTCATCCATAAATTACGCGATGAAGAAAAATTTGATAGTTTAGAAGCCTTAACTCAGCAAATACAATTAGATATGCAAGCTGCACGTTTATATAATGATTAATGATTGACTTAAAATTGATTTAAAAAGATTGAGAAATACATGACAGACTATAGTAAAACAGTAAACTTATTGGATACACCATTTCCAATGCGTGGAAATTTAGCTAAGCGTGAGGGCGCTTGGTTGGAATCTTGGTATGCGCAAAAGCGCTACCAGAAGTTGCGTGAAATTTCTAAAGGACGTCCAAAGTTTGTATTGCATGATGGCCCTCCTTATGCAAATGGTGATATTCACACAGGACATGCGGTTAATAAAATCTTGAAAGATATTATTATTCGCAGCAAAAGCTTGGCTGGTTTTGATGCTCCGTATGTTCCTGGTTGGGATTGTCATGGTTTACCAATTGAGCATAAAGTTGAAAAAATGTATGGCAAGGATTTGGCACCAGCTAAATTCCGTGAGCTATGCCGTGCTTATGCGACAGAACAGATTGAAATTCAAAAAGCTGGTTTTAAACGTTTGGGTATTTTAGGTGATTGGGATAATCCTTATTTGACCATGAACTTTATTACTGAAGCGAATATCGTTCGTACTTTGGGACAAATCCAACAAGCTGGTTTCTTGCAAAAAGGTGAAAAACCGGTTCATTTCTGTTTGGATTGTGGTTCTGCTTTAGCTGAGGCTGAGGTTGAATACCAAGATAAAGTTTCTCCTGCTATCGATGTAGCATTTACATTTGCAGATAATCAGGCTTTATCAAAAGCATTTGGTGGTGTAGAAGTGACTGGATCAGCTGCGGCTGTTATTTGGACCACTACACCTTGGACATTGCCTGCTAACCGTGCTGTTAGTGTTCATCCTGAAGTTGAGTATCAATTGATTCAAACTGAAAAAGGTTTGTTGGTATTAGCGAAAGATTTGGCTGAGTCAGCTTTAGCGCGCTATGAGTTATCAAGCGAAGTTGTTTTGGCCGAAACAACAGGCGAAAAACTAGAAAACTTATTATTGCAGCATCCATTTATGGGCACTCAAGTACCTGTTATTTTGGGCGCTCATGTTACAACTGATGCTGGTACTGGTTTGGTACATACTGCTCCTGCACATGGTTTGGATGACTATAATGTTGGTCGTCAATATCATTTAGAAATTGATAACCCTGTGTTAAGTGACGGTACTTTCCGTTCAGATATGAATGATTTGGCTGGTTTGAGTGTGTGGGATGCTAATCCTATTATTATTGAAAAATTGGCTGCATCTGAAAGCTTATTGGCTTACAAGAAATTAGAACACAGTTACCCACATTGCTGGCGCCATAAAACACCTATCATTTTCCGTGCGACTGCACAGTGGTTTATCACAATGGATAAACCGGGAAATGAAGGTTTTAGCTTGCGTGATAAAGCTGTTAAAGCTGTGGCAGATACCCAGTTTTTCCCTGCGTGGGGTCGTGCTCGTTTAGAATCTATGATTGAAGGTCGTCCTGATTGGTGCGTTTCTCGTCAGCGTAGCTGGGGTACGCCAATGGCTTTCTTTGCTCATAAAGAAACAGGTGAGTTGCATCCTCGCTCAAGTGAGTTAATCGAAGAAGTGGCTAAGCGCATTGAGAAAAAAGGCATTGAAGCTTGGTTTGAATTAGATGCTCGTGAGCTTTTAGGCGATGATGCGGATGTTTATGAAAAATTACCAGATACATTAGACGTTTGGTTTGATTCTGGTAGCACGCATTATGCTGTTTTACGCCAACGTGAAGAGCTAAAATGGCCTGCTGATTTGTATTTAGAAGGCAGTGACCAACACCGTGGTTGGTTCCAGTCTTCTATGTTAACAGCTTGTGCGACCATGGGTCGTGCTCCATATGATGGACTGTTAACTCATGGTTTTGTGGTCGATGAAAAAGGCTACAAAATGTCAAAATCATTGGGTAACGGAATTGAGCCACAGGAAATTTGTGATACTTTGGGCGCTGATATCTTGCGTTTATGGGTAGCTTCTTCTGATTACTCTGGTGAGTTATCGTTATCAAAAGAGATTTTGAAGCGTGTATCTGAAAGCTATCGCCGTTTGCGTAATACTATTCGCTTCTTGTTAGCAAACTTGTCTGATTTCGAGCCAGCAAAACATGCCGTTGCAACAGAAGATATGTTGTCATTGGATCGTTATGCATTGGTATTGATTGGACAATTGCAAGCGAAATTGAAAAATGATATTTATCCACGTTACACATTCCATGTGGCGGTACAAGATATTGTTCAATTCTGCTCTGAAGAGTTGGGCGCATTCTACTTGGATATCTTGAAAGATCGTTTATACACCACTAAAGCGGATAGCCATGCTCGTCGCAGTGCACAAACAGCTTTGTATCATATTACGAAGAGCTTAGTATTATTGTTAGGCCCAATCTTGTGCTTTACTGCAGATGAAACGTGGGAAATCCTAACTGGCGATGCTGATGACAGTGTGCTTTATCATACATATCATGATTTACCAGCCGTTGCTGATGAAGCAAGTGTTGTTGAAACATGGGATGCTATTCGTGAAGTTCGTTTGGTGGCCAATAAAGAAATCGAAGCTTTGCGTGCAAATGATGTGATTGGTTCATCTTTACAGGCAGCCATTACAATTTCAGCACCAAAAGCTACTGCGGATATTTTACGAGCTTTGGGCGAAGAAGCGAGCTTTGCATTCTTGGTATCTGATTTGTCAGTGGAAGATGCTGATGAGTTAAGTGTTAAGGCTTCTGTAGCTAGTGGTGAAAAATGTGATCGTTGCTGGCATTATACTGATGATGTTGGTCAGCATGCTGAGCATAAAAATATTTGTGGTCGCTGTATTGATAACATTGAAGGCGAAGGCGAAAAACGTCAATTTGCTTAATATTTAGTGGGCTAAAAGCATGTTTGGGATAACCAAGCATGCTTTTGCTATGGCAAACTTTAAAATACGTTGAGAGCGAAATGAAGCAAGCAATTTTGAAATATAAAAAATATTGGCTATTGGTGATTTTTGCGATAGTGATTGATCAAATTGTGAAAGATTTGATTCTGAAAAATTTTAGTTATGCTGAAAAATTAAATATTATCCCTAATTTTTTTGATTTAACATTGGTTTTTAATCCAGGTGCTGCATTTAGTTTCTTAGCAAGTGCTGGTGGTTGGCAGAAGTACTTTTTCATTGTATTGGCATTTGGCGTGAGCGCATATTTAGCGCGATCTATTGTCAAAAATGAATTTACCAGTTGGGGAAATTGGGGTGCTGCAATGATTATTGGCGGTGCATTTGGTAATGTTATTGACCGTTTTATTCATGGTCATGTCGTCGATTTTTTATTATTTTATTACCAAAACTGGTATTATCCTGCATTCAATACAGCTGATTCATTTATTTGTGTTGGCGCTGTATGCTTAATTATTGATATGTTTAAGCAGCCTAAAAATACCCAGGCATAATCTAAATTCAAAGGCTGCCTGAAGGGCAGCTTTTTTTATGTATCTTTTAAAATGCGTAAAGAGAAGTGATATGGAAAAAACCATTCAATTAGCTAATCCTCGAGGTTTTTGTGCTGGAGTAGACCGAGCGATTAGCATTGTTGAACGAGCATTAGAAGAATTTGGCGCACCTATTTATGTTCGTCATGAAGTTGTTCACAATAAATTTGTTGTGGATAATTTGCGTGATAAAGGCGCTATTTTTATTGAGGAATTGTCTGATGTTCCCGAAGATTCAATTTTAATTTATTCCGCTCATGGTGTTTCGCTAGAAGTACAGGAAGAAGCAATCCGCCGAGGTTTTAAAATATTTGATGCTACTTGTCCCTTGGTAACCAAAGTTCATAAACAAGTGCAACGATTGAATGAAGAAAATTACCAAATCATCATGATTGGCCATAAAGGACATCCTGAAGTAGAGGGGACGATGGGGCAGGTACGTGATGGCGGTATGTTATTGGTCGAGACCGTTGATGATGTCGCAGCCCTTGAAGTGGTTGATGAATCTAAATTGGCTCATGTTAGTCAAACAACACTTTCTGTCGATGAAACACAAGACATCATTGATGCCTTAAAAGCTCGCTTCCCAGAAATTAAAAGCCCTAATAAAGAAGATATTTGTTACGCAACACAAAACCGTCAAGATGCAGTTAAAAAGCTCACAGAAAGCTGCGATATTATCATTGTTGTTGGCTCTCCAAACAGTTCGAATAGCAATCGCTTACGCGAAGTAGCAGCTTTACGAGGAGTTGATGCTTACATGGTCGATAATGCAAGTTATTTACAAGCAGAATGGTTTCAAAATAAAAACAGTATTGGTATTACAGCTGGTGCATCTGCTCCTGAAGTCTTGATTCAAGAAGTTATTGCACAAATACAAGCATGGGGACATCAAACCATGGTTGAATTAGATGGAGTGGAAGAAAGTATTGTGTTTGTTCTACCGAAGGAATTGAGAAAAGAGTCATAAATACTTCATAAAATAATTTATTTATATGTTGATAAAATAATGACTTATTTTTCTTGTTTAAAATAAATGGACGAAATACTTGCCAAAATGGCTTAAATTTGTTTTAATACGCATCTCATTACCGATGGCCAGATAGCTCAGTCGGTAGAGCAACGGATTGAAAATCCGTGTGTCGGCGGTTCGATCCCGCCTCTGGCCACCATTTGAAATACAATGGTAATTATGTAATGAGATATGTATGGCCAGATAGCTCAGTCGGTAGAGCAACGGATTGAAAATCCGTGTGTCGGCGGTTCGATCCCGCCTCTGGCCACCATTTATAAAAAACCGCATTTTGCGGTATTTTTTTGCCTATACATTTCACAAAATATTCTGTTGTATCTTCATCGTATCTTTAATCTGAAGCTATTTATCATTGTCATATTCAATTTACTTATCTCAAAACTATCATTTATGTATGTTAATGATATTTACATTGAAAGTTTACAAATGGATATTTGATACCAATTAACAAAAGAAAAGTTTATCGCAGCTATACGCATTGCAACTCGAAAATTATCAAAAAGGGTAAAGTAAAAGTAGCGTTAATGATTTTGTTTAAGATAGGCTGCCTGTAACAATCAAATAAAAATGGTTTGCTAAAGTCGTTTGTGTAAGTTCAAACGACTTTAATTAAACTCATTGGCTTTTTAAGAAAAGCCAAAATACCATGCATACTTTTATTAAAAAGTAGATTGTTTTGAATATTACTTGAGGTGCAGGAAGGTTAATTCTTCAGAAAAGTCAGCAAATATTCTTAAATGTCGAATAAGCTAATCACTCGTTTGGCAATCATGTCTAGCATAGGTTTTACCATGCCTTCTTTGTTGCTCCAAACTTTAGGGTTTAAATGACCGCTGATTGAAACGCTATCACCTTCTTTTAGTAATAATAAAGTTTCTTTGACGTTATCATCAAATGCAATTACGTTGACAGTAATCACATCGCCATTTTGGCTAACCGCATTTAAACGAGTGGTTACAAAAGAATGGTTATTTTGTCCTAGTCTTTTACTTGGCTCAACAGTCACTTTACCGGCAATTAGCGCATCAATCATAATTAAGTAATACCTTGAAAATTGGTCATTATGCCATTGATTCAGTAGATTGAGCAGGTTTATTATTGATTTTATTGCTATGGATGAAGGCTTTAATCAACCTTGCTTATCTAAACTCTGATGTAATTTGCTTTATTAGGATATTGATTTGCTTTGTCATAAAAAAAGCACTTCATTGAGTTGGGGGTTAGTCAAAGAAGTGCTCTTTAAATTTAAAATCGAATTAGGACATTAAGCCTTATCGGTATCAAGTGTTTTATACGGCAAAATTAAAAGCTAATGGTATGTTCGATTGTTTTGCCATCGATTCCATATAGGCTTGTACTTTGTTTGGGAATTCTAAGCCTTTAACCAAAGTCAGACCACGCAATATTGCGAAAACATGAATATCATCTTCAGATAACTCAGCATGAATGCTCTGTTCTGACTTCATTAAATCAGCAAGTTCATTGAGTTTTTCTTTTATTTGTTGTGAATATTCAGGTGTTTTTGCCATTGCATCCGCAAAAGGGCCAATATAATCTTCTTTTTTATGTTGGTAGTAATCTTTAGACGATTGAGTTTTGAATTCTTCGAAGTCACACAATACATTTCGAGGCATCACTAATTTATGCATGATTGGAAAAGTTTCTTTTATCCAATTGGCGATTTCTTCTGTTGGCTCAGTTTTAAAAACACTATGCTTTTGCATATCGTTAATATAATGGACGATATCCATGCTTTCTGGCATGAATGTTCCATCATCTTTTTCTAAAATAGGAACCATTTTTGCACCAATCATCTTGATAGGCGTTTCTTCATCATCGTTGGCTAGATAGATAAGTTCAACAGGTGTTTTTGTTAGACCAAAAATCATTCGCGCTTTGATGCAAAACGGACAGTGTTCATAAATAAATAACTTCATTAATGTCTCCTATTAGAAAAAAAGGGTGACTGGCTAAATTTAGCCGATTAAACCAAAATGCCTTTGGTTATAAGATTAATCATACAGGATAATCATTTTTTTTATAAATATAGCAGTTTGATGCAGATAACTAAAATAGCAAATTTGGTTTTTGACAATAAAAAACCATTTCTCTAAAATGCGGCTTCAGCTAAGCGCGCTTAGCTTGTTATGAATAAATTAAATGCATCACCTAAGTGTTTGCAACAATTGGAAAATACAATGATTTTACATGCGGATATGGAAATTTTAACTGAGCGTTTGAAACTGGTGCCAGTCAATGAAAACTATAAATTTGATATTTGGAATGAATCAACGCCTGAGGTAACAGAATTTCTACCATTTGACCGCGCTAGCACCGTAGAAGGCACGCAAGGATTTATTGATTTTGCAAAACAACAATTGATTGCTGGAAAAGAAATGGCAATGATGATTTTGAGCCAGAATAATGATGAATTTATAGGATGTTGTGGTTTACACGCTATTGATTCCGAATCAGCTTGTTTGGGAATATGGTTGAAATCTGCTGCACATGGATTAGGTTATGGTACTGAAGCAGTGAGAGGCTTAGTCAGCTTTGCTAAGGATCAGATGGGCTTGAGCTATGTTAGTTATAATGTTGAGAAAGAAAATCCAGAAAGTATACATATTTCAGAAAAGTTAGGCTTTACTTTTTATAGAGAGTTTAAAGAGCCAAAGGGTGATATTAAAATTCGTAATATGATTGAAATGCGCCAAACTTTCTAAAAGTTTTATTTAAAAACCACTTAAAATGTTTAAGTGGTTTTTTTTGAACGGGAAATAGACAGATAATTTGCTATTAATAGACAGATTGTTTCAGTCAATTCATTTTAGTTAATTGATAGAATTGAAAAGCCAAAACTAAGATATGCTAAAATGGAGTTATTATTTTTTAATTTTGTATTTTTCTAAATGCAATGGGATTGATGTCAAACATGAGTTCAAAAGAGTTGGTAATTGCGAGCCGTGAAAGTTTATTGGCAATGTGGCAAGCTGAGCATATTCAAGCACGATTACAAGCGTTGTACCCAGATTTAAAGATTAGTATCTTGGGAATGACAACACAGGGTGATCAAATCTTAGATAGGACATTGTCTAAAATTGGCGGTAAGGGTTTATTCGTTAAAGAGCTAGAACAAGCTTTATTAGACGGGCGTGCTCATTTGGCTGTTCATTCTATTAAAGACGTACCAATGCAGTTGCCTGATGGTTTTGAGCTAGCTGCTATTACTGAGCGAGCAAATCCTTTAGATGCATTTGTTTCTAATGATTTTAATCGATTAGAAGATTTGCCAGCTGGTGCCATTGTTGGAACATCAAGCTTGCGTCGAGAGGCTCAATTGCGGGCAAGATTTCCTCATTTGGATATCAAGCCATTGCGTGGCAATGTGCAAACACGGTTGAGAAAATTAGATGAAGGGCAATATCAGGCTATTATTTTGGCTGCAGCAGGGCTTGAGCGTTTGGAATTGGCGGATAGAATTAAGGCCTTATTGCCAGCAGAAGATAGTTTACCAGCAGCAGGGCAAGGTGCTTTGGGGATTGAGATTGCCAGCACAGAAGCTGAGTGGTTAACAGAATTGTTGTCGCCATTAAATCATGCACAAACAGCTGCTTGTGTGACCGCAGAGAGAGCATTGGCTCGTGCCTTAGGTGGTAGTTGCCAAGTGCCATTAGCAGCTTATGCAACGATTGAAGATGATACAGTTTATTTGCGTGGATTGGTTGGTCACCCAGATGGCTCAATCTTAATGAATGCGGAAGCTTCAAGCCCATCACGTTATGCAGATGCATTGGGTCGAGCGGTAGCTAAACAGTTGGCCAATGATGGAGCTGAAGAGCTAATTGCTGATGTTTTGGCGGAAAATAATTGATATTATGCAACTGAAATTTTTGCCAACTTTATTGATTACTCGACCAGAGGCGTTGAGTCAAACATTGGTTGAAAATGCCTATCAGCAAGGTTGGCAAGCAGTTTCTTTTTGCCCAATTGAAATGCAGTTGTTGGATGAGCAGATTGGTTTAATGCAAGAAGCAGTTAGTCAGGCAGACGTCGTTTTTGTTGTCAGTCCCAGTGCAGTCAGTATGGTTATGCCTCATCTGGTTAATGTACAAACGAAAGCCATTTGGGCTTGTGTTGGTGCCAGTAGTGCAGAGTTATTAGCAAAATGGCTACCAGACACACAAATTGTATTTCCTAAAGATGGGCATGACAGCGAAGCTGTTTTGCGTTTGCCGATGTGGCAAAAAATTTGTCAGCAACAAAAAAAAGTGGTCATTTTAAGAGGCACCACAGGGCGAAATTTATTGGCGGATACTTTAAGTGCAAATGGTGCTCAAGTATGTTGCTTATCTGTTTATAAAAGAATAGCGAAAAAATTAAATTTATTTGTTTTGGAGCAACTACAAGACAACCAAATGCCAGTAGCTTTGGTTATTAGTTCACAAGAAATAGCAAAACAACTATTTACACAAATACCAATAGCATTGCATACTTATTTGAAATCCTTGTTATACTTAAGCATTCATCCACGAATTAGTAATTATTTACAAGAACAAGGTGTTAAACATATAGTTGATTGTGGAGCAAATAATGATGCAATTTTTGCTGCATTGCAGCTGGAATGGAAGAGTTTATGAGTGAGAATAAATCATCAAATTCTGAACAAGACACAGAACGGCTATCAGAATCTCAAGATAAATATGTTGAGAATGAATCTGAGCATGATAGTCCGCAAAATACCAATCAAATAACTTCGAATCAATCAGCGGAGCCTATAATGACTGATAAGACAGTAGCTGATCAGCAAATATCATCACCAGTAAAGAATGAACCAATTATCATTAAGCAAAGTGGCGGAAAAGGCATGGCTTTTGGCGCTGTTGTTTTGTCTTTGTTGGCACTAGGAGCCAGTGGATTTTTGTTTATCCAAGGGCAAAATGCGCTGAAAAGCATTGATACTGTTTGGTCTCAAAAAATGAATGACGCAGGATTGGGTCAATCTCGAAATAGCCAATTGTTACAAGACAGTTTGTTGCAGCAAGGTTATTTAAAAGAATCTCTAGGGGAATTGAACCAGTCTGCTGGTAAGAACCATAAAGACATTGAAAATTTAAACAATGTTTATCAAGAGCTTATTAAAGGTCGTGATGCATGGTTGGTTAATGAAACCGAATACGCTTTAAATATTGCTAATCAGCAATTGATTTTGACTGGTAATGTTGTTGGCGCAAGTTCTGCAATGGAAAGCTTGTTGAATCGTTTAAATCAATTTGATAAGCCACAATTGTTACCTATTAAAAAAGCCATTAGTGAAGATTTGGCTAATTTACAAAATACACCGTATGTCGATGTTGCTTCAGCTTCTTTGCGTTTAGATCGATTAGAGTCTGCTGTGTCTAGCTTACCTTTATTGATTGAAAGCACTGTTCGACATGAGGAACTTAAAGGTCCTCAGCCAGTAACCACTGAAGAAAATTTATCTTGGTGGAAAAAAGCATGGCAAGAAATTAAAAACACATTGGGTGGATTAGTACAAGTTCGCAAGCTTGATAATAAAGATGCGATGTTAATTTCTCCTGAGCAAAGTTATTTTGTGCGTGAGAATATTGGTCTGCGTTTAATTGACGCTCGCATTGCTTTATTGCAAAGACATTCTGAAGTGTATCGAAATGATTTAGATGATGTTGAAACAACAGTACGTCAGTACTTTGATGTTAATGCACCAACTGTTAAAGCTTGGTTGGAAGAATTAGAATACCTACAAAAATTAAACTTACAGAATAATTTGTCTCAAGATTTGTTAAAGAATAGTTTAAATGCGGTTCGCCAATATCAAGAGCAAGTATTGGGTGAAAGAGTGATGACCTTGCCAGATAGTGCTTTGGCAACACCAGAGGCAGAAGGTAGCAAAGTTGATGGTGGCGCAATAGCTGATCAAGCAGCTAGCGATGTTGTTGCAAGCGATTCAGTTGCATCAGAAGCTGTGGCGCAACCTAGTGCCAGCAAAACTGAGCCGAAGACTGCGCAGAAAGGATAAGCAAAATGAGAGCACTGATTTGGATTATTGTGCTCTTTGTTGCAGCAGTTGCTGTGGCATTGGGCGTACAACAGTTTAATGGCGAGATTTATTTATTAACTGGCGATACATTGCGACACATGAATTTAAATGCTTTTATTTTATGTGTTGTGGTTTTGGTGGTTGCTGTTTGGTTAATGATTAAGATTGTAGTGGGTATTTTGAATATTCCCGCCGGACTAAAATCATTCACTAGAACACGAAAACATCGCCAAGCAACTCATGCTTTAAATGAAGCGGGGCAAGCGTATTTTGAAGGCCGCTTCCAAAAAGCGCAGCAAAAATCTGATTCCGTTTTAGCCAACAAACAGGCTGGTGATTCACGCTATTTGGCTTTGATGATTGCTGCACATAGTGCGGATCAAACGGATAATGCAAAAGCAAGGGATCATTATCTAGAGCAAATTGCACAGCTTCCAGAAAAAATGCAGTTGTCACGTTATTTATTACAAGCACAAAGTGCTTTGAGTAAGCATGAATATGATGAGGCTCAAGAATATTTAGCACAAGCTAAATCGATTAACGGACAGTTAACATCATTGGTTAAACTAGAATTACGTTATAGTTTGGATACCAAGGATGATTTGCAAATTCTGAATTTAACCAGTCGTTTATTAAAATCAGGTGCAATTAATAACAATGAGGCTCAAAGCTACCGCTTATATGCGTATCGTCAGTTGTTAGGGCAATGTAAAGATTTAAAAGCACTTAAGGCATGTTTAAAACGCATTCCTGATGATGATAAAGCGAATGTTTTATCAGTGGAAATTGCACAAAAGTACCAACAATTGGGTTTGTATAATAATGCGGTTCAATGGGTTCGACGTTATTACCCACTAAATCGAGATGGATTGTTATTACATACTTTAAGTCATAGCATGGCTTTTTTAGGTGATGCTGAACAAAATAAAATTTTACAGCAAGCTGAGTCGTGGTTAAAAGATGACCCAAATGATGCTAATTTATTACTTTGTTTAGGGCAGTTAACGTACACCAGAAAATTATGGGGTAAGGCTCAAAGCTATTTAGAAGCCAGCTTATCTTTACAAGACTCTATTCAAGCACATATTACTTTGGCCAGAGTATTTGATGATACTGATCAGCCAGAATTGGCAGAGCAAGAGCGCAAAAAAGCATTAAATCTTGCCGCTGATAATGAAGAGTTAGGCGAGTAGGTGTATGATTGGTTCGCTAGAATTAGTTAAAAAGCAAGCTTAGTCTTGCTTTTTTTATTGATTGTATACAAGTAATCATACTCAGGGGCAGAGTGACATGTGGCAGTTATCAATTTTATTACCTGTATTGTTATTGGGTGGTTTGGCTGGATTTATCGCTGGATTGTTGGGTGTTGGTGGTGGTTTGATTATCGTGCCAATTTTATTGTGGCTATTAAGTACTTTAGGCATTCATGAGAATACTCAACACATTGCAGTTGGTACTTCTTTAGCTGTTATGGTTTTTACCAATTTTTCGAGCGTTATCGCACAAAATCGAAAAAAAGCAGTTAATTGGGATTTGGTTGTTAAATTTGCACCATGGATGGTTTTAGGTGTGTTTATTGGCAGTTCAATTGCAAAAACATTGCCAAGCCATGGTTTACAAGTCTTTTTTGTCATTTTTGCTGTTGTTATTGCTATACAAACTATTTTTGATTTGAAACCAAAAGGCAGTCGCGGGCTGCCTGGAAGATTGGGTTTAAGTATTGTTGGCCCGATTATTGGTTGCTTGTCTAGTTGGGTTGGGATTGGTGGCGCTTCTTTAAGTATTCCATTTATGTTGTATTGTAATATCCCAATGATTAATGCGGTTGGTACATCTTCTGCTTTAGGTTGGCCAATAGCAGTATCTGGAGCGATTGGATATATTGTTAATGGTTGGAGTCATACTAATTTAGAGCAAGGGTTATTGGGCTATGTTTTCTTGCCAGGAATGGTTGCATTGGCTATTGGTACAGTAGCCTGCGCACCTATTGGTGTTAAAGTGGCTCATAAATTACCCAGTAGGACATTGAAACTCATTTTTTCTGCCATGTTGTTAATTATGGCTGCACAAATGGCTTACAGTTTATGGTTTAAATAAAAATAAGCTTGGGTTTTGTACCCAAGCTTATTTTTTTATATAAAGCTATCAAGGCTAAAGCCATCTTCAATTTCCACTGGAGGAGGTGGAGGTAGTAAGGCATCTAGTGATAGTTGAGAAGCATTTAATGTTGGATATTCGCTAAATTCAATGCTATATCCACCGCCAGATAATGGGCGTAAATTAGCATGTGCACCCAGTGGCATTGTTGTTTTGCTGGTGATGTGTCCAAATGGGAAATCAGTAAATACTGGAATTTTTGCAACTTGGCTAATGGTATTGGCAACACTGCTTAATGTGTAGTTAGAATCATAAGCATCTTGGATCCTACCCATATTAAAGTTTCCCAATACAATAGCTTGCTGATTTTTTAATACGCCTGCTAAATGTAAAGACTGTAAGTGTCGCTCAATTTGGTAAGGTTGTTCATTAACATCCTCAATAAACAAGATGCCACCTTTGATATTAGGCATGTAATCTGTTCCAACTAGTGAGGCTAAAACGGTTAAGTTGCCGCCCCAGAAGGTGCCGCTGATGTTAGCCGATCGGCTTTGCATGCTCATGATATGCAGAGTGTTATTTGTCTGAGTGGTTGCTTCAATGAAGCTTTGCATTGAATAAATATCAAGAGTTTGTCGGCCAAATTCGCTATATAACATGGGTGCAGCAAAACTAGGCATATTGCTTTTTGCTAGTAATGCTAGTTGAATGGCACTAACATCGCTATAACCCATTAACAATGTTTGGGCATCTTTCATTCGAGCACCAAGTTGTTCGAAGTTAATATGAGGCAGTAAGCGAATCGCACCATAGCCACCACGGCAAGCTAATAACACTTTTGGCGTTTTTACTTGCCCATTGGCAACGGCTTGTAAATCAAGAATACGCTGGTTATCAGTACCAGCAAAACGCAGATAGCGACGAAAAGCAGCATCTTGGTTTGTTACATTAAATCCAGCTTGGTATAAACGTGAAATAGCTAAGTTACTTTGATTGGCATCAGGTAAGAATCCAGATGGCGCAAATAGGCGTAAATCAATGCTACCTTTGTTTTGGGTATTGGTAGGTAGTTTTGTTGGGCGGTTAACAGGTTCTACGCTCTTGCCCGTTGAATTACTCGCACAAGCTTGTAATAAACCAGTGCCAGCGGTAGCTAAGCCTGCTCTTAGCGCTTGGCGACGGTTAATCTTTGGTAAGTTAAATAGTTTGTTCATTGATTTCTTTCTTCATGAGACTGATTGAGTAATTTACAAACATCTTCTAGCCAGTTTTCGGGTAGCTGTTGAGGGTTTTGATGGTGCTGATTTGACCAAATAGATGCTGGATAATATGCATCGTCTTCAAAGCGGGCAATCACATGCCAATGTAAATGAGGGACCATAGTACCAAAACTAGCTAGGTTTATTTTTTTTGGCTGTAAAATTTGGCGCATGGCTAATTCAAGCTTTGTTACCCAATGCCATAATACTTGTTGTTCTGCCTCTGATAAATCGCTCATTTCGGCGATGTGTTTATTCCATATAACACGGCAAAAACCAGGAATTAGAGGGTTTTCATTGGTATGGATAATACGAAGAACATCATTTGAATATAAAATATGTTCATTTGTGGTTTGGCATAATGGGCAAAATGACATGAATAACTGGCTCTATAAAAATTTAAATATATTGTGGTTAAATTATTTTTAATATCATGAGTGTAATGCGTATGACAATAACAAAGCAAGTGGTGTTTGTTGGCCCTGAGTCTTGTGGCAAAACATCATTATCATTATGGCTACATAATCAATTGCCAAACAGTATTTGGCTGCCAGAATATACGAGAATTTATTGTGAAAAATATGGTGTGGATACGGATTTAACTGATGTCATGAATATTGCAAAAGGGCAGCTAGAACAAGAATTCGAAGCATGGCAGAAGCAGGCTACTTATTTGATTTTGGATAGTAATCTGTTGAGCAACATTGCCTGGAGTTTATCGTTATTTAATGTTGTTGATGATTGGATTGTAGAAGCTTGGAAAAATGGTCAGCATGGACATTATTTTTTAGGTTCCCCAGCCATGATGCAATGGCAAGAGGATAAGCAGCGTTGCCAGCCTGATTTTGAGGCTCGAAATGTTTTTTTTCAGTTGTGTAAAAAATTATTAGATGATAATCAATTATCTTATAGCATTTTGGATGGAGATTATCAGCATCGACAAGATTTAATAACAAAATATTTATTTTAGCTATAAAAAATAGGCTACTAAAAAGTAGCCTATTGATAAAATGACTGATTAATGACGCTGTGCTTCAGCGGCAGCCAATGCAACCATATTGATAATACGGCGAACTGATGAAATTGGCGTTAAGATATGAACTGGTTTAGCCATACCCATTAGAATCGGACCAATGGTCACGCCATCAGCAGCAGAAACACGCAATAGGTTATAACTGATATTCGCAGTTTCAACACTAGGCATAACCAGTAGATTTGCTGAGCCTTTTAATGTGCTATCTGGTAATACTTGTTTGCGTAAGTCTTCCACTAAAGCAGTGTCACCTTGCATTTCACCATCAATTTCTAAATCAGGAATACGCTCACGTACAATTTCTAATGCCTTAGTCATACGCTGACTGTGCTCGTTTGGAATTGAGCCAAAATTTGAATTTGAAAGTAATGCTACTTTAGGTTCAATACCAAAGCGACGCATTTCTGCAGTTGCCATTTCTGTGATTTTGGCTAATTGCTGAGCATTTGGCTGTTCATTAACGTACGTGTCTGTAATAAATACGTTATGAGTAGTCATAATCAAGGCATTCATTGCGCCTGCAATTTGCTCTGGATTATTGTAACCAATAATTTTATCTAAGATTTTGAAATGTTCTTGATAAGTACCCATTGTGCCGCAAATCAATGCATCAGCATCACCACGACGCACCATTAGTGCACCAATTAAGGTTGCATTGCCAATGACACGGCGTTTTGCAATGGCTTCAGTAACACCTTGGCGTTTCATGATTTGATGGTATTCTTCCCAATAATCACGATAGCGTGGGTCATTTTCGTTGTTAACCAATTCAAAGTCTTTACCAGCTTGAATTGTTAATCCAAGTTTACGAATTCGCATTTCAATAACGCTTGGACGACCAATGAGAACAGGGAATGCTAATTTTTGAGAAACAATGTGTTGAGTTGCATGCAATACACGTTCATCTTCGCCTTCACATAGTACAATGCGTTTAATCTCTTTTTTAGCTTGGCTAAAAATAGGCTTCATGAATAAATTTGATTTGTAAACGAATTGATTCAGTTTTTCAATATATTCATTGAAGTCTTGAATAGGACGTGTTGCAACGCCAGATGCAATAGCGGCTTTTGCTACAGCAGGAGCAATGCGAACGATTAGGCGCGGATCAAATGGTTTAGGAATGAGGTATTCACGTCCAAAACTTAAGCCTTCATCACGGTAAGCCATTGCAACAGCATCGTCTGGTTCTTCCATAGCTAGTTCAGCAATGGCATTCACGCAGGCAATTTTCATTTCTTCATTAATGGTTGTTGCACCAACATCTAGTGCACCACGGAAGATAAATGGGAAGCATAAAACGTTGTTAATTTGATTTGGGAAGTCTGAACGACCAGTACCGATAATCGCATCAGGGCGTGCTGCACGAGCCTCTGGTGGCCAAATTTCAGGAGTAGGGTTTGCTAGTGCAAAAATCAATGGATCTTTGTTCATGGTGTTAAGCATATCAACACTTAGCACGTTTGGACCTGATAAACCTAGGAAGATATCTTTATCATTAACAGCATCTGCTAATTTACGTTGACCGTTGTCATCGATAGCAAAAGCTTTTTTAGTTTCATCCATTTGGTCATCGCGGTTTTTGTATATCACACCACGAGAGTCGCAAACGGTAATGTTTTGACGGCTCATGCCTAAGCTAACCAATAGCTCTAGACAAGCAATAGCTGCGGCACCGGCACCTGAACATACCAATTTAACATCTTCAATTTTTTTATCAACAACACGTAAGCCGTTGATAATTGCAGCAGCCGTGATGATGGCTGTGCCATGTTGGTCATCATGGAATACAGGAATTTTAGAACGTTCACGTAGTTTTTTTTCAATATAAAAGCATTCTGGCGCTTTAATATCTTCTAAGTTAATACCACCAAAAGTTGGTTCTAATGATGCGATGATTTCAACTAATTTATCAGGATCGGTTTCATTAACTTCAATATCAAAAACATCAATGCCTGCAAATTTCTTAAATAATACGCCTTTGCCTTCCATTACTGGTTTACCAGCTAATGCACCAATGTTGCCAAGGCCAAGTACAGCCGTACCATTTGAAATAACTGCTACTAAGTTACCACGAGCGGTGTATTTATAAGCTGCTAATGGATCATTGTAGATTTCCATACAAGGTG
Organism: Vitreoscilla sp.; assembly: GCA_030150505.1. GTDB lineage: Bacteria > Pseudomonadota > Gammaproteobacteria > Burkholderiales > Neisseriaceae > JASLFS01. The sequence continues at coordinate 39,177 of JASLFS010000008.1, read as the reverse complement.
CAGCTACGCCTGGAGAGTAGGCTAAAGATAAATCATACTGTGTTGCAAGTGGTTTCGTTGGCGCAACCTGAATTTTTCCAGGCTGAGGGAACTCATGGAAGTTAAGGGCAGCTTCCCTTATTAACTCATCCATCGTTTTGGTCTCCAAAAATTATATTTTAATAAGCAAAAAAGTCGTTGTAATAATGTAGCGTAATCATGCTTATTATACAACGACTGTTACTCATTTTTGCTCAGTAATTGCTTCTCGAGCAGGGGTGAGGTCGAATGCATTGCCTTGACTAACAATCCATTTATCTTGAATGCGCCAGGTTTTATCTTTGTTTTCAATCACCACAAGCCAATTATTGATTTTAGGTAATGTATGAAGCTCTGCTTCATACATTTGTGCATTTTTATCCACAAGTTTTAGATCAATTGTTTGATCTAAACCACCTTTGGTTGGATGAATAAAGCTAATAGTCAAATCTTCATTTTGAGGAACATCTGATTTCATGAAGGCTCTTAGTTGATTATTGCTATCATTCATCACAATTTGTGCACCCATGTGTTGATCCATAGCTAATTGGTCACGCTCTAAGAGTAACTCAATATTTTTGCCTTCTAAATAATAATCATCAACAACCAAATCATCTTTATATGTGACTGCGATGTAGTATGTTAGGAAGCCTGCAACAACAACGATGGCTGGGCCGATCATCAAGAACCAAGGCCATGGTTCTTGATACCAAGGTTTGCTGTCATTTTTTTGCGATGGATTAACTGTTTGATTCACGGGTATTACTCTCCAATAAAGATTGCTTTCTCTTGCAAGGTTTTAACAGTTTCTCCATCTGAAGTTTTGTAGGTAAAGGTGAATACAATTGGATGGCTACCTTTATCTGCATATTCAGGAATAGTTGAAACTTGAACAGGGATGGTTAAGGTTTCGCCAGCAGGAACTTCAAAATCTGGAGTCAGACCTGTTAGCATAATATCTTCAAATCCCTCTACTTTTGCATTGATAGTCAATGGTTTGATATCTGAATTTAGTAAGCGTAAATTATAAGCGTTTTCTAGCCAGCCTTGTTTATTTTCACGAACCATTACACCACGGTCTTTAATAATATCAACACGTAATGTATCTCGCATAAATAAGCTAGTAATTAAGGCAATGATAACAGCGAATAGAACCAGACCATATCCTAAGACTCTTGGACGAGCCAATCGTTTAATAATATGTGATTCTGGGTATTCTTTCTCTAATGCTGCTTCAGTTGTGTAGCGAATTAAACCACGTGGTTCGCCAATTTTATCCATTACTTCATCACAAGCATCAATACATGCAGCACAACCAATACATTCATACTGCAGGCCATCACGAATATCAATGCCAACAGGGCACACTTGAACGCATAAAGTACAATTAATACAGTCGCCTAATTTCTCAGCTTCTTGTCCTTTTCTACGAGCACCACGAGGTTCGCCACGTTTTTCGTCGTAAGAAATAATCAATGTGTCTTTATCAAACATGGCACTTTGGAAGCGAGCATATGGGCACATGTATTTACATACTTGCTCACGCATGATGTGTGCAAATAGGAATGTTACAAAGCCATAAAAAATCATGGTAAACCATTGGGCACCAGATAGATTTAAATGCAGTAAATTTTGGAATAATTCGCGGATAGGGGAGAACCAGCCAACGAATGTTAGACCTGTCCATGCACAAAATAAGAAGATAAATAGATATTTAGTGCCTTTGACACGAATTTTGTATGCATTCCATTTTGATTTTTCTAATTTCATGCGTTTGTTACGATCACCTTCAAAGAAGTGATCAATCCATAGCATGATTTCAGTATATACCGTTTGTGGGCAGGCATAACCGCACCACAAACGACCTGCAATTGTGGTCCACCAGAATAGGCCAAATGCACAAATTAATAGTAAACCAGTGAGGTAAATTAAATCATTTGGTAATAGGATGATATTAAAGATATAAAAATGGCGCTCAGGAATATCAAATAAGATTGCTTGTCTGTTATCAAAGTTAAACCATGGTATGACAAAGAATACTAATTGTGTTATTAAAACTGCAAAAATTCGCCAATTGGCAAATCGCCCTTTGGCAAGTTTAGGATGAATTCTCTTGTTGGATTGATACAAGTTTATAACTTGTTCATTTTTATCCTGTGGTGTTTTCGATTGTGTCATGAGAGCTTTCCCTTATTATTCACTCAATCATAAATATGGTTACTCATCTTAGTTAGATGTTTAGCACCAAGGTTTCTATGTGTTTATAGGTGTAATTATAACAATAAAAGGGTTGGGTGATTATTGATGCAACTGAGGGTGCGACAAAATGTCGCAGTTAATATTGTGTATTTTATAAAAGAGCCATTAAACAATATAAAAAAACCCAGTTTAAAACTGGGTTTTCTTTTCAGCTAGATTATTTTTCTGCTTGTTTTGAGTTATTAGATAACCCCCAAACATATGCAGTCATAATGTGTAGCTTGTCTTCATCTAGGAATCTTTCCCATGAAGGCATTTGGTTGCGGCGACCATTGGTAATGGTTTCAATAATAGCTTTTTCTGAACCACCCCATAACCATGTTTCATCAGTTAGGTTTGGTGCCATACCAATAATGCCCTTGCCATCTTCTCCATGACAAGTGTAGCAGTTTGCAGGTGCGCCTAAGAATAAGTCTTTACCGCGCTCAGCACGATTTTCATTGTGAGCTTTACCTGAAAGAGACATAACATAGTGAGCAACGTCTTTAACACGCTCTTCACCTAGTACTGGTCCCCATGCATCCATTACACCTAAACGACCATCTTGAATGGTTTCATGGATTTGCTCTGGAGAGCCGCCCCATAACCAGTCATTATCTGTTAGGTTAGGGAAGCCTTTGTTACCTTTTGCATCAGAACCGTGGCACTGAATACAGTATGTATTGAACAAGTTTTGACCAATACGTTGTGCTTGAGGATCTGCTGCTACTTGTTGAATTGGCATTTTGGCGAATTTAGCATAAATATGTGCATATTCGTTATTGGCTTTTTCAACTTCTTTTTCATATTGGTTCTTACTGGTCCATTTTAATTGACCTTTGTAATCACCAAATCCTGGATAAAGTACAAAGTACGCTGCTCCAAATACCATGGTAATGATGAATAGATAGAACCACCAGCGAGGTAGTGGGTTATTGTATTCTTCAATGCCATCCCAAGAGTGACCCATGGTATCGCTTTGACCAGATTTATTGGTTTTTGCCTTGTTTTGTGAGAACAATAGCCAAATTAAACCAACAAAACTGAGTACGATAATGGCCGCAATGTAAATGTTCCAAAAGTTACTGGTAAAGTCAGTAGTTGTATTCATTATTTTGCTCCGTGATCATGCTGGACTGCATTGGGCGCGTTGCTTTTTTCATGCGGTAAGTCATCGTCATCTACGATTTCTTTCGCAATATTGTCATATTCTTTTTTTCCGCCTCTGCGTAAAACAATGAGGACAATTATGATAAAGCTACCAAAACAAATTAATGTGTATAAGGAACGTGCCCAAGTCAAATCCATTATGATTTACCTAACATTCTTCAGTGCTAAACCCAAGCCTTGCAAGTATGCAATGACCGCTTCTAATTCAGATTTGCCATCAACCATTTCTTTGGCGCCAGCAATTTCTTCATCAGTATAAGGAGTACCAACTTTACGAAGAGCAATCATACTTTTCGTAATATCATCGCCATCTACCTTGTTACGAGCTAAGTGAGGGAAGGCTGGCATGTTAGATTCTGGTACAACGTCACGAGGGTTGATTAGGTGTAGACGATGCCATTCATCTGTATAGCGATCACCAACACGAGCCAAATCAGGACCTGTACGTTTAGAACCCCATTGGAATGGACGATCATAAACAGATTCTCCACCAACAGAGTAATGGCCATAACGTTCAGTTTCTGCACGGAATGGACGAATCATTTGTGAGTGACAGTTGTAGCAACCTTCTCGTAGGTAAATGTCACGACCAGCTACTTGTAATGCATTGTAGGGTTTAACGCCTGGAGCTGGTTCTGTAACTGACTTAGTAAAGAATAATGGTACAACTTCAATTAGTAAGCCAACACTAATCACAAATAATGTGAATACGATTAAGAAGCCAACTTTTTCTTCAGCTAATCTTTGTAAACTCATAATTAACCTTGCTTTCTTAATTAGTGTTGAGATACTGATGCGTTAGGAATCTTCGCATCAACAGGTTTGCCGGATTGGATAGTTTTAATCATGTTGTAACACATGATAATCATACCAACTAGGTACAATAAACCACCAGTAAAGCGGATAGCGTAGTATGGGTAGCTTGCTTTTACAGACTCAATAAATGAGTAAGTTAAAGTACCGTCTTCATTTAGAGCACGCCACATTAAGCCTTGCATCACACCTGAAATCCACATAGAAGAGATGTATAACACGATACCAATTGTTGCAATCCAGAAGTGAGCTTCAATTAGTTTAGTGCTATGCATACTTGAGCGACCAAAAATACGTGGTAGCAAGTAGTAAATAGAACCAATGGTAATGAAGCCAACCCAACCTAAGGCACCAGAGTGTACGTGACCAACTGTCCAGTCAGTGTAATGCGATAATGCGTTGACTGTTTTGATTGACATCATTGGACCTTCGAACGTTGACATACCGTAGAAAGACAATGAAACAACCAAGAATTTTAAGACAGGATCTGTACGTAGTTTATGCCATGCACCAGATAAGGTCATAATACCGTTAATCATGCCACCCCAGCTTGGAGCAAACAGAATTAAAGAGAATACCATGCCAACTGATTGAGTCCAGTCTGGTAGTGCAGTGTAGTGTAAGTGATGAGGACCTGCCCACATGTAGGTGAAAATCAATGCCCAGAAATGGACTACTGATAAACGGTATGAGTAAACAGGACGACCAGCTTGTTTAGGTACAAAGTAGTACATCATACCTAGGAAGGCTGCAGTTAAGAAGAAACCAACTGCGTTATGGCCATACCACCACTGTACCATGGCATCAACAGCGCCAGAGTAAATTGGGTATGAGCGGGTAAATGTTGCAGGGATACTTAGGCTGTTTACAACGTGCAATAGAGCAACCGCTAAGATGTATGCGCCATAGAACCAGTTTGCTACGTAAATGTGTTTATTTTTACGGATAGCAATGGTGCCGAAGAATACATAAGCGTAAACAAGCCATACAATGGTAATTAGAATTTTAATAGGCCAAATAAATTCAGCGTATTCTTTACCAAATGTGTAACCTAATGGGTAGGTAATAGCTACCAGTAAGATAACTAATTGCCAACCCCAGAAAGTGAAGGCTGCTAGTTTGTCGCTGATTAAACGTACGTTACAGGTACGCTGTACGACATAGTAGGAAGTTGCAAAAAGACCGCAACCACCGAAGGCAAAAATAACAGCATTGGTGTGTAATGGACGTAAACGACCAAAAGTAAACCAGGGGCCGATATCCGAAAGGTTTAGGATGGGCAAGAAAAGTTGGGCCGCAATTAACACACCAACCAACATGCCGACAATACCCCAAACTACAGTCATGACGGCAAATTGCCGTACAACCTTGTAGTTATAAGTTTGCGTTTCCATGAGGGTTCTCCACGTTTCAAATGGGATTTAATTAAAACATTACCAATCAATCCAGCTAGATTATGTATTCTAGTTTCTTGACATTTCTTTAGATATTATTCAAAAAAAATTCCAAATCTTTACGATGATATGGAAAATATTTTGACTAATTGACATTTTAAAGCAATTCCAACCATTCGACTAGCTCTTAACAGATTTACTCATTGAGTTACTTATCTAATTTTGCGGTTTGTGGTTTTGCTTTTGGTATTTCTAGCTAGTACTATAGGCTATATAGTTACTGTTATGTGTGCATTGACTAGTGTCAATCTGTTATTAGAATTGATATGTTTCTGTATGTTATTTATTTAGTGAAAGCTTATCTATGCTGCAATATCATGTTAAACCACATCATTTATCTGCTCATGTCTGGCAAGTTGAATTAAGTTGGAATCAACAAGAATGTTCGAATGTTGAAATTTATTTGCCTAATTGGGTGCCTGGTAGCTACATGATTCGTGATTTTTGTAAAAATATTACCAAAATTGAAGCGGAGAGTGACTGTGGTTTATTAACCATAAAGCAGATTGCGAAGAATAAATGGCTTATTAATAATGCTAATGGGCATTGTACTGTGCGTTATTGGGTCTATGGTTTTGATTTGTCGGTGCGTGGTTCGTATTTAGATGAATCTAGGGGTTACTTTGATGGCGCTAGTTTATTAATGAGTTGTCACGACTGGGCGGATGATAGATGCATACTGAATATTAGTTTGCCTATTGATAAGGTTCAGCAAGGCTGGGATGTTGCAACGAGCATGAAGCGTGTTGAGATTGAGGCTGATAATGGTGTTTATAAGTATGAAGCGGCAAATTATGCGGAATTAATTGATCATCCTGTTGAAATAGGCTGCCTGAAACGTTTTAATTTTACGGTTAATGAGATACCTCATGAGATTGTATTGACCGGTAATACAGGAAATTGGGATGCTAATCGATTGGTGGAGGACGTTCAGAGAATCTGTTTATCCCAACATCAATTTTTTGAACACAATAGTCCTTTTCAATCGTATGTGTTTTTATTGTATGTCGGACAAGATATCTATGGTGGCTTGGAGCACAGGGCATCGACTGCATTAATGGCAGATAGAAGAAGTTTGCCATTTGTTGGTATGGCTGATGATTTTGCTGATTATCAAAATTTATTGGGTTTATTTAGTCATGAATATTTTCATGCTTGGAATGTTAAGTCGATTAAACCAGCTGTATTTAGCCCTTATGTATTAGAAGAAGAAACTTATACTGAGCTATTGTGGTTCTTTGAAGGTGTTACTTCGTACTATGATGATTGGTTTTTGGTTAATTCAGGTGTGATTAACGAAGCAGATTATTTGAATTTGTTGGCAAAGAACATTTCTCGGGTGCATCAAGGCTCTGGTCGCTATTGCCAAAGTATTGCAGAATCAAGCTTTAATGCATGGACTAAGTTTTATAAGCAAGATGAAAATAGTAGCAATGCTATTGTTAGCTATTATCAAAAAGGTGCTTTGGCTGCATTGTGTTTAGATGCTGCGATACGACATCGAACAAAGTGGCAGAAATCCTTGGCTACGATTATGCGTGCATTAATGAATGAATACACTGAAAATCAATTGGGAATTGATGAGCATGCATGGTTAGAAAAAGCAGAAGCAATTTGCCAATGTGAATTAAAAGATATTTATCAATTGGTTGTGCATTCTACTGAAGAATTACCTTTAGAAACTGCCTTGCAGGAGTTTGGGATTCAATTGCATTGGGCAATAGAGCAAAGACAACAATTTGGCGGCTTGGTTAAAAAGGTGCCAGAGAGCAAAGATAGAATAGATTTTGGTGCTAGATACCAAAAAACAGAAGCAGGAATGATTATTCAAGCGGTATTTGATAGTGGTTTAGCTCAAAAGGCTGGTTTATCTGCCAAAGATTGCATCGTTGCGATTAATGGTTTTCACCATTCACAATTTGATGATGAGTTAAGTCGCACTCAGATTGGTGATGAAATTACGCTGCATTACTTTAGACAAGGTGTATTACAAGAGTGTGTTGTGACAATTAATAATGGGAAAAATAAAGCTGCTTATTTTGTTATTGAAGACGCACAAATGGTGCAGCAATGGTTTTTATCTTAAAAAAACATGAAAAAGCGGCTTAAATGGCCGCTTTTCTTTAATTATGTTTTTGCCAGTTTTCTCGAATAACTTGGGCGGATTCATAGTAATCGTATAGTCCCTGCTTATCTTTATTTTCTAATAAATTAATTAAATAATTTAATTGGCTTTTATGCTGATTCAAAAGCTGAAGCAACGTATCTTGGTTGGCAAGGCTGACATCTGTCCAAATGGCAGGATGGCTAGCAGCAATACGAGTGAAGTCTTGAAAGCCGCTGGCAGCAAAGTTAAAACAGGTTTGGGCATTAGGCAAATCTGCAACTTGGTTGATATAAGCATATGCCAATAAATGGGGTAAATGGCTGACAGTGGCAAAAATTTGATCATGCTCTAATGCGCTTAACTCATAAATATCCGCCCCGATAATTTGCCATAGATTCTTAACCGTATCGTATGAGCTTTGATTTTGTTGAGGATGGGCGCATAAAATTAATTTCTTATTATTAAATAAACTAAATTGTGCTGCTGTTGCTCCACTTCTGTCAGAACCAGCGATTGGATGAGTAGCAACACAATTTGGTAGATGCAAAGGCAAGGCTTCCTGAAAGGCAGTCAAAGTCAGCTGTTTGGTGCTGCCAACATCCATTACAATGGTTTTCTGATTTAGAAAAGGTTTGATTTGATCACAAATTGTACGAATAATGCCCACTGGCGTTGCGATAATAATTAAATCTGCTAATTGAATGTTTTGGTCAATTTCAGTGCTAGCGCTATCGATTACTTTTCTTTCAATTGCACGTTGCAAATTCTCAGCATTGGTATCAATGCCATGAACATGTTCGACTAAACCATTTCGTTTTAAATCCAAAACAAATGACCCGCCAATAAGCCCTACGCCAATTAAGACAATACGTTGCATTTTTTGCATAGTTTTAGCCTTTAGTATTGCCATTCTTTGCAAAATTCCTGCCAGTGTAAAGCTGATTGATTGGATAGATATTCATGCGCACGCTTAATTTCAGTTTGATAAGCATCTGCATCTAAAGAGCCACGCATTAACTCGAAACGCAAGAACATTAAGTAAGTATTTGCAGCATCTGTTTCACAATAATCACGAATATCTTTGAGATTTCCTTGTTGGAATGCTGACCAAACTTGACTCCCGTCCATGCCCAGTTTTCCTGGAAAACCACATAGTTTTGCCATATCATCCAAAGGAACCGCTGCCCGAGCTTGGAACATTGATAAAATGTCCATTAAATCGCAATGCCGTTGATGATAACGATTGGTATAGTTATTCCATTTAAAATCACGGCTATCAGCAAACTCCCCATCACCATTATCCCAATAGCGAGTAGCACTAATACCATTAATTAACGCGCGATAATGTAAGACTGGTAAATCAAAACCGCCGCCATTCCAACTGACCAATTGCGGCGTATAACGCTCAATTAAATCAAAAAATTTAGCAATAATGGTTTCTTCATCATCTTCCAAGCTGCCAATGGTATCAACATGAATTTTGTCATTTCCCCAGCGCAAACAACAAGAAATAGCGATGACTTTATGCAAATGATGCTGCATAAAATCCCGACCAGTTTGTGCTCTACGTTGTTGCATAGCCCATTCAGCGACATCATGGTCACTAATGCTATTGTCAAAATGATTCAAAATACGAATACCTTGAATATCAGGAATGGTCTCTATATCAAAAGCTAATATCGGCGACATGGTTTTACTTTTCTAAATAACTATCGTGATTGTGTCATGAAGATCATATCTCGCCAAGTATATTGATAATGTACTTGATATCAAAAAGCATCCAGCCAATAACCTAGATTACTTTAAAGGTAACTTGATGGATATTGACGAGCTAAGTTTTTTTAATGGCATTTTAATTTGCAAAACTGAGCCAAAATTCTTCTAAATGTTGGGCAAATTCTTCAGGTGCTTCCCATTGCATTAAATGCCCAGCCTTGGGAATGCGGATAACTTTTTGAATGGATTTAAAGCTTTCTCTTCGTTCAGGCAATAGTTCGTGCATGGTTTGCATATAGTAATTGTGCTCCGATAAGTCGCCTTCAATCCACAAGACAGGTGCTGTAATTTGCGACCAAATCAATGAAAGCTGAGGAATATGGTATAGATAAGGTTGAGAGAAGTGATGCTTTGGATCCGCATTGTAATAATAAACACCATCTTGTTGATAGGTTAAAGCTTGTGCTATGAAATGAATCTTATCCATTGTCATTAATGGGTTTTTTTGTTGTAGTTTTCGAATAACAATGTCTAAAGAGTTTATGGGGCGAGGTTGATGCTGTTTGATGTCTTCATTGCTATTTAAAAAGTCTTGAATTTTTTTGATGGACATATTAATTGGCATATCAGGTAGCCCAAAACCTTCAGCAAGCACTAAACTTTTAATACTTGACGGGAAAAATCCGGCTAATTGTGCAGCTAACATTCCTCCCATGCTATGGCCAACCACATGTATTGGCTCATCTGGGCTTAAGGTTTGTAAGGTTTTTTTTAAATCACTAATCATAAGCATGCGATCATAATAACCGTATTCCTGCCAAGCAGATAATCCAAACCCTCGCCAATCCAAAGAGTAGATATCCCAATTTTTTTGTAAACAATCGATGGTAAATTGAAAGCTGTGCGCGCAATCCATCCAGCCATGTAAAAATAATATTTTTGGCATATTTTCATTTTTATAATGTAATATGTGATGTTTAATGCCATTGTGGTTGAAATAAAGGGATTTTGCTTTATTTCCTAAGAAGTATGTAGTCATAAATTATATGTAAATGTCAGTTAAGTAATCTATATTAAAAGCAAAAAAAACAGCAAAATCAAATTTTGAGTATTTGCTTATGTTATGATAAGCCTTAATTTTACAGGAGGATAGGCATTGTGATTTATCCTAAATTGAAAACGGTTTGTCATAAATTGAATGTGCTTTAAGGATAATAAATGACTTTATCAAAGTTTTTTGCAGTTTCGTGTTTAAGCCTAGCGTTGGTAGCTTGTGGTCAAGGGGATGTGTCAGCTAAAACAGCAGCACAAATGGTTAGCAGTGATGCAAAATTAGCGACTGTGAAAAACAACGTTGAAGATCTTTATAAAGAGCAAAACCTTAAGGTTATTTCAGTTGCCGATGCACCTATGAAAGGCTGGTATGAGGTTGTTGTCATGGGTAATCAGATTATTTATGTTGATGATGGTGGTCAATATATGATGGTTGGTGATTTGATTGACATGAAAAGCAAACGCAGCTTAACTGAAGACCGTAATAAAGATTTAAATCGTGTTGATTTTGCCAGCTTACCTTTAGAGAAAGCCATTAAAGAAGTACGTGGTAATGGTCAAATGAAAGTTGCTGTATTTACCGATCCAAAATGCCCATACTGCCATAAGCTAGAAAAAGAATTTGAGCAGATGACTGATATTACCATTTATAACTTTATGCTACCATTTCAACCAGGTGGCGATAAAATGGCTGAAAATATTTGGTGCCAAGATGATTCAACTAAAGCATGGGTTGATTGGATGAGAAAAGGGGTTGAGCCTAGTCAGAAAACTTGTGAAAATCCAATCGCTGAAACAGCATCACTAGGTCAGCAACTTGGGTTTAATGGTACACCTGCCATTGTTTTCCCAAATGGTAAAACACAATCTGGTTATTCCCCTAAAGAATATTTAGAGCAAGCGATTAAAGATAATCAGCAATAATGATTATTCTAGAATAAAGGCTTTATTTTTTAGAATGACTAAGCTATTTAGTTATGTTAAAAATGCAGCAGTCTTAAAAAACTTTGAATAGAAAAGGAAGAAATATGAGCGATTTAAAAGCTAAATTTGCACAAGCACAAGAAGATGTATTAAGTTTGGCTGAGCGTCCTGATAATGCTTCACTATTGAAGTTGTATGCATTTTATAAACAAGCTGTTGATGGTGACGTTCATGGTGATGCTCCAGGTATGTTTGACTTAGTTAATAAGAAAAAACACGAAGCTTGGGGTAAAATAAAAGGCATGACTTCAGATGAAGCAATGAATGGTTATATTGCTGAAGTTGAGCGCTTGTTAAGTGAATAAATAAAGATTAAAGTTAATAAAAAAGCCTTGCTGTTGGTAGCAAGGCTTTTTTATTATCGATTTTAAATACTAAAATCATCAATAATAGGCGAGAGTAGAATTTGATCAATTCGTTTCCTCGTTAGCTCTGGCGCAAATGACAAGATAAATTCGTAAATAAATCCGCGTAAATAAGTATCTTGGCGCAATGCAATATGAGTAGTAGAAGACATAAATAAATGTGAGCAATCAATGCTTTTTAAACCAATATCTTCTGTTTCGACATAGGCCATGCTGGCCATTAGACCAATTCCCAAGCCTAATTTGACATATGTTTTAATAACATCAGTATCCACAGCAGATAATGCAATATGAGGAATATTAACCTTAGCAGCATGGAAAGCTTTTGCAATTTCAGAGTTGTTTTGAAAAGCAAATTCATAGGTAACCAAAGAATATTGGCTAATGTCATGTAACGTAATGGGGCGATTTAAATCAAGCAAAGGATGACCGTCTGGCACGATGACACTTCTGTTCCATTGATAGCATGGTAGTTTTCTCAATTCTGGATAATGCTCGAGAGATTCAGTAGCAATCGCTAAATCGGCTTCTCCGTTGAGAACCAGTTCACAGATTTCACTTGGGCTGCCTTGCTTAATAGAAAGTTGAACATCAGGAAATGCGGCTACATATTCGGTAATCATCTTAGGCAACACATAGCGTGCTTGTGTATGAGTTGTGGCAATGGTCAATGATCCGGCATCTTGTTGTGAGAATTCAGAACCAATGTATTTGATATTTTGAACATCTCGCATAATTCGCTCAGCAATTTCTAATACAGCTTTTCCGGGCTCCGATACAGCTACAACTCGTTTTCCATTGCGAATAAATATCTGAATACCAAGCTCATCTTCTAATAGCCTAATTTGCTTCGATATACCTGGTTGTGAGGTAAATAATACTTCTGCAGTTTCAGAAACGTTTAAATTGTTTTTATAGACCTCGATGATATAACGTAACTGTTGAAGCTTCATTGTATTTTCCCATTATCTCTAAAGTTGGTGTCATCTAGGTTTATCATACACTGATTTTTTGAGGTATGGATGATAAGTCAAATTGCTCGTCTTATGAATATTCTAATTAACTAGCTTATGATAATGTTATTTTTTTTGTGGTTTATACGAGACAGCTATATGTGGACTAATGACCCAATGTTTTAATATCTTTTTGTCATTGTTATGATGGGTTATATACTTATTTAAGTAAAAAGATAAAGTTTTCACTATTTATATAATTAATAATAAATGCTTTGCTAAGCTGCTATTTTACTTAGTATTTGCGAAATAAAAAATAAACTATTTTGAACTGATCCGGTGTTGTGGAGTTTAATCATTGTCATGTTAAAAGACTCAGCATGTGTTAATATAGTCATCAGTTAAATAGATGATGAGTATCATGGTATTTGCCTAATATGCTAAATCTATTGACAGTGATAGGGCTTATTCTTATAGTTCTAACCTGAGATATTTAAGTTTACCGCATGAGCAATTGGTGCTTGCGGACAATTTTTTGTGATGGCTTACTGTAAAAACTAACCAGTTTTGTCGTAAGTGTTGCATAATAATTTTTTTGATGAGGGAATAACATGACCAAACAGCTAAAATTAAGCGCATTGCTTGTTGCTCTTGTTGCTTCTACAGGCGCAATGGCGCAACAAAGCAAACCTGGTTATACTGCAGATGCATCTACTGATGCCGTTGTGCGTAATTCTTTTGGTGAGTGCTGGAGAAACAGCTTCTTTGATAAAGCTACTGAAGGTTTAGCTGAATGTGGCGACGCTGAAGAAGCAATTGTAGACAATACTCCTACATACAAAGATGAAACAGTTAGCTTGGCTACTGAGTTCTTGTTCGGTTTCGATAGCAATTCATTGCGTCCTGAAGCTGTTCAAACTTTAGACCAATTGGCTACTCGTTTGTCTGATACTAAAGTACAAGCTGTTCGCGTTGAAGGCTTTACTGATGGTATGGGTAACCCACAATATAACCAAGGCTTATCTGAGCGTCGTTCTAGCGCAGTAGCTAATTACTTGATTAACAAAGGTGTTCCTGCATCTAAAGTTCAATCTGTTGGTTATGGTGCAACTCGTGCTACTCTAGATGCTGAGTGCCGTGCAGAAGCTGCTAAGTTGAAAGTAACTGCTGCTAAACAACGTTTGGCTCGCATCGCTTGTAACGCTCCTGACCGTCGCGTAGACTTGCAAATTCGTTCAATCGTTACAAAAGAAGTTCAATAATAACGACTGAATAAAAAAGCGCCATTTATGGCGCTTTTTTGTTATGTGAGTATAGAAAGCAAAGCTGACTTATTTCAAGCCAGCTTTGCTTTTTTTGTTAAAACAGCTGTTATCGTTAGCTCACTCCAGTTAAGCGGGCAGTATCTTTAGCAATCATTAGTTCTTCATTTGTAGGAATAACCAGAGCCAATGGATGTTTACTTGAGCTAATAATGCCTTGTTCGCCAAAGCAACAGTGAGAATTGGCTTGTTCATTCATGTATAAGCCCAAGAAGCTTAGATGGCTCATCACTTTGCTTCTCATTGTTTTTGAGTTTTCGCCAATTCCACCAGTAAAAACAAGAGCGTCTAAACGACCAGCAGCAATTGTCATTGAGCCAATATATTTTGCTAATCGGTAAGCAAAAACATCAATAGCAAGTTGTGCACCTTTGTGTCCTGTTAAAGCAGCTTCTTCTAATGTTCTTAAATCATTTGATAAATTTGATAATCCCAGTAGACCACTTTTCTTATTAAGCATTTCTGTTGTTTCGGTAATGCTCAAGCCTATGTTCTCTTGTAGAAATGAAAAGATACTGGCATCAATGTCACCACTTCTTGTGCCCATTACAAGTCCTTCTAATGGGGTTAAACCCATGCTGGTGTCACGAGATTTACCATCCACTACCGCTGAAATTGAGGCACCGTTTCCTAAATGTGCAATCACTAAGGCTAGGTTGTCTGGGCTTCTTTTTAGTAGACGGGCGGTTTCCTCTGAAACATAGCGATAACTTGTACCATGAGCACCGTAGCGGCGAACCCCATGTTTTTTATAAAGTTCTGTTGGGATGGCATACATATAAGCATGCTCTGGCATTGATTGATGAAAGGCTGTATCAAAAACAGCAACATGAGGAAGGTGTCTGAAAACATCCATTGCAGCACGTATGCCCAGTAAATGGGCTGGGTTATGTAATGGCGCTAAGACAATACACTTTTCAATATTGTGAATGACTTCTTCATCGATAATGGTAGATTCTTTAAATAACTCGCCACCATGAACAACGCGGTGGCCTACTGCAACGATTTCATTGTCTAAATTTAATCGTGATAGTTCATTCATTAAAGCTTCAATTGCACCTGTGTGATGAGGCTTATCTACTAAATCAACAGTGTTTTTTTCACCATTGAATTTGAAAGAGATGAAAGCATCAGGTAGATTCAATTTTTCAGCTAGACAACTAAAAATTGTTGTTCCTGAATGACTATCTAGTACTGCACCTTTAACTGACGAACTTCCACAATTTAACACTAAAATAAAGTTACTCATATTATCCTTCGGCTATCCAATGCATTAGTTAATTAAACCATATTATTCAATGGCTTTTATATGTCATTATTTTTTGAAAAATGTTCGTGCACCTAAGTATCTCTGCTTGAAATAGGGGTTATCTAAACTAGCAGTTCTAATGGTTCCATTACTTGATGGTGCATGAATAAATTGTCTGTTACCGATGTAAATACCAACGTGAGAATAGGGGTTTCCTGATGTATTAAAGAAAACCAAATCTCCTACTTGCAAATCTTTATCTTGAATGGCTCTTGAGCGATTGGCCATGTCTTTGGCTGTTCTTGGTAGTTGTACTTGTAAAGCTTGCCCATAAACATGTTGAATCATGCCGCTGCAGTCAAATCCTGTTGATCTGTCTGAGCCACCGAATCTATATGGGGTGCCGATTAAGCTCATGCTTTGTAGCATAATTTCTTGGCTAGCTTGTGTTCTATTAACATGATTAATTTGGATAAGATTGGCAGCTGTTTTATGGGTGGATGGACTGGGTTTTTTATGTGCAGTTGTTCCACAGCTACTTAAAATTATACATATGGTAATGACTTTTAAACATCTTATCCAAATTGAATTTTTCATATTACTTTCTCATCATTAGTTAACTATACCATTTTGTTTATTTTCTAGAATTTCCCAACGATCTAATTGTTCAAGAAGCTCCATTTCAATGGATTCAATTCTTTGTTGCCATTCAAGGGCTTCTTGATAATTGTCTTTGAATGCACTGCCATCTAAGAGTTTGGCATTTAGTTCTTCTTGTTCTTGTTCTAAAGCAGCAATGCTTTCTGGAAGCTGCTGTAATTCACGAGATTCATTATATGATAGCTTAATTGTTTTGTTGTTGCGTATCTTCTGTGTATTTTTATGTTCTTCCACTTTTGGTGCTGTTTTGGCTGCTAGTAGTGATTCTTCTCGTTGTTTTGTTTCGATGTAATCTTGATAACCACCGATGTATTCTTTTAGTTTACCATTGCCTTCGAAAACAATATTACTGGTAATGACATTGTCCAAAAACATCCGGTCATGGCTGACTAAAAATACAGTGCCTTGATATTCTCGTAATAAATCTTCTAATAGTTCTTGAGTATCAATATCTAAATCATTGGTTGGTTCATCTAATATCAAGATATTAGCCGGTTGTGTAAATAATTTTGCCAATAGTAGGCGGTTTCTTTCTCCACCTGATAGTGATGATACTGGGCTTTGTGCACGAGCAGGGTGGAATAAAAAGTCATCAAGGTAGCTCATGATGTGTTTTTTTCTTCCGCCGACTTCTACAAAATCATTGCCTTGGCCTAAGGTGTAAAAAACGGTGTCTTCTTCGTTTAAAGCGCTTCTGAATTGGTCAAAATAAGCGATATCCTGCTTGGTTCCTAAGCGGATTTTACCTTGTGATGGTGACAATTCTCCTAAAATTAATTTAAGAAAAGTTGTTTTACCAATACCATTAGCGCCGATTAGGCCAATTTTGTCACCACGTTGAATGACGGTGCTAAAATCATCCATAATGATTTTGTTATCATAAGCAAAGCTAGCATGCTCAAGCTCAGCAATAATCTTGCCGCTTTTTTCGCCAGTGCTAATATTAAAGTTAACTTGCCCTTGTCGCTCACGGCGAGCCATGCGTTCTTTTCTGAGTTCTTCTAAGCGTTTTACTCGACCTTGATTTCTCGTTCTTCTGGCTTCAATGCCTTTGCGAATCCAGACTTCTTCTTGAGCATGAAACTTATCAAACAAGCGATTGTGTTCTGCTTCAACTGATAATTCTTGCGTTTTCTTTTCGTTGTACTGGCTAAAAGACCCTGGGTAGCTGCGAATGGTTCCTCGATCTAGCTCAATAATTCGGTTAGCAATGTTGTCCAAGAAGCGGCGGTCATGCGTAATGACGATCACGCTGCCTGTAAAACTTTGAATGAGGTTTTCTAGCCAAATAATAGCATCGATGTCTAAATGGTTAGTTGGCTCATCTAATAGTAATACATCTGGTTTTTGTACCCAAGCTTGAGCCAGTGCAACTCGTTTTTTTTGTCCGCCAGATAAATTGCTGATTTTTTCATTTTCAGGAAGGTTTAATTGGCTTAATGTTTGCTGAATAAGGGCATCGAATTGCCAGCCATTTGCACTTTCTAGTTTGGTCTGTAGTTCATTTAATGTTTTTAATGAGTTTTCATCGTTGTTTTCTGATAATTGAATGCTGAGGCGATGGTAGTCTTGTAATAGGGTTTTAACTTCTCCTAAACCTTCTGAAACAATATCAAAAACAGTTGAGTTTCCATCAAAGAATGATTCTTGTGGAACATATGCGGTACTAAGGTTATTTTGTCTGATGACTTGGCCATCATCCAGTTTGTATTCACCTGCTAATATTTTTAACAATGAAGATTTGCCAGCTCCATTTCGTCCAATTAGCCCAATTTTTTCTCCTTCTTGTAGTTGAAACTCAGTATGGTCTAATAAAGGGACATGGCCCACGGCAAAGCAAGCATTTTCAACAGATAGAATATTCATATTTATAATCAATAAAAAAGGTAAAACAAAGGTTTATATTTTAACTGATTTCCATGTGTTTGTGTTTAAGCGATAAACAAACAAGAACAGGGATGACAGATAAAAGCACCGCTTTTGTAAAAGAAAACTGTTACAATACGCTGCTTATTTGGATTTTTCAAAAGGAAGTCATAATGTACTTTGTAGATAGAACTGCCGTTGTGTTAAAGCCGACAGAAGCTTTTTTAAGCTGGTTAAAGAGTACAGATGCTGATATGCCAGATTTAACATTATCTCAAATTCGTAGTAACTGTACTGTGTATTTGGTGCCTGATACTGAAGAGCCAGAAGAAGTTATTGCTTTCTTTAATGAGCGTTTTCAAAATATTTTTGAAACGGAAATCGCTGGTTGGGAAATTGAAAAACATTTATGGCCAGAAGACATGAACTTGGAGTTATTTTGGAAATTCTTCGAAGTAGAAGTTCATGATATTGTCTTGGATATGGTTGATGCTGAAATCAAAGTCAGTCCAGTGGTTGAAAACTTAATGATGTAAGATGATGCAGGCAAATTTAGTTTACTCAAAGCAGCTATTGTTATTAAGCATGGTTTTGCATGTGTTAACTTTATTTGCCATTTTGTTTGCTAGCCATGGAATTTGGTTTTGGTTGTTGCTTGGCTTGTGGCTATTGAGTTTTATCGATAGCGGATATAAGATTTTTTTATTGTATTCAAAAGCAATTTTGAGTATAAATTGTCATAATCATATGGCTGTTCAGGGTTGCTTACGGTGCGATTCTCAATTTAAAAGAATTACTTTGCTACCAGGTTCCTGGATTGGTCCTATTGGTATGATTTGGCATTGGCAGATGGATGGCCAGCGTGGTTGGCAAGTCATTATGCCGGATATGTTAGATAAACAGAGTTATCGACAATTGGTTGTTTGGGCACGTTGGTGCCAACAAAATAATAGTGATGAATAAGATGAAACGTGATTTATCTCAGTGGTTGCATTACCTCGAAAACTTGCATAGTAAAGAAATTGACATGGGTTTGACTCGTGTGGGGCAGGTTAAGGATAGGATGCAATTGAATCCTAAATGTCCAGTTATTGTTGTGGCTGGTACTAACGGCAAAGGCTCAGTATGTGCTTTTTTATCAAAAATTTATAAGCAAGCTGGCTTTAAAGTGGGTACTTTAACGAGTCCTCATATCTTGCGATTTAATGAACGCATTGCCATTAATGCTGAGCCAGTTGCGGATGAAGAAATCATTGAGAGCTTTGAAAAGATTGAAGCGGCTCGTGGTGAGATATCTTTAAGCTATTTTGAGTTTAATGCGTTGGCTGCAGTTGATGTGTTTTGTCGTCAGCAAGTTGATGTGATGGTGTTGGAAATTGGCTTAGGTGGCCGTTTGGATGCCGTTAATATTTTTGATGCTGATTGCTCAGTATTGACGAATGTTGATGTGGATCATCAATCTTTTTTAGGCAATGATGTTGAGACGATTGCTTTTGAAAAGGCTCATGTTTTTCGAGCTGGTAAAAATGCTATTTGTGGGCAAAGTTGTGCACCACAATCTGTGGTTGATTATGCAGAAAAAATTGGTGCGAATTTAAAGGTCATTGGTCAAGATTTCTCTGTGACTCGATTAGAAAATCAATGGTCATTTTTATGTGATTTTGGACATAACCGTTATGCGCTACCAGTTCCAGCTTTAAGAGGCGCTTATCAGATTAATAATGCGGCTTGTGCATTGGCTGCACTGGAAAGTCTTTTTGATCAATTACCTGTGAATATTGGTGCAATTAAGCAAGGTTTATTATTGGTGTCTAACCCTGGTCGCTTCCAAGTACTACCAGGTCGCCCTTTGGTTGTTTGGGATGTCGGACATAATCCTCATGCAGCAAAGGCTTTGACAACAAGTTTGCAAAGTTTGCCTTTTGCTGAAAATCGCATTGCTGTTTTTTCTATTTTGGCAGATAAAGATGTTGATGGTGTATTGTCGTTGGTTAAATCAGAGTTTGATGAATGGTATATTGCACCATTGACTGATATTCCGCGTGGTATGAGTCTTGAGGATTTAGAAAAAAAATTGCAGGAACATGATATGCCCAAGGTGCAGAGTTTTGAAAATGTTCAGGCAGCCTATCAGAAAGCTTTATCGAACTCGAAAGAGAATGATAGAATTGTGGTGTTTGGCTCATTTCATACCGTAGCAGAAGTTGCACAAAGTGTGTGATTGAGCGAATACCATTGAGGATTATTTTACATGGCAAAGCAAAAGAAGACAGCGCAATACAAAAACAATCAACTGGAAAAAGAATTTGATAAGCTAAGACGTCAGGGGCGTCGTCGTTTGGTTATAGCTGTCATTTTGGTGATTGTCACAGCTGTTGTATTGATTCAAATATTAAATAAGAGTGATAAACCAACAGAAGCTGAGCTAAATATTGAAGCAACTCATCAAAGTGATGATGAAGCAGCTACTGGCGGTTGGTTATTAGAACCAGTAGATGATGATGTCGCCAGTCAGCCTGATGCATCGGTAGGTGGCGTTGGGGAGATGCCTCATCACGAAGCGATATCAAGCGAGGTAAATGATATAGGGGTGATTTATGAGCCAATAGTAGAAGGCATTCCTCCCGCGAAAACTCAGGTTGATAAGCAGGTTGATAAGCAGAATGAGGATCCTGTTCCTAGTATTAGTATTAATCAGAAAAATATTAGCCAACAAGATAAAAAACCATCAAGCTCCCAGCAAAATCAACAATCTTCAGAGGCGGCTAAGCCGTCTTCTTCTAGTCCAAAGCAAACTTCACCAAAAATAGAAAAATCACAAGATAATAAAAATAGTCCTACTACCAGTTCATCCACTACATCTTCTCAATCTTCAAACAAAACGACTACACCACCTAAAAGCGATTCAAAAAATACTAATAAAGATAAATTATCTCCCCAAGATATTTTGAATGGTAAAACCACCAGTAAACCAGCTACACAAAAAAACTTATCCCCACAAGAAATTTTAAATGGTAAAACCACGCAAGGTAAAAGTGCTACGAGTAACCAGTCTAAATCAGGTAAAGTTGTTATTCAGGTTGCAGCTTTAAGCAGTGAAGAAAAGGCAAATGTTGTTAAGCAACAACTTAGCCAAGCGGGAGTAAATGCTTTTTTAGTGAAGAGTGAGACAACACAAGGGCAAATCATTCGAGTGAGAGTGGGTCCTTATAATGATAGGGCTCAAGCAGAAAAAGTGTTGGCTCTAATTAACCAACAAGGTCATCAAGGCATTATTGTGAGTCAATAGCATGGCTTTATTTGATATTGTAGTATTAGTTGTCATTTTAGCGATGATAATTGTTTCCATGTCACGCGGTTTGATAGCCGAGGTGGTTTCCTTTCTAACTTGGATAGTGGCATTTATTGGTGCAAAAATGTTTGCAACACCACTGTCGGAGATTGTTTTCTCATCCGTAGAACCTAAAAGTTTATCGATAGCGCTAACTTTTGCTGCTATTTTTATTGGTTTATATTTCGTACAGTATTTTGCCAAAAATATATTAACAGCCGCCATTAAAGCCATAGGTTTAGGCGGCGTTAATCGTTTATTAGGAGCATGTTTTGGATTTGTTAAAGGAATGATTTTAGTGACCATCGTGGTCTTAATTTGTTCATTTACTGATTTACCGAAACAGCCTGAATGGCAAGATGCTTGGTTATCTCCTGTTTTTGAACAACTGGCATTGCTAGTTGTTCCTTATTTGCCCTCGTTTATGGGTGAACAAATACAATATCCTATTAGTTAGTTTTAACAATATTGAAGGAACTCTTCCATGTGTGGTGTATTAGGTATGGTTTGTTACGAAGCAGTTAATCAAGGATTATATGATGGGTTGCAAATGCTACAGCATCGAGGACAGGATGCTGCTGGAATTGTCACTGCAGAAAGTAACACGTTTCATATGCACAAAGGTAGCGGAATGGTGCGAGATGTTTTTCGCACCCGTAATATGCGTGAGTTAGTCGGAAATGCAGGTATTGCGCATGTTCGTTATCCTACAGCAGGTAATGCGCAAAGTAGTGCAGAAGCGCAGCCATTTTATGTTAATTCACCATTTGGTATCGTTCTTGCTCACAATGGTAATTTAACCAATACCGAAGAGCTATTTCAGGATGTTTGTTATAGCGATTTAAGACACATTAACACCAGCTCTGATTCAGAAGTACTGTTGAATGTTTTGGCTCATGAGCTGGAATTGCAAGTTGAGGATCGTCAGTTAGGTATTGATAGCATCTTTAATGCCGTGACGGAATTGCATAAGCGTGTACGTGGTGCTTACGGCGTAGTTGCGTTAATTGCGGGTTATGGATTATTGGCTTTCCGAGACCCAAATGGTATTCGTCCATTGGTTTTAGGTTCTTATTTTGATGAAACTGCAGGTAAACAAGCATATGCAGTGAGTTCAGAGTCAGTTGCTTTTAATGCTTTGGGTTTTGATTTGTTGCGAGATATTGCGCCTGGCGAAGCTGTTTTCATTAGTTTTGAGGGTGAAATGCATTCACGTCGCTGTGTAGAAGAATCACAGCTTGCACCATGTGTATTTGAGTATGTTTATTTTGCTCGACCTGATTCAGTTATGGACGGTATTTCTGTTTACCAAGCTCGCTTAAATATGGGCATTATTCTTGCTGAGAAGGTAAAGAAAGAATTGTCAATTGATGAAATCGATGTTGTTATGCCGATTCCAGATACGAGCCGCCCTAGCGCTTTGGAGCTAGCCCGTCATTTGAATTTACCTTATCGTGAAGGGTTTATTAAAAATCGTTATATTGGACGTACTTTTATCATGCCGGGGCAGGAAACTCGCCAAAAATCAGTTCGCCAGAAACTAAGCCCAGTTGGCTGTGAATTTAAAGATAAAAATATTTTATTGGTTGATGATTCAATTGTACGTGGTACAACCAGTTTAGAAATTGTCGAGATGGCTAAACAAGCTGGCGCTAAAAAAGTGTATTTTGCATCCGCTGCTCCTGAAGTTCGTTACCCGAATGTTTATGGTATTGATATGCCTACGCGTGATGAGCTGATTGCAACTGGGCGAACAGCAGCTGAAATTGCGAACGCAGTTAATGCGGATGGCGTGGTTTTTCAAGCATTAGATGATTTGGTAGGGATGTTAAAAGATATGAATGAGGAGATCGACGACTTTGATACCTCATGTTTTGATGGTCGTTATTTGACTGGTGATGTTGATGAAGCTTATTTGGAGCATTTAGCTAAATTTGAGCCGCACCAAAGAGTTGCTAGCACGGTTGATCATAGCATTCGTGTTTCTATAAATGATGATAATGAATAAATTTCATGATAATAAGTTGAAAAAAGCTAGCGATCGCTAGCTTTTTTTATATATAGTTATAATATATAGAAACTGCTTGTAAACTTTTTATAAAGCAGCTACTTAACAAAGATTAATAATAAAGGAACAAGTATGTCAGAACAGTGGCAGCCTGAAACATTGGCAATTCGTGGTGGTCGAGAAATTAGTGATTACCAGGAGCATACACAAGCACTATTTATGACAAGTAGCTTTACTTATCAAACGGCAGAAGAGGCGGAACAGTTATTCTCAGGTGCGCAAGATGGATTTACTTATTCAAGAACAGCAAATCCAACTGTTCGAGCATTTGAGCAGCGTATGGCACTTTTGGAGAATGCGGAAAAAGGCTTGGCAACATCAAGTGGTATGGCTGCTATTCAGGCGGTATTATTAACATTCTTAAAATCAGGTGATCATGTTGTTGCCAGTCGTAGTTTGTTTGGTTCTACGATGGGTTTAATGAATCATATTTTGACGCGTTATGGCATTGAAATTAGTTTTGTTGAATTGTCGGATGAACAAGCTTGGACAAAAGCCATTCGTGCTAATACCAAAGTATTCTTTTTAGAAACACCATCTAATCCGTTGGGGGAAATTGCAGATATCAATGCATTGAGTTTGCTAGCAAAAGCCCATCAAATTTTATTGATTGTTGATAATTGTTTTTGCTCTCCAGCCATTCAGCAGCCAATTGCTTTAGGTGCGGATTTAAGTGTATCTTCAGCAACCAAATTGATTGATGGACATGGCAGGGCTTTAGGTGGAATTATTTGTGGGTCAGCAGCATTAATTGATGAAGTTCATACTCATGTAAGAACCAGTGGAGAAGTGTTATCGCCATTTAATGCTTGGCTTTTATTGAGTGGTTTAGATACTTTGTTTGTACGTACTGAAAAAGAATGCAGCAATGCGCTGGAGCTAGCAAAATGGCTGGAAGGACATGCATTGGTGAGTAAAGTATATTATGGTGGATTGGCTAGCCATCCTCAACATCAGTTGGCTACGAAACAGCAAAGTGCCTATGGTGCAGTATTGGCTTTTGAAGTTAATGGCGGGCAAAAAGAGGCTTGGAAGGTAATTGATTCTGTTAACCTGTTCTCTAGAACGGGTAATTTGGGCGATGTTAAGTCGACCATTACGCATCCATACACCACAACGCACGGGAAAGTCAGCGTAGCAGATAAAAAAGAAGCCAATATTTTACCAAATTTATTGCGATTATCGATTGGTTTGGAGCACATTGATGATTTGAAAAAAGATTTGGATCAGGCTTTGTCACAAATTTAACCAAATCAAAATGACATTATTTAAAAAAACACCGCATGAGCGGTGTTTTTTTGGATGTTTTAATGGGCACTGGTTTTTGAAAATAAATTCATAATTAAAACGCCGGTAATAATTAAAACCATTCCTAAAACAGCAGGTAAATCCAGTTTTTGCCCATAATATAACCAAGCAATCAATGATACGCCAACAATGCCAATGCCAGACCAAATGGCATATGCGATGCCAACAGGGATGGTTCTTAATGTGAGAGATAGGCAGTAAAAAGCAGCGGAATAGCCAATAATAACAACGATAGAAGGAATCAGTTTGCTAAAACCATGACTAGATTTTAAAGCTGAAGTTGCGACAATCTCAGAGGCAATCGCAATGAATAAGAAAAACCAGTTTTTCATATTGTGTTATACCCATAAGTATTGTAAATCCCATGCAAATTTGCTGATGAGGATGACAAGTAAAATTAAGAATAAATATCTTAAGACTTTGGTTCCGCCTTTTAGTGCAATAAAAACACCTGCGATATTGCCAAGTAAGTTGGCAAGCGCTAAAGGAATAGCATATAACCAAAGTACATGATTGGCAGGAATAAAGAAGCTTAACGCAGCTAAGTTTGTGGTTAAATTAATGACTTTTGCAGAAGCTGTTGCCATTAGAAAATCAAAATGAAAAATTCGGATAAACAAAAAAGTTAAAAAACTTCCTGTTCCTGGACCAATTAGCCCATCATAAAAACCAATAACAGCACCGCATGCATAACCATAATGGTGCTCTTTTTTGGTTAATGGTGTTTCTCGTTTTGTTTGCCCTAAATCTTTCTTTAAGAAAGTGTAAATTGCCATTAAGACTAGAACGATTAATATGAAAGGTTTGATAAAGGTTACGGGTAATAAGCTGACCAACATGGAGCCAGAAAATGAGCCTATAAAGGCTAGAATGGCTGCGGGTAATAGCATTCTCCATGGCACTTGAATGCGTTTTATATACTGGCGTGTTGCCATGGCTGTTCCACAAAATGAAGCAAATTTATTGCTTCCTAAAACGGTTGCAACAGGGGTTTGATTCGGTAATAAGCCAAACATGCCTGGGATTTGGATTAAACCTCCTCCACCAACAGCTGCATCCATTGTGCCGGCTAGAAAACCTAGGGCAATTAGCCATGGTAGGTAATCAACAGCGAAACCACTTAGCATTATTTAAATCCTAAATTACTGATTCTTTCTTGTAGTTCTTTTTCTTGTAATGGATAGCCGTTGTCGCAAAGGGTGCGATAAATCTGGGTGCGTACCATATCATGGCTGGCAATGGCGCTCGCAACTTGTCTCCATTGAGGTTTTGCGACTTCAATCCAGCGGTGGTTATGCGTGTCGCCATATGCCAGTGTTTTGACTTTTTGAGAGCCACAATGCAGAACTTCTTGGCTGATATTGTGAAAACCTCTGGGTGAAATAATATCTAAAGTATATTGAATTGTGCGGTCTGAGTAGTTCCAAATAACACCAGGGTTTTGCATTTTAACGGTGTTTGGATAGGCATTGGATACATAAACATCAACCCATTGTGCATCATCTTGCGGAAACGTGTCTGGCTGATAATCAATATCAGGAGCTTCTCGAGTGAATAAACTGTCTGGGGCATTGTGGTTGTAATTATAATCACTATTTTTTGCAGTTGTTGGCAGAATGAATGATGATAAAAATAATAAGAACAATAGAGGCTTCTTCATGGAATGATTTCCTTACTAAGTCAATTATTAGAAGCAAATAATTGTAA
Organism: Vitreoscilla sp.; assembly: GCA_030150505.1. Lineage (GTDB taxonomy): Bacteria > Pseudomonadota > Gammaproteobacteria > Burkholderiales > Neisseriaceae > JASLFS01. The sequence continues at coordinate 12,795 of JASLFS010000008.1, read as the reverse complement.
ACGAAAAAGGATTTTTACGCAGTCAATTTACTGCAGAATGAAAGCCATCTTGTTATAATCGCCTGCATGCCATGAATAAAATGGTAAAACCAAATTTAGGTAGTTAATGATATGAGTAATAAAGTTGTATTAAATGTTAAAGGTTTAAAATGTCCGTTGCCTATTTTAAAAGCAAAAAAAGGCTTAGCTGAGTTGGAAACAGGTGATATTTTATCGGTTTTAGCAACTGATAAAGGCGCACCAGGGGATTTTGAATCATTTTGTAAGCACACTGGACATGAAATTATTTCAATAGAAGAAACAGAAGAAAATAATGAAGTGTTTTTTACGATTACTGTGAAACATAAATAATGCGAATGGGGCATTGTTGAATGTTGTGATAATGATAGTACATACATAAGGGGTGTAATAGATAGCATGCAAACATTAATTTTAACTCAACCAGATGATATGCATTTGCATTTACGCGATGGCGAAGCTTTACAGGCAGTTTTACCATACACGGCTCGTCAAATGGCAAGAGCGGTGATTATGCCGAACTTGCGTCCGCCTGTGGTGAATGTTAATGATGCTTTGGCTTATCAGAAAAATATTGAAGCAGCTATTCCTGAAAATGTTAACTTTGCACCGTTAATGACTTTGTATTTAACAGATAAAACCACAATACAGATGGTTCAGGAAGCCAAGTTAGCTGGTATTGTTGCTTTTAAATTGTATCCTGCTGGCGCAACAACAAACTCTGATTCAGGCGTAACCAATCTGCAAAAATTACTTCCAGTATTAGAAGCAATGGCACAACAAGAGATTTTGTTATTGGTGCATGGCGAAGTGACAGATGCTGAGATTGATGTTTTTGATAGAGAAGCCATGTTTATTGAACGAGTGCTTGCTCCAATCATGAAACAAGTTCCAGGCTTAAAAGTGGTTTTTGAACACATTACAACAGTAGAAGCGGCTGACTTTGTCATGAGTTTGGGTAATAATATTGCAGCCAGTGTTACTCCGCAGCATTTATTGTTAAATCGCAATAGCTTATTGGTCGGTGGTATTCATCCGCATCATTATTGTTTGCCTGTTTTAAAACGTGAAACTCATCGTGAAGCATTGGTAAAAGCCATTACAGGGGATAAGTCACATCAGTTCTTTTTAGGAACAGATTCTGCACCACATGCAAAACATGCTAAAGAAAATGCTTGTGGTTGCGCCGGTATTTTTAGTGCGCATATCGCCATAGAGCTTTATGCTGAAGTTTTCGAAAAAGCGAATGCTTTAGATAAATTAGAAGCTTTTGCTGCCTTCAATGGTCCTAATTTTTATGGTTTACCAATTAATACACGTAAAATTAAATTGATTAAACAATCTCAAAACATTCCAGAACAGATTGCTTATGGCAGTGAAGTTTTGGTGCCAATGCGAGCTGGTGAGCAAACGGAATGGACTTTTGTGGGATTGGTTGATTAAGAAATAAGTATTAATAAATAGAAGGATTGTGTCGTCAAACCATGAAGAAATGTTCACGACGTCAATGGTTATTTGGCTTAGGCAGTATTGCATTGCTGCCTTTAGCACAAGCAGGAGCTCAACGAGAAGAAACATTGGCTGATAATGTTGCTTCTAGCATGCGTCAATCGGTTGCCAATGTAAATGCTCCCCGTTTGTATTTTTCCTCTCCCCAGGCTGCAGCCGTTTGGTTGGCTGAAATGCAAAAGAGAATAGGGCGATTTGAGAGTAATCCAATTGAGCAACGAATGATTTTGTTGAATGTTCATTATGAAGCAACGAGAGCTGGTTTGGATCCTCAGTTGGTATTGGCATTAATTGAAGTGGAAAGTGCTTTTCGTCGATATGCTGTTAGCAGTGTTGGTGCTAAGGGGTTAATGCAAGTTATGCCATTTTGGGTGCGCTATATTGGAGCATCTAATCATAATTTATTTGATGTTCGGACAAATTTACGATATGGATGTACAATTTTGCGGCATTATTTAAATCTTGAAAATGGTAATATGTCTCGAGCATTAGGTCGATTTAATGGTAGCTTAGGCAAGCCTAAATATCCGAATGCTGTATTAGGAACCTATCACAGGAACTGGCAATACAATGGATCTCTATAAATGAGATTAAACATACTTTTATTATCTAAGGGTAGTCGCTGTTATGAACCCAATTGAATTACGTGCCAGTATTACACTGGCTTCAGTTTATGCGTTAAGAATGCTGGGGTTATTTCTAATCCTGCCAGTCTTTGCTTTATATGCACCTTCATTGCACAATGGTAATAACGCTATTTGGATTGGTTGGGCAATGGGTATTTATGGTTTAACCCAAGCTTGTTTCCAACTGCCATTTGGTTTTGTATCAGATAAATTAGGTCGCAAACCAGTTATTTATTTTGGCTTGGTTATTTTTGCATTGGGTAGCTTTCTTGCCGCCAGTGCCACTTCCATTGAAATGTTAACCTTAGCACGAGCCATTCAAGGTGCTGGGGCAGTTAGTGCAGTGGTAACAGCATTACTAGCGGATTTAACTCGAGAGGAAGTTCGTACCCGTGCTATGTCCATGATTGGATTGAGCATTGGTTTAACTTTTGCTGGTAGTTTGGTCATTAGTCCTTTTTTACAAGGGCTGATTGGTGTACCTGGTATGTTTACATTAACAGGTGTGTTAACCATTATTTCTATGGCTTTAGTGCATTTTCTGGTACCTGCACCTAAAAAAATTAAATCACATTTGGATTCTGGCGTTAAAACAGCAAGTTTGCCGTTGGTTTTGAAAAATACGCAACTGTGGCGTTTGAATATTGGTATTTTCTTTTTGCATGCAGCACAAATGGCATTGTTTTTATCATTGCCATTGGCCTTGGTTGAATTGGGTTTAGATAAGCAAGAGCATTGGAAAGTTTATTTGCCGGCAGTCACCGTTGGCCTGATTTTAATGGTGCCAGCTGTTATCATTGGTGAAACTCGGCATAAGCTTAAACAAGTTTTTGTCAGTGCCATTGCTTTATTGGTGATTGCACAATTAATTTTAGCGACTCATTTACAAGATTTATGGGTTATTTTAGCTGCATTGATTGTGTATTTTATTGGGTTTAATATTTTAGAAGCAACATTGCCATCATTGGTTTCAAAAATATCTAAAGCACAAACCAAAGGAACAGCCATGGGTGTTTATAATACCATGCAGTCTTTGGGCGTCTTTATGGGTGGTGCTTTAGGTGGTTATATTTTTAAGCAACATGGTTTTGTTGGGATTTTTAGTTTCTGCACCATATTAATGGTATTGTGGTTTTTGATTGCATTAAGTGCACCGGCTCCAAAACCAGTTAAAAATATCGTTAAAAGCATTCCCAAACATTGGGCAAATCATTTAGGTCTTTTACAGCAAAAAATCAGCATTGTGGCTGGTGTTGAAGAAGTTGCCTTTGATGATGGCCAGGAAAGTATTTATTTAAAAGTTTTACAGCGCGGATTTGATGATGATGCTGTAGAGCAAATCCTTATTGGAGCAACTCATGTCAGTTAACAAAGTAATTTTATTAGGTAATCTTGGTCGTGACCCAGAAGTTCGTTATATGCCAAGTGGCGATGCAGTCGCTAACTTTAGCATTGCAACAAGTGAGCAATGGAAAGATAGAAACGGCGAACGTCAAACTAGAACAGAGTGGCACAATATTACATTTTTTGGTCGTCAAGCTGAAGTGGCTGGCCAATATTTGAAAAAAGGTAGCCAAGTGTATGTTGAAGGTCGTATTCAGTCTAGAAAATATACTGGTAAAGACGGTTTGGAACGTACAGCATATGACATTATTGGTAATACATTAACCATGGTTGGTTCTCGACAAGATAATATGGGTGGTTCAGGTGGTTATGATAACCAAATGGATACACAAGATTATAATCAAGCTCCAGCCATGAATAGCGCTCCTCCAGCTGCTCCGAAAAGAGTAAAACCAGCTCCGGCGCCAATTGTTGATGATTTAGATGATGATATTCCATTCTAATTAAAAAGAAGGCTTTCTATTCGTAGAAAGCCTTCTTTTTTTCATGATTGCATTTTAAATCAATGCATATTCTTAATGATAATAAAGGGTGAGATGATGAATAAGATTAGAGCTGTGCAATATGGTTGTGGGAAAATGGGTAAATATTTGATTCGGTATTTACAAGAAAAAGGCGCAGAAGTTGTTGCTGCCTTTGATATTAATCCTGATGTAATTGGCAAAGATATTGGTGAAATAGCCGGAATTGAATTAACTGGAGTCAAAGTACAAGCTTTATCTGAAGCAGAAGAAACCTTGGCTTTATTAAAGCCAGATGTCGGTGTGATTGCAACATTGAGTACCATGAGTGATTTGAATGATGCCTATACATTGTTTGCTAAGTTGGGTATTAATGCGATTAGTACGGGTGAAGAAGCATTGTATCCATGGAATTCTGCACCAGAGCTTACTGAGAAATTAGATGCGTTGGCAAAAGCCAATGAATGTACGCTTGCTGGTAGTGGTTATCCTGATATGTATTGGGGTGTTTTGATTGATACTTTAGCTGGTTCAATGCATCGTATTCAAAAAATCAAAGGATCTAGTTGCTATAACGTAGAAGATTATGGCATTGCATTGGCTCAAGGGCATGGTGCGGGTTTGAATGTTGATGATTTTAACGAACAAATTGGCCTGTATAATGACTTACCTTATGATGTCATTTCTCAAAAAATTGCTAGTGGAGAATATGCGCCTCCTTATATGTGGACTCAAAATGGTTGGTTGTGTGAGCGTTTGGGTTTAACCATTATCAGTCAGATACAACGTTGTGTTCCTCAAGTAGCTGTTGAAGATACTTATTCAGAAACCTTGAAAATGACTGTTAAAAAGGGTGATGTTTTGGGTTTATCTGCCGTGGTTGTTACTGAGACAAAAGAGGGAATTACCTTAGAGACCGAATGCATTGGTAAGATTTTAACGGGGGATGAGAGCGATAAAAATAGCTGGCAGTTAATTGGTGAGCCAGATACATCTATTGAAATTAATCGCCCTGCGACTGTGGAGCTAACTTGTGCAACAGTTGTTAATCGTATTCCTGCTTTAATTAATAGCCCATCTGGCTTTGTTACAACAGATAAAATGCCAAATAATGTTTATATGACCAAGCCAATGAATGAATATATTTAATGATTGCTTGTAAGAACTAAATAAAAAGGCTTATGTATATACATAAGCCTTTTCTTGATTTAAAAACTTAGATTAGATGAATTGTAGTTTTCCATCTTTGGCTGTGACATTAATGGTTTCTTCTGGTTTGTATTGACCAGCCAGTAATGCTTGTGCCAATGGGTTTTCCAATTCAGCTTGGATTGCTCGTTTTAGTGGGCGAGCACCATAAACTGGGTCAAAACCAATTTTAGCCAAAACATCCAATGCTGCATCATCAATTTTTAAATATAAATCCATGCTTAATAAACGTTTTGATAAGTTTTGGAGCTGGATTTTAGCAATATTGCGTATGCTAGCTTGATCTAATCCATGGAATACAACAATCTCATCAATTCGGTTAATCAATTCAGGGCGGAAGTATGTTTTGACATCTTGCATAACAGCATCTTTAATGGCGTCATAATCACTGGTATCCATGCTTTGGATATGTTGGCTACCAATGTTTGAAGTCATCACGATGACTGTATTTTTAAAGTCAACCACACGACCTTGTCCGTCTGTTAATCGACCATCATCCAATACCTGTAACAGGATATTAAAAACGTCTGGATGGGCTTTTTCTACTTCATCTAATAAAATGACGCTATAAGGTTTACGGCGAACTTGCTCGGTTAAATAACCACCTTCTTCATAGCCAACATAACCTGGAGGCGCACCAATTAAACGAGCAACAGAATGTTTCTCCATGTATTCAGACATGTCGATGCGAACTAAGTGGTCAGGGCTATCAAATAAAAACTGTGCCAATGTTTTGCATAGTTCAGTTTTACCTACGCCAGTTGGGCCTAAAAATAGGAAGCTACCATATGGTTTATTTGGATCAGATAAACCAGAGCGTGAGCGGCGAATAGCATTTGAAACAGCAGTTACAGCTTCATTTTGCCCAACAACACGTTCATGCAAAACATTCTCCATTTGAAGGAGTTTTTCACGTTCGCCTTCCATCATTTTGGCTACTGGAATGCCTGTCATTCGGCTAACAATCAACGCAATTTCTTCCGCAGTTACTTTGGTGCGCAATAAAGTATTATTGGCATCTTTGCCATCTGCAGCGGCTTCTGCTTGTTTCAGTTTTTCTTCTAGCTCTGGCAATAAACCATATTGTAGTTTAGCCATTTCTTCCCATTTGCCTTCACGTTGCAAGGCAGCCATTTGCACTCGTACTTTATCAATTTCTTCTTTGATACCAGTACTTCCTTGAGCCAATGCTTTTTCTGATTTCCAGACTTCTTCTAAATCAGCAAATGCTTTTTCTTCGGCTTCAATATCTTCTTCAATTAATTCCAAGCGTTTTTTACTGGCATCGTCTGTTTCTTTTTTCAATGCTTCTCGTTCAATTCGCAATTGAATTAAACGTCTAGAAATTTTATCCATGCTTTCAGGCATAGATTCGCTTTCCATTTTGATTAAACTTGCTGCTTCATCAATTAGGTCAATGGCTTTGTCAGGTAAAAAACGATCTGTAATATACCGTGCTGATAGTTCTGCAGCGGCAACAATAGCCGGATCGGTAATGTCTACTTTGTGGTGAATTTCATATTTCTCACGAATGCCTCGCAAGATAGCAACAGTGTCTTCAACACTTGGCTCACCCACCATTACTTTTTGGAAGCGACGCTCAAGTGCTGCATCTTTTTCAATGTATTGGCGATATTCATCTAATGTCGTTGCGCCAAGGCAGTGTAATTCACCACGAGCCAAAGCTGGTTTTAACATATTGCCAGCATCCATTGCGCCATCGGCTTTACCAGCACCAACAAGCGTGTGGATTTCATCAATGAAAATAATGGTATTGCCATCATCTTTGGCTAAGTCATTTAAAACTGCTTTTAAACGCTCTTCAAATTCTCCACGGAATTTTGCTCCTGCGATAAGTGCTGCTAAATCCAATACTAATAAACGTTTGTTGCGTAGGCTTTCTGGAACCTCACCATCGACAATGCGTTGTGCTAAACCTTCGACAATGGCTGTTTTACCAACACCAGGTTCACCAATAAGAACAGGATTGTTTTTGGTACGGCGTTGTAAAACTTGGATTGCACGGCGAATTTCATCATCTCGACCGATAACTGGGTCAATTTTTCCTTCACGAGCGCGTTCAGTTAGGTCTAAAGTATATTTATTTAATGCATCACGTTGATCTTCAGCATTGGGATTATCCACTTGAGCGCCTCCTCGAATATTATCAATTGCTTGATTGATGTTGTGTTCTGTTGCACCAGATTTTTTCAAAATATCAGCACATTTTTCTTTGGCCTCTAAAGCTGCAATAAGAAAAAGTTCACTGGCTATGTAGCTATCACCGCGTTTGGTGGCAGCTTTATCCATTAGGTTCAAAACTTTTTGTAATTCTGAGCTTGGTAATAATTCGCCATTGGTGCCAGTGACTCTTGGCAAACCATCAATGGCTTGGTTAATGTGTTGCTTAACCGTTTTACTGTTAATGCCTGCTGTATCTAATAGTTGTGTGATGCCACTACTGCTATCATCTAATAATACTTTGAAGATATGCAATGCTTCTAAGTAGCTGCTATCATTTGCCAATGCCATACTTTGTGCATCAGCAAGAGCTTGTTGAAACTTGCTAGTTAGTTTGTCAAATCTCATTATTGAAATATCCTATAGTTAAGTTGTATGTTTTCTATATAAGGATGGATGATTAAAAATCAAGTGGCTATTTATAAAAAGTTATATTTGTCAAGAGTTTTTGTTTGTAATGTTTTGATTTTTTAAAACTTGAAATAAATTAAATATTTATATATAAGATAGGCTGCCTGAAAGAGGTGTTTTTTGATGGAAATTCTTAATAAATTGAGTAAATAAATAATGATTAGTAAAAAGTACTATCAAAGCATCATAGCGGTGCTTTTTTGTTTTCTATCTATTACAACGGTATTTGCACAGCAGGAAGTTAAAGAAAATACATTAATTTGGAAGGTAGAAAAGCTAGGACAAAAACCATCATATTTGGTTGGCACGATGCATATTGCTAAGAAAGATGATGAGCTACCGGAAATAATTCGTAAAGCATACTTAGAAACCAATCAGTTGGTGGTAGAGGCTAATGTTTATGATATTTCCCCTGAAAATACAGATGTATTTATGCGGTATCTATTGAATATTCAAGGTAATGCTAAAAAAGATTTAGGAGAAGATAGGTTTAATCAGGCAGTTAAATTGTTGTTAAGCAAGGACGATAATTATACTGAGGAGCAGTTAAGCCAAGTTGCACCATGGGTTATTTGGGAAAGTTTACAATATGTTTCGTTTCCTGATGAGTTCAGTATAGAAAATGGCATTGATATGCAGTTAGTAGAAAAGGCTCAACAGGACAATAAATCAATCAGTAGTTTAGAATCTGTTTTTGATACTGTTTCATATGTGCAAGGTATTCCGTTGCCTTTTTTATTGGAACATATTGATGAAATGCTGATTTCGAATGAAGATGATGCTAATTTGGCTCAGCAACTTTATCAGTACTATCGAAGCAATCAACCCAAAGAATTAGTTGAATTGTTAAACAAAGAAGAAAATAAGAAGTTAGTAAAATATTTGCCAGAAACAGCCCAGTATTGGCAAGCCTTTTCTAAGGATTTGTTATTAACCCAAAGAAACTTAAATTGGATGAAACCATTGCTGCAGAAGCTAGGAGATGATTCTAGTTTGGTTGCTGTTGGGGGGCTTCATTTGTATGGACCTAATGGTTTAGTTGAATTATTACGAAAAGAAGGATATCGAGTAACGCCGGTTTACTCTTCTTTTGATTAAATAAAATGCAATGAGAAATGAAAATATGAAGAAATTAAATAAATGGCTGGTAGGAACGGTGCTGTTGGTTATGAGCTTGACAGCGCAAGCGATCTCTCCAGCTGTGCAGGAAAATGAATTGTTTTGGAAAATTGATAAAAAAGGGCAGCCAACATCATATATTTATACTTATTATGATTATGCGAAGCAAGATGAAGTATTGCCTACAGAGGTATTGCAGGCGTATCAAAATACAGAACAATTGGTACTTCCTCTTCGTTATTCAGATGAGAGTGATGAGAAGTTTCAAGATGAAATGTATGAAATGATGAGATTGATTTCAAATGGGGATTTGGAAAAGATATTAGGGAAAAAAAGATTAAATAAAGCTCGGCGCAGTATTAAACAATATGGTGATCCAAATTGGGTAAAAGATTATGATAACCGAGTAGAATCTTTTGGTAATGAAACCCAAACCGTTATGTTTACATCGGGCTTGTTTAATACTTTGAAGCCCGCTGAGTTTGATGTGTGGGATAAAAAGTTGCCAAGTCAGTTGGAAAAAATTGCGAAGGAAGATCGTAAAACAGTTTTTTATTTGAGCACTTTAAATGGAACTTTACGAGAATTTTTGAAGTTTGATGATCGATTTTGGCAGTTGCAAGTTGATAATGTTTTAACTTTAGTACCCAATGGTTTTTCTCAATACTTTCATGATAGCTATGATGCATATCACAGTAATAACTTACAAGGTTTGATGGATCTGGAGCGTAATTTCGAAACTGGAAGGCTTAATCAATCAGACAAAGCGGTTATTGATAATAATAATGCACAGTATTTGAAAACAATAAATCAGCGATATGTTAATCGTTTGAATCTCATATTTTCGCAAAACTCAACATTGGTTTTGGTTCCGGTTGAAAACATGATTCGAGATGATAATTTATTAGAGCGTTTAGAAGACGAAGGTTATCAAGTTACGCCAATGCATCAAAAGCAATAAAGAGAATTTCAATGAATGTGGAACAGTTGAATTGGCAATGGGAAAGCCCATTTACGGTTGATATTGAAGTTTTATCAGAACATATTGATGAGCTGGGGCATGTTAATAATGCGCAGTATGTGTCTTGGATGGAAAAATGTGCATGGGAGCATTCACGATTTTTGAAATTAGGTTTGCCTGAATATCAGGAGCTTGATAGGGCGATGGTGATTGGTCGTCATGAAGTTGATTATTTAGCCAGTTGTTTCGAGGGAGAGGCTTTGCGAATGGCAACATGGGTAGGCCCAATTGAAAATAAGTTACGCATGAGTCGATATTTTCAGCTAATCCGTCTTTCTGATGGTAAGACTTTATTAAAAGCGGTCACTCATTTTGTGTGCGTGGAGCTATCAACGGGGCGCCCCAAAAAAATGCCTGAATCTTTTATCCAAGGTTATGGTACGGCTCAAGCTAGAAATTATGATTAAACCAGTCTAAATAAGATACAAGATTAGTTATGTATCTATATAGATGCTAAGGTATTCTTAATAAAATATCTGATTATTAGTAGCTAACTCAATAAGTATCATCAAAAAGCACCGTAATTTACGGTGCTTTTTTTGTTTATTGTAGGCTATTAGAGTTCTTATATTGAATATGGGGCTGTGATTGTGAAATGGATGATTTCATATAAAGGATAAGACCTATTGTCATCCAAATTCCCCAGATTACCCATTCTTTAATACTCAATGCGGAAGGGCTGAAAGGTAGATACATTAGAACCAAGCCAAAACTACCAATTAATGCTGCGTAACCAATAATGCCACCATAGCGAACACGAAATGGGCGTTCTAGTTGTGGTTCACGCTGGCGTAGGATAATAAAGGATAAGCAAACTAAAAAATAAGCGATAACAATAGCAAGGCTACCTGAATTGGCGAACCATAAAAGTGCTTGGCGACCTAGTAAAGGTACAAATAGCGTCAAAACACCTAATAATAAGATTGCATGTGTTGGCGTTTGGTATTTTGGATGAACATAAGCCAAAAACTGAGGCAGCATATTTTTCTTGGCAAGTGCGCAAATAGCACGGCTACCACCGATAAATAGTGCGTTCCAAGTTGTCATGATGCCAGCTAAACCAGCAAATACCATTGCCATTCCTGCTATTGGGTTATTTAGTAGTAGCGTCATTGCGGTTGGCGGCGCTAGCATACCGATGCTTAATTGTTCGCGAGGAATGGTCATTGCAACGCCGAAAATAATGGCACAGTAAAAGAATGATGTTAGTAATAAAGAAACAATAATTAATTTACCAATAACTTTTGGTTCTGATTTAATTTCTGTAATTGTTTGGGGGATAACATCGAATCCTAAAAACATAAATGGTACTAACATAAGAACAGGTAACATTCCTGTTAATGCAGAATGAGTAGTTGTTGTACTGGATTCAGAAGAACTGGCCCAAAAAGGCATAAGATTATTAACACTTCCTCCAAATAAAGAGAATGCAACCATAGTTAAGCCAGCAAATATAATTAAAGCTGTAATCACTTTTTGAAATAAACTTGCATAATCTACGCCAAAGTAATTGAGAACAACGACAAATGCTGTTCCTGCCATGCTTACTAAAACCCAGGTTAGGTAAACATCCCAGCCAGCTACTGTCCATAAATATACTTTTTGGTAATCGGTGGTAATAAAGTCAAAGACAGTTGGTAAAGCGACAGCTTCAAATGCAATCACTGATAAATAACCAACTATCAAAGACCAAGTACAAATGAAAGAGGCGAATCTGCCTAAAGCTCGCTCAGTAAAAACCTGAGCGCCACCTTCTTGTGGCATTGCAGCAGCTAACTCTGCATATGATAAACCTATCGATATAATAATTAGGCTACCAATTAGCATGGCAACAATACTACCAAGGCTGCCAGCGTGAATAACCCAATCTCCAGTCATAACAATCCAACCCCAACCCACCATTGCCCCGACGGCTAAGGCGACAACTTCACTGGGTCCTAATACGGGATTTACCTTCGTTGTTGTTTTCATATTCTATTTCTCCTTGAATAACCAGTCTAATGCTGGTGTAGTAAGGACATTAGCATGTATAAATTTCTATAACAATACATTTCATCTCATAATTGATTGTTTTAAATTTAAATTAAATTATTAATAATAAAGTGAATTTTTTATAAAATTTATATTTAAATACAAATGTTTAAGTTGTTTATGTTGATATTGAATGTGTCGATTGGTTGGTGCTTTTATCGAGATGTATTTAATAAGCTATCAAAATGGCGTTAAGCGTTAGATAAAATGAAATGAGTAAAGAAATTTGATTTTATTTATAAAGAAAACTGTAAACAGCTCATTAATGTTTAGCAGTAGACTTATTAATGAAGCTATATTTTTAAATCAAATCGCTATCATGATTGGAACTTCAGTTGCTAGATAGTAGTGCTACTGAGTTAACAAGCCATCCTCATTTCGTCATAAATAGCATTATTTTTGCCAATAATTGCTTTATAGCCATTTTTGCAGACTATATTTACATTGATATTGAGTGTGAGTTGAAAGGCAAGTTACCAGATGTTGGGTATGATTTTAAAAAAGTAGTTAATAGATTTGAAATAAAAGTTGTTAATAAATAGGCATTTGTTGAATTTTTCTATTATTTTTGTAAAAAAGGTTGTTAAAGTAGTTGACGGTTATAGGGTGTTGGCGTATAGTTCGGTTTCTTCGCTGCTGACACAGCAACACAAACCAGTCAGTAGCACTGCTCTTTAACAAAACAGATTACCGATAAGTGTGAGTGCAATGATGCCTCACACTGATTCAAAAAAGAACTATACAA